>JAJYZP010000142.1 GCA_021799875.1 Actinomycetes bacterium | reverse complement strand
TTGAACCGAACGCCAGACTCCTTCTACGACAAGGGTAGCTACTTCGCCTTCGACGAGTTCTTGCGCAAGGCGGAAACTCTGGTAGCGGAAGGAGCAGATATTGTAGATATCGGTGGTGTCAAGGCGGGGCCTGGACCAGAAGTTAGCGAAGCTGAAGAGCTCGAGCGAGTGGTCCCGGCGGTTGAGGCAGTTGCGCAGCGCTTCGGGGTCCAGATATCTGTCGATACCTGGAATGCTCAGGTTCTCGACGCATCGCTGTCGTCGGGTGCCCACATCGGCAACGATATCTCCGGTTTCGCAGATCCAAAGTACCTAGAGGTTGCTGCTCGACATCGGGCAGCGGTGGTAGCTACCCATATTCGTCTCTCACCTCGTATCAAAGATCCCGAGCCGATCTACGGCGATCTGCTTGGGGAGGTTGAGGAGTTTCTCGTAGAACGCGTACGTCGTGCTCGCCAAGCGGGAGTCCAAGAGCACGCGATTGCCATCGACGCAGGGTTCGATCTCGGAAAGACAACGGAGCAGTCACTCGAGCTCTTTGCCAACACCGACCGACTCGCCACTTTGGGACCTGCGGTCTTGATCTCTGCGTCGAATAAGGGGTTTCTCGGTGAGACTCTCGAACTCGAGGTCACAGATAGGCGTGCTGCTTCGCTCTCAGCTGTGGCGCTGAGCTACCTGAGCGGGGCCCGTATCTTTCGTGTTCACGACGTGCGAGGGACTCGTCGAGTTCTCGATACTCTTACCGCAATCTCCGATCCCGAGCGCTTTCAGCACGCCTGATGACGTCACCGACCTCAGAGTCACCTGACTTGCAGATCCCGATCGTCTTTGTGACCGGAGACGATGAGGTCATGGTGGAAGAAGCGCTTGCTGAGGAGCTCTCGTCGGCTCGAGACCGCTTCCGTGGAGATGTGGAGCTCTTTTCCTGTGTCGCTGGGGAGGTCGACATACGGGAGTTCTTGGGGGCCGGGGCCCAGAGTCCGATGTTTGCGGAGGCCACCATTTTGGTACTTCGGCGAGTCGACCGACTCAACGAAGATGACGCTGCTCGCTGTGTGGATGCGCTGAGACAGGTCGACCCGAACAATCTCGTGCTCATGAGCACGGTCGGGGCGGTGAAGAAGAGCCTCGCTGCGTACCTTAAGTCGAACGCTACGGCACGTGACACGAAGTTGGCCAACGATCGGGCGCGCGAGGAGTACCTTGCTCGTGCCCTTACGGAGTCGGACCTTCGATTCTCCTCGGATGCGCAACGTGCACTGAGCCTTGCTCTCGGCAACAATGTGGGACTCGTCCAGAGCGTGCTGAGCGTCCTCGGGTCTTCGTTTGCCCCAGGCCTCGTCATCGACGCCAGCGACTTGGAGCCGTATCTTCCAAAGGGCGGTGATCTCCCACCTTGGAAGTTGACCCAGCTGATCGAGGCAGGCAAGACCGCAGAAGCACTCGTCATGCTCGAGCGGATGATGACCTTTGACGCCAAACCCGCTCCACTGTTGCTCTCGGTGCTGACGCGCTACTTTTTAGACTTGGCCGCTCTCGCTTCGCCAACGCTTCGGACCGCTGAGGCTCAGAACGGGGCGCTCGTTGCTGCGGGTGGCAAAGGGAAGGCTCCCTTCATCGTCACAAAGCTACACGGCGTTGCAACTCGGCTATCGCTCACTGACTATCATCGAATCTTTTTCTGGCTCGGAGAGAGCGAGAGAGCCCTGCGGGGCGGATCGGCGCTTCCTGACATTATGGTGCTTGAACTCGTAGTCTCCCGTACTGCAGAGCTCATGCGAGCTCGTTTGCGTCCGGCGCCACGAGGGGCTAGGCGAGCCTAACGAGTTCGACGGTTACGGTCAAACGTTCGAGGCTACCTCCGTGATAGATCCCGTGAAACGGCCGAACGTCGGCGTAATCTCTTCCTTTTGCTACGGTGATGTGGCGCTCTCCGACTGGGGCACCGTTCGTGGGATCGAGAGCGTACCATCCGCCGAGCCAGGCCTCGATCCAGGCGTGGCTCTCGCCGATGTTCTGGGCACCGATCTCGGCCCCCTCGAGGGGGTGGAGGTAGCCGGAGACGTATCGAGCAGGGATGCCGAGGTACCGCAACAACCGGAGAGCGAGATGTGCAAAGTCTTGACAGACTCCGCTCCGCTGGCGTAAGACATCGGATGCGGTTGTGGTGACCGAGGTTGAGCCCGGGAGGTACGTCAGTTCGCCTTGAAGGTAGTTTGAGATCGCATGTGTGGCTTCGGTCGGTGTGGCGTGAGAACGAAAAGTCTCGGCAAGAGCGAGGGCATCGTCGTCCTCGTTGACGTATTGACTATCACCTAGGTATTCGCAGAAGGTATCGGTGACGTCGCTCCGTTGGATCTGACCCCACGTCACTTCGTGATCGAGTGCTCGATACGGCGTAGTCTCCACAACGGCCTGGCTCGTGATGGACAAGACGTCGTGGGGCTGGTGGAGGTCGAAGACGTAGACGGAGCTGCCGAAGTAGTCGAGGTAGTGAAAGGTCGCTGCTACCGGTGAGATCGAGATCTGAGACTCAAGGACCCTCTGACGCTCTGATGAGACTGGAGTCATGCGAGTTTCGTTGTAGGACGAGATCACGGGAGTCTGGTAGGAGTAGGTTGAAACGTGCTTCGTTGATATCCGCCAGCTCATAGGTTGCTCCGCTCTGTAGGGTCAAGTTCTTGCGATGAAAGACTCGGTTTCAATGAAAGACAGGGTCATCAAGTTGCCAGGGTGTCGTAGTTCGAACTCGAAAGTATCGCTCGGATATGGCGGTGGAGGTCTCGGAGCAGACGGCCTGGAGGGCAACGAGCGTTGAAGGGAGCGAGGCATAGAGCTCTCCTATCTCGTGATAGTCCAGGAGTGCGCGCGCACGGCCGAGGACGCGTTGCGCCTCTCCGACCGTCCCAGAGCGGCCTACACTGGGGCTCAAGCGGTCGAGAGCGACCTCAGCCTCGTGGAGTGCAAAGTGAACCGATCGAGGAAAGAGCCGATCGAGAAGGAGGAACTCTATCACGTTGAGACCGTTGATCTCTCCACCGTAGGTGCGCAGATACGCCTCATGCGCTGAACAGGAGCGAAGCGTAGCGGTCCACTCGTTGGCGTCGGAAGCGAAGGCGTGACGGACCCCGAGAAGTCGAACGGTCATATCGATCCGCTCGAGAGAACGACCAAGCGTCAGAAAGTGCCATCCAGCATCTCGGACCATCGTCATCTCTGCTATTCCTGATGCGAGCGCTACACGTTCTTTGATGTGGCGAGCGAAGCGAAAGAACTCGTGAGGTCCGATGGATGCGACCGCAGTAGAACGTGCGAGGAGGGTATTGTGCGTCACGTTTAGACACTCCCAGAGCTCAGTTGAGAGCGACTCGCGGATCCCACGTGCATTCTCTCGGGCACCGGTGATCGACGAGATGATCGAACCGGGCAGTTCGAGGTTGAAGGAGAGCGCTTTGATGACGTTATTGAAGTCGATCTCCTCGGACGCTTGAGTTGGAACTCCAAGAGCGTGCACGAGTGAACGAGAGATGCTCGCCTCGTCGGCCGAGACGTCCTCGAGTATCTGGTGGACCTGAACCTCAAGGATTCGTGCCGTGTCGTCGGCTCGCTCAAGGTAGCGTCCGATCCAAAACAGAGACTCTGCAATCCTACTCAACATCGAACTCACCACAGAAGGTCTTCTCGTAGGAGCTCAGATGGGCCAGAGCGTGGTCCTCCTCCTGCTGCTGCCGGTGCTGGTATTGCTGCTGCTGTTGTTGTTGTTGGGCTCCTTGGATCTGGCCGGTGAGGCCCTCTCTGTGCGCCTCCTCGGGCAGCTCAGGGAGGGGAAAGGTTGTAGGCGTGGTTCGCTCCGCAGTGACAGCT
>JAJYZP010000141.1 GCA_021799875.1 Actinomycetes bacterium | reverse complement strand
CCGAGACAGTTAGCGACCCCAGCGCCGGTCCTCTCTCCGCTCAACGTCGTGCCGCCCTGGTCAAGCTCCCTGCTCACCTGCTCTCGATTGGGTTACTTGGAGGTTGATCGTTCCCTTTCCTAGCGTGCGTAGGGGAAGATATTTTTCTAGGTTCGGTCGGTTTTTGGAGCCCCTACACGCGTCTCGTGCTAGCTCGTGGATCGAAGAGCTTTCGATGGCGTTGGCACCGGGTACGCCTTGAAGCCGGTCACAAGGAAGGAGGGGTAGCCGGTGAGCGAGAAACCTATCCTCAAGGATGAGGGAAGACTCGATGTGAGCGGTGCTAGCCAGATCTCACTTACCTTGGTCGGGCCTTTGACCGTCGCAATGGCTAAGATTGCGTCTCGCTTTCCAAGGCCCATGCGGTGCAAATATCGAGCGAAAGAAGTGGTCTCGAGGGTGAGCGAGAAGACCAGAGAACCTTGTGCACTGTGGGACTATCCAAGCTTGATTTGATTTGATTTGCCGAGATCTTGGCGAACCGGGTAGAGCTAGTCAGCAGTTTTCTCGAGATCTCGAGGCTCATCGAGGCGCTGCGCGAGGAAGCGAAGATCCGATTCGATGGACTTTCCTTCGTTGAAGGCTTCACCGGCTGCAGAGAGTCGCTGGTAGAGCTCCGGCTTGGTGGCCAGGTCGTCGATGGCTTGGACGAGGGACTGGACGTCATCGGCACGCAGTGCGAGGCCCTTCGAGACCATGACCTTAGTCGCCGCTCTTCCGTGACCCGGAAGCGGCTGAAATGCGATGACGGGGCGTGCGGATCTGAGGGCCTCAAGCACCGTCACTCCGGCTCCATTGGTGATCACTGCGTCCGAAGCGGTCATGAGTCTTGCCATGTCGTGGGTGAAGCCGATGACGCGGAGCTTCTCTGGAGGAGCTCCGAGAGCGATGAGCTCTCGCTGGAGTGAGTCGTTGTGACCACAGACCGCAAGGATCGTGATGGGAGTTTTGAGCTGTACGAGTGCAGCGATCGCTTCTGCGAGGCTTCCGAGCCCCCACGCTCCACCGGTGACTAGGACCGTGAAGGTGGAGGGGTTCAGCCCTAGTTGCTCACGTGCTGCCTGTCGAGGTTGGGGAGCAAAGGCCTTTCGGACCATGGGCGCACCGACGCGAAGTCCCGACTCGATGCCTTTGGTCTTGGCGTCACGAGCTGCAGTCTCATACATCACAAAGTGCAGATCTACCCCACTGTAGGTCCAGTACGGATGTGCGTGGAACGCCGGAATGAACGTTGCAGTAGGGGTTGTGAATCCGTGGCGGCGCATCCAGTCCAACGCCGCAGATCCATAGGGATAGGTGCTGAGGACGAGGTCAGGATTCGATCGTCTCACGACCTCCGCAATCCGCTTGGCAAAGAATCGGCTCGTTACTCGCTTGAGCGGATTGGCAAACCACGACCACGAACAGAGGGCGTCGTAGAAGGCTTGGTAGAACCAGGGAGCGTGGTGAATCTCAAACGCATACGCAGCACGCGCAAATGCAGCGAATCTCTTCCCTCTGATCTCTACGGCATCGTAACGCTCAACGGTCCACGTCGGCCAGAGCTCTTCTATCGCCTCGGTGATTGCGGCGGCGGCGGCGTTGTGACCTTCGCCCATCTCGGCCGAGAGTATGAGCACTTTCCTCGGGGCTCGCTTCGCCGATGGAAGCTCTTCAGCATTAGACATAATGTATGAACCGTTCCGTGTGGGGGATCCAGCGTGATCGGTAGGGATAACAAGGCCAGGCTCCCTGCACAACGGCGTGGTACCGTACTTCGGGCATGGTCATAGTCAGACAGAGCTCTCCTTGGTACATCGTGGTGAAACTATTCTTGCGGGAAGCTCTGGTGGAACCATGCACTGAACACGACGATAGTTTAGTGGCAGGAGACTAGGCGATACTCCGATTTAAGCTCGCCTTCTCTCGGTCTCGGTCTCGGTCTCGCCGTCCATCGATCGGTGATTGGACTCCAACGCTGCGCTACGAGCTGATGTGCCATACTGTGGGGTTGAAGGCGTTGGAGCATGAAGAGTTTGCGGAGGAACCGCACGGTCTACTCCTTCTTTTCGTCGTGACCACCGAATCCTTTGCGCATAGCGGAGAGGACCTTATCTCCAAAGTCGGCGAGACCTCGAGAGGAGAAGCGGGAGTAGAGTGCTGAAGTAAGAACCGGCGTTGGGACACCCTCGTCGATGGCTGCAATCGAAGTCCAGCGACCCTCACCGGAGTCCGATACTCGCCCCGCAAACTCCTCGAGTTGAGGTGATTCGTTCAGTGCTGCGGCCGTGAGGTCTAAGAGCCACGAGCTGACGACGCTACCTCTCCTCCAGACCTCGGTCACCGCTGCGAGGTCGAGGTCGTACCGGTAGTACTCTGGGTGTGCGAGCGGCGCGGTCTCGGCATCAGACTCAAAGGTGGTCTCGCCGATGTTGGCCTTGTTTAAGATGTTGAGCCCTTCTGCGAACGCTGCCATCATCCCATACTCGATGCCGTTGTGAACCATCTTGACGAAGTGGCCCGCTCCGTTGCCGCCGCAGTGTAAGAAGCCCTGTTCCGCATCGATTGGTTCACCTGTGCGTCCCGAGGTACGAGGAGCGCTATCCATCCCGGGGGCGATGGTTTGGAAGAGTGGTCGGAGGTGTTGGACGATCGCATCTTCGCCTCCGATCATGAGGCAGTATCCTCGCTGTGCACCCCAGATACCGCCGCTCGTACCGCAGTCGACGTGGTGAACTCCCTTTTTCTTCAGTTCGGCGGCGTGTCGGAGATCGTCGCGATAGTACGAGTTCCCTCCATCGATGATGATGTCCCCCGGCTCGAAGAGCTCTCCCAGGGCACTGATGGCCGAGTCGGTGATGGCTCCAGCTGGTACCATGATCCACGCGGCCCGAGGCGGGGTGAGCTTAGCTGCGAACTCCTCGAGAGTACGTGCACCGATCGCTCCCTCGCCCTCCAGCGCAGCAATCGCCTCTTCGTTCACGTCGTAGACGACGCACGTGTGTCCGGCCTGCATGAGTCGTCGGACGATATTCGCTCCCATCCGACCAAGTCCAACCATTCCGAGTTGCATAGGGTGTTCGCTCTGTGATGACATTATCTCTTCCTTTCGCTTACTTCGTTAACTGCGGTACGCTTCGGTTACAACGAGACAGAAGCGACGGCCGGTTGCTCTAGCTCTTTAACCAGGGTCTCTGCCAGTTCGTATACCCATTGAGGAGAGCTTCGGCCTGGGGTGGTCCGTCACTACCTTGGAGGTAGGAGATGGGTTCGATCGTCGAGGTCATAAGAGGATTAACGATCCTCCACGTCTCTTCAATGGCGTCCTCTCGAGTAAAGAGCGAACGGTCGCCGATGAGAGCATGTTTGAGGAGCAGCTCGTAAGGCTCGGGTGCAGTGCCAAGTTGCGAGGCGAAGCCTAGATCGAGATGGACCGGACGGAGCGTGTCGTTCTCTGGGTCTTGAGAGAGTATCTCGATACGCAGACCCGGATCTGGATCGACTCGCATGACGATCTGATTTGGGGGTCTGCCCTTGGCGATGGGGAGAAACGGGAGCTCTGGTGGACGTCGCAGGATGAGCCGAACCTCAGTGACTCTCTGAGAGAGAGCCTTGCCGGTTCGAAGGAAAAACGGGACTCCGGCCCATCGCCAGGTCGGGATGTCTAGTCGAAATGCGATATAGGTCTCGGTCTTCGAACCCGCTGCGACCCCCACGACGTCGTGGTAGCCCTCGTACTGTCCAGTGACGCAGTGTGCGAGAGAGACCGGTTGGACCGACTTGAGCGTTTCGACCTTGGCGTCCCAGAGCGCGTCGTAAGAAGAGGAGCGTGGTGCCTCCATGGCGGTGAGCGCCACGATCTGGAGGAGGT
>JAJYZP010000140.1 GCA_021799875.1 Actinomycetes bacterium | reverse complement strand
AGGCTCACACAAACCTCATCCCGTAGTCTTTCTGGTTCAACCACTTCAGGTTAGCACGGTGAGCCGTGCATCTTTGATGCGAAAAATTATCGTACTTGAGCGTACCCTTATCAAGTTTTATGCTATATTGTACTCAGTAACTATCACAATAAGACTATCAATAAGGAGAGACGCCATGATGAAGGTCCGAGTGCTCGACGATTTCGAGCGCCTTGCAAACAGCTTCTACGCTTCCAGCCAGGTCAGCTACGCACCACTCGATTTCTATCGACGAGAGGATACGTATGTCGCTGAGTTTGACCTACCAGGGGTGAGTCCAGACTCAATCGATATCTCGGTAGAGAACGGAACCCTATCGGTCTCCGCTCGGCGAGAGCTCCACAGGAGCCCGAACGACTCCCTGATCGTCTCAGAGCGATCGGCCGGCCAGTATCAGCGGACGCTTCATCTCGGTCACCAGCTCGACGTGAACGGCGTCGTTGCCCGATTCGAAAATGGAGTGTTGACCGTCACGATACCTGTATCCGAAAACGCAAAGCAACGTAAGATCCCGGTCACGTTGGGGAACCTAGAGGCAGCGGTGGCAAGTACCGATTGAAAGGACGTTTCCAAGACGTCTCGTACATGTTCCTAGTCAGAGAGATCTCTTAGACCCAACACTCTCTCTAGCAAGGACGCTCCTCCGCTCTGTCTTCGTGAATAGTCCGACCAATGGACAACAATCTACGAGGACAGGGCGGAGGACTTTCGAGATCGCTATCGCCATCTTTTTCCGTCCTGTCGATGGATAGCGAGGCAGGAAGGAAGAAAGCGTTTCGTAGCATCCAATACCAGATACGAGTCCACATACAACTGCGCGAGAGCGCTCCCGACGGAAGGGAACGTGGACCACGCTGAAAATCGAAGGATTTCGTGCTGCAGAACTCAATCAAAGACGACACTCGCGACATCTTTCACCATGACCTCTGCCCTGATGAAGGTCTTCTCGTTCGTGGTACCATCAGATACCACGGTTGGTGGTCCGTGGATCCAAAGTGAACACCGGCGGTCCTGGCTTCGTGATCATCTCAATGGCTCCTGCACGGTTCACCAGACAACCAATCGGAGCAGACGAAAGACCTTAGCCACTACGAAGCGACGTGCAAAAACCGTGACCGAAGATAGTGCTCCGCACTCTGGACGAGATCAATCTCTGAGTTTTGATTCCTACCCCTAGGTCTAGGTACTCCTCGCACTATCGTGAGCGATCAAAGAGGACCAAGTCCTTAGACCATGCAACCCTCGGCCGGCGTATGCCCATGGACCGAGGAACGACCGAGCCCTTCGTCATCGAGGCCAAGCCCCTCACCACCAGGATCGTGGATGCCAATGAACGTGCACATCGAAAGATACATCTTCCAGATAGCGTGGTAATTCGACGCAGAGAACACCGGCAGTGGCTCTGCTACGAAGGCGTGTGTACTACACTGCTCTAGTATTTTGCCGGCGTAGCTCAGTGGTAGAGCAGGCGATTTGTAATCGTCAGGTCATGGGTTCGAATCCCTTCGTCGGCTCCAAAGCAACATCGCAAGAACAGATTCGCAGACGGGTATCGCACGGCCGCTCTGACTCGAGCCCTTAATACCGAAGCCCTCCTACAAAGCGGTACGTTCGAGTTCACATCTCCCGCCTGCAGCAGCTCAAGTTCTTCATCCCGCTCAGCGAGCATCTCAACCTCTCTGCTCGGGTCAAAAGCAACCTCACGGTTCTTGGTAGGCAAGAACTACCACAGGACGACCAGTCGTCTCTCAATCCCCAACGAGATAAGGGCGCGACTTCTTCATACCGATAGAACAGATCACGAGCCGAATTCGGACTACGTCATTCACCACCAACGAGGGTCGGCACGCACCGAGAGCATCGGCCTCGTTGCTTAGGTTGTGTCGGACCGGTGATCGAGAAAACTAGACCCATTCTTCAACAACGACGCCTCTGTGGCCGTACAAGGTACCCCTAACGTGCTCGCAGTCTTCAATCCCGCGGCCCTTTCAAGAACTAAACCTCTACTCAGCAGGCCGAAGAATTGTAAGACAGGTTCTCGTTAGTAGGTTGCTCCGTTTACGCAGGAATTGATCCCAATTTGCCGGTACGGTAGTCCTCAAAGGCCTGAGCAAGTTCGGCCTGCGTGTTCATCACGAATGGTCCATACCATGCGATCGGTTCGCGAATTGGACGCCCACCAAGGATAACGACCTCGAAGTTCTCAGACCGAGAATCTACCACATCACCGCCGTACACCTCAATGGATAGCCCCGATCCAAGCACCGCAAGCTCCCCTCCTTGTAACGCCACCTGATTCTGTCCGACAAGCCCATTGCCGGCAAGCGCGTAGATCAATCCATTGAACTCCGCCGGCCAGGGGAGATGGAGGCGAGAACCGGGTGCCACAGTGGCGTGGATGAAATTGATCGGCGTCTGAGTCGATCCTGGACCTCTCTGTGTACCAAGCCCGCCCGCAATTAACCGCACTAAGGAGCCTCCATCATCAGAGGACAGCAAGGTAACAGCGGTCGGTTCGATGCTCTGATACTGTGGGTGAATCCACTTTTGGCTTGCGGGGAGATTAACCCAGAGCTGTAGGCCGTGAAAGAGCCCGCCCGTTACGACGAGTTCTTCCGGCGGCACCTCGATGTGCAAGAGACCGCTTCCGGCCGTCATCCACTGCGTTGCGCCGTTAGTAATACGGCCACCCCCACCGTGAGAGTCTCGATGGTCAAAAGTCCCATCAATGATATACGTGACTGTCTCAAAGCCGCGATGGGGATGCCATGGAGTGCCTTTCGGTTCGCCCGGTGCATACTCAACTTCACCCATCTGGTCCATATGGACAAACGGATCGAGCAACTCTGGAGCTATACCTGCGAAAGCTCGTCGAACCGGGAATCCTTCACCTTCGTACCCCTTCGGGGCAACCGTCCTCGATAGCACGGATCGAGATGCGAGAACTTCTTCAACCGTCGCCTCGACCTTATTTAGTGCAAAGAGATTTTCAACCTGAACTGCTGGCATAGCCGGCCTCACTCCATTTCAACTCGCTAGAGACCCTTGACAGCTTTAGAACATTAGTTGCACACTCAACATTCCCGGGGTGATCGGTGTCTCTAGATGAAGTCTGCAGAGCTGCTAGAGCGCGCGAAGAACATCTGAGAAATTACAGATAAGTCAGATGCCTGGGTTAGGGTAATACTGCTTACTGTTCAGCATCTTCTCTTCTCGCTAGCGTGAGGGGAGAAGATGCCTAGCAGTCCGTGCGCGCTGTACTGCAAAACACGCAACTGACGCAGCAGCCGACACGTTCAGCGACGCAATCGAGCCACTTTGGGGGATGGTCGCCACAACATCACAACGTTCCCGAACTAATCGAGAGAGTCCCTTCCCCTCAGAGCCGAGAACGAGTGCAAGCGGTTCCGTCAAGAGTTCAACGTCAAAGATCTCCTGACTGCCAGCGGGATCAAGACCTACGATCCAGACTCCCAGAGCCTTGAGCTCTTCAATCGCCGCCGGAACACCACCCACCATTGCGAATCGGAGGTACTCAACGGCCCCGGCCGAGGTCTTGGTCACCGTTGGCGTAACCTTGGTCGAGCGACGCTCCGCTATTACGATTCCTTCAAAGCCGGCGCACTCCGCACTTCGGAGTATGGCTCCAAGATTTCGCGGATCAGTGACATGGTCAAGAAGGATCAGAGCGGGCTGACGACGACAGGATTTCACCAAATCTACAAGCGTCAAATCCCTCAGCGGTTCAGCAAAGGCAAGAACGCCTTGAGAAGAGTCCGAACGAACCGTCCTATCAAAACGAGCGTTGGTTACCTCGATAAGTGGGACACCTCGTTGAAGTGCTAGATGCG
>JAJYZP010000139.1 GCA_021799875.1 Actinomycetes bacterium | reverse complement strand
CAGGGGTACCTACGGAGCTCCTCGGATCACTGCTGAGCTGCATGAGCGAGGTGATGTCGTCAGCTACAATACAGTAGCGTCAACAATGAAATCCCTTGGTGTCACTGGGATCAGCCCCAGGCTCTCGGCACGTGTCAAGCTTTTTGAGACAATTCTCTCAATTATTTACTGAGTCAGTGATCTCCTGCTCTGGTTGGTTGATCCACGCGACGGTCGGAAACGCCGGTGGGGTGGGAACTTTGTGAACAAACCGTTCGGGGTATTCTGCGTAGGCGTCGAGCGGGACCGTCTCACGTCGTTCACGAACCTTTTCAGCTCGTCCGTAGTGGACATCGGCGGGAGTGTGATATCCGATGCCGGAGTGACGATGATGTTCGTTGTACCAAGACATGAAGCGTCGACAATGAGCCTGAGCGTCTTCGAAACTGCCGCATCGATCGGGAAACTCGGGCCGGTACTTGAGGGTTCGGAACTGGCTCTCTGAATAGGGATTGTCATTACTTACATGAGGACGGCTGTGGGATTTGGTGACTCCGGAATCTGCCAGTAGGTGCGCTACTCCTTTGGCGATCACCCGAGATCCCCGATCGGAGTGCAACGTGAGCTGACCACTGGGTACACCCTGAGAGGCAATTGACTCATCCATCAGCCCCTTGGAGAGTTCGGCTCGTTCGGCACGGGCCGTCGTCCAACCCGTGACGTAGTGGCTGTAACTATCTAAGATCACGTAGAGGTAGTAGTAGGTCCTCTTTTCGGGCCCATGGAGTTTTGTTATGTCCCAGCTCCAAATTTCATTGGGTTTGGTGGCAATGAGCTCGGGCTCAAGGGGCCGTCCAGGGTGGGTGGCTTGGCGACGTCGTTCACGGACTTCGTCGTGCTCGCGCAATACGCTCTACACGGTCGACACCGAGCCCAGATAGGTGCCCTGATCAAGGAGTTTGGCGTAGACCGTGGCCGGAGCTTCGTCTATGAACTGCTCGGACTCGAGCGTTGCCCTGATCTGCTTGCGCTCAACAACGCTCAGAGCTCGAGGTTGGGGAACAGCCACTCGCTGCGGCTTTGGTGGTGGCGCACTGCAGCGGTGCCGGCGATACCAGGTTGCCCGGTCCACTCCAAGCGCCGTCAACGCCGCACCCTTGCTCACCACTTGGCTGAGTTGGTCCACTGCTTCATCGATCATTTCAACTCGCCGTTTTCCGCAGTGCTGTCCGAGGCGAGTGATGCTAGGTGCGCGGAGAGTTTTCCCTGAATTTCAATGACCCTTCTCGACTTGTTCAGTTCACCTTCCAGCCGGCCGACCTCGCGCTTCAAGCTGGCGATCTCGCGGTCTCGGGGATCAGTCTTTTGACGACCCGCTGCTCGACCCAGAGCCTCTTGGGCGCCTTCATCACGTTGGCGACGCCACGTCACAACGAGAGAGGAGTAAAGACCCTCACGTCGAAGCATTGCCCCTCTTTCTTTGCGGGGCAAGCCGTCGTACTCGGCAAGAATCTTGGCTTTGTATTTCGCCGAGAACTGTCGACGTCCAGATGAACGCTCAAGCACCTCCGGGTTCGGTGTAGCTGGTTTAGTCATTGCACCATTATGCATGTGCGTGTCGCCAATAGTGGTTGTTGTCATGGTCATTGGAGATAGTCTTTCTCCGCTCCCTTAGCTCATTGATGTATCGGTGTAAACTGTCTCACCTAAGCTTGACACAGAGGGTCTTTAAGGTTACAACGACGGTGTCAGATCCGACGGCGTCATACCCACCTGACCTTGTCGACAGACACTTCGACCAGAGATCTCTCAATGCGGTTTTCACCTCAGACGTCACGAACATGGCAATTGGTGAGAGCTTTGCCTATCTCTGTGCGATTCGAGATGAGCATTCCGGAAGGGTGCTTGGGTTTGTGTTTGATCATCACATGAGAACTGAGCTTGTCATTACCGCACGAGAACAGGCACTACGTGTCAGAGGAGGAGCAGTGCAAGGAGCAAAGTTCCATACGGATCGAGGAAGCCAATTCTCCGATCGTTCCGGTAGCGAGACTCTGTGAGGCCAACGGCATTCAGAGGTCCATGGGAAGAACTGGGTCGTGTTACGATCACGCGACTGCGGAATCGTTCTGGTCGATCTTCAACCATGAGTATTGCTACCGACACGTCTTTGGAAATCTCGACGAGCTTCGAAGAGGAATAGCCGACTACATGGCGTTTTACAACAACCAACGGCGATACTCGAAACCTAGGAACATCTCCCCGGTCAACTACGAGCCTTAGCAACAGTCGCTCAAGCGGCTTCAGTCAGCGTCTACTGGAACTGGGTAAGCTCATCCTGCTAGCTTGGGTCTGGACCAAGACCCCTGAGCGGACCTCTGCACCCGTGCGGAAATGCATGGGTGTCACTGTCTTATCTCGAATTTCTGAGGAGGGACACTAACTAAAAGAAATTAAAAGGACTCTCTCCGCATTGGCCTGGTGGTACAGTATTTTTTTACTCTGATCGAAACCGGACGGGGGTTCCATGAACGCCTTCGATTACATACTTGACGCGGTCCTTGTGGCTACGATCTTCTTACAGTTCCGTGGACGGCGACTTACCCTACGGAATCTCCTCTTTCCGATCCTGATAGTTGCTTATTTTCTCTTTGCCTACCTGAGGGGTATTCCAACAGCCAGAGGAGACCTTTACGTAATAGTCGGAGGAATATTGCTGGGGCTCGTCTTCGGAGTCGGAGCTGTCAGTTTCACTAGAGTATATTTAGGCGACCAAGGGATTTACGCCAAGGCGGGACCTCTTGCGGCAGCCTTTTGGACGGTAGGTGTCGTCCTGCGTACGGCGTTCAGCCTTTACGCAGTTGACGGAGGCGCAAGCGCTGACAGAGTTATCGAACGCACGATGCACTCGCTCTCAATAACGACCCCTGAGACGATTGTTGCCTGCCTACTCTTAATGGTGATGGTCGAGGTGGGCTCGCGCCAGCTCATAGTCGGGACTCGATTCCTGCAACTGAGGAGCCAGCTTCCTAGAGTAGTGGCTCCGTAATAGTTAGCTCTGTCTCAGGTCAAAGGAACCGCTTGTTTGGCTTACCTACAATTGCTGCGGGTAGTCGCCGCATCTCATTGGGGACACGTCAGGAGGCATAGGACCCTGACTGAGTCTCGAGCATGGATGGGACCAGGACCCGGAAGGAAAACGAACCCGATGGATCAGCGGCTCTGTAGTTTCAAATTAAATATTGTGAATAGAGGAGTCTCCCAAGACTAACGTATGAAGGATGGTCGGGAGCATGATTGCCGGTTTGGCTCCACCCGAACGATCACTGAGGTCAACCCACCCGAGGATAGTGCAGAACAGTCTAAGTATGGAGACAAGGTATCAAACCTAGTGGAGTCCCGTTTCAGTGGCCAAATACTCATCGCCAAACGCTAGCTCGATACCTTCTAAGAGGCTGTCGCGGATCTTTTCCCAGCGCGATCATGAGATATCCGATTCGGTAAGCCGTCTAAGGAGCATCCTCGAATGAGCGGCCCATATAAACCCTTCGGTTACTTGTGGATCTCGTTCGTAGTCAATTTGGAGACGTCTATTATTCATCAACCATGACCATGTTCTCTCCACCACCCAGCGCCTGGGAAGCGCTTCGAATTGATGGGCATGAATTCTTTTGACCACCTCTGCAGAGATGTGATATTTCTGGCATTTCTCTATGAACGTTCTTTTGAAACCCGAGTCACAGAAGATCTTCTTCAATCTTCCGCTGCGCTCTCTAGCCTTATGCATGACACAGGTTCCACCGAGATTGTCAGATACAGAGGCAACCATAACCACAACAGCAATTAGAAGTCCCATGGTGTCCACAATTCCAAAGGTCTTCCTACCCGATATCTTCTTGCCTGCATCATATCCCCTGGTGGGACTGGTCA
>JAJYZP010000138.1 GCA_021799875.1 Actinomycetes bacterium | reverse complement strand
CGACCGGAGCAGCTCCTTGATGCCCTCAAGGCTCATCCCTCCATCGCTCCCCTCATTGAGGGTTCACGCTCGGTTGAATACGGTGCGCACCTCATACCCGAAGGTGGGTGGCGCTCTCGACCGACACTCTCGATGCCGGGGATGATGGTCTGCGGGGATGCAGCATCGCTTTGCCTTGCGAGCGGGCTCTGGCTCGAAGGCGTGAACAATGCCTTAGGGTCAGGGGCGCTCGCCGGAAGAGTAGCGGCTCGAGCGTGTCGCCGTCCTCGACAGACACCGCACGACCACCAACGCTACGAACGAGAGCTCCGTCAATCTTTCGTCGGAATCAATCATCAAAGACTCAACGCCGCCCCCGAAGTCGTCCTCGGCGACGTTCTCCAACACCACGTTCCGCAGCTACTCGTTGGGATAGCGGACGATCTCTTTACCGTCACCGATCCCATACCAAAACCCTCCTTAATAAAGATCCTGCACCGTAATCTCCGAGCGAGCGGCCTGAACGCCCGACAGGTACTACGGTTCCTCATCGCAGTCGTGAGAGGCTATCGTTGACAGCAGTGACCAAGACTCTCCACCACCAAACACTCCCCTCTCCGAAGACTCGAGACTGGTCAAACGTTGCTGACGCGCCGAGCACGACCACACCCTCCCTTGGATTAGAAGCGCTCGTGGAGCTCACTGAATTCCGCATCGGAGCAAGAGCACACATCGTGGTTGATAGTCAAATCTGCCAAAACTGTGATACCCGCGCCTGTCTCAACGCCTGTCCAGCAGGACTCTTCGTCGAAACAACCCAAGGCTCAATTCTCTTTAATTACGAATACTGCTTTGAGTGCGGGACCTGCGACCTCATCTGTAATCAGACCGGAGCTCTCTCCTGGTCTTACCCTCAAGGCGGCGACGGAGTGGTCTTTCGACATGGCTGATGAAGTGCAGCACCCGCGCTGCCTGGTCGCCGTCGCCATCGATGCCGCTCCGAGCGCATCTACCGACCTAACGATTCCGACCAACACGCTACCAGGGTCCTCTCATCGACTCAGTGGAGCCGAGTACAGCGCCCTCAAGCTAGCGAAGGAGATCCGGGCGAGACTTGGTGGTCCACTCGTCGCCCTCTGTGTAGGGAGGCTAGACAATGCGGTGCTCTCGTGTAACGAAGCTCTCCTCTGTGGCGCCGATGCCGCGTATGTCGTCTACGAATCTGAGAGTGTTGTACTCAACGATCAGTCGCAAAGAGGCGAACAGTGGTTGCAGGCGAGAGATTGCAATGGCTCAACCACAATAGATTCCGTCACAGCCCAAAGGTGCTCCAACCCTTCATCAGACGGGGCGATCGTGATGGCGGCAGCCATGAGCAAACTCGGCGTCCGCTTTCTTCTCTGCGGTGATTACTCAAACTCAGATGCATCGGGCACTTTTGCGCTTCGCGCTGCGGTCGCTGCAAACATGACCCTGCTCAGCGGAGTGGAAACGCTTACCCTCGATGCTGAGGACACGACCAGCCGAGCTCCGGAGATGCAAGATGCCGACCCAGCCTCTTTGATCGAGGTTCACATGCGTCTTAACGAGTCTCTACACGGAACGCTCCGACTCCCCAGTCGCGGTGCGGTCCTGAGTTGTCGTCCGGTCTTTGCTCAACCACCGCTCGCCGACCTCCAACGCAGATTTCACGTCCAGGCCGGAGAGACTCAAGCTGACTACCTCCCGGTCAGCACCTCACAGTACCGATCGACGAACTTGTCCTTGACCGCGGTGGAGAGACGGGAGCCACCGAGTTTCCGAGCAGCGCCACCTACGGTGAGCGCCGCTGACAAGACAAGAGCTCTACTCGACGCCGGATCCCCGGACGTAACAGCGACACGCCATATTGTCCGTCATCTCAACCCAGACCTAGCAGCGCTCTCGATCGTCGAAGACCTGAGAAGTTGGGGGGTTCTCAAGGAGTCATGACTGTTGTGCATCTCAGCTCACAGAGCTCTCGTCAGGTACGCTTTAGCGCTTCTCAACGCGTCCTCGTACTTCCCATCGGCTCGCTCGAGCAACACGGACCGCATCTCCCTCTCGACACCGATACCCAGATCACCGCTGCAGTCACAAACGAGTTTGTACGTCGTCACGACCAAGAGCTCGTTCTTGCGCCGATCTTGCCATATGGGTCTTCAGGCGAACACCAAGGCTTTCCCGGCACGCTCTCAATCGGTGCTCAGGCACTTGCAAGCGTGGTCGTCGAGCTCGTTCGGAGCGCAACTCAATGGCGCGGCATACTCATCGTGAGCGCTCATGGGGGTAATGCTCCAACACTGATGTCCGTACGAGACCATCTGAGGCGGGAATCTCACAGGGTCGAGGTCTGGTACCCGACTCGCGCGACCTTCCAAGATGCGGCATATCGCCTCAATATCGACCCGTCGCAGCGAGGACTGCATCGACCTGACCTCCACGGAGGTCGTACCGAGACCTCCATCATGCTCGCTCTCGCTCCCGATCAGGTCGCTCTCGAACTCGCAGCTCCAGGCTTTACCGGGGAGGACGAGGCGGCAATGGCAATTCTCCAGAAAGAAGGAGTACGTGCGCTCTCTCATAATGGCGTTCTAGGAGATCCGACGGGCGCCTCCTATGAGGAAGGGTGCCTCGCTCTCGCCGCAATGTATGACGATCTCGACCGAATCTACACCTCCTCCGAGCAATGGTAACTTCGCATCACGAGGTCGAGAACCGAGAACGCCTCGTTACCATCACAGGCGCGGGACGAGGTATCGGACTCGCCACCACGCAGCAGCTCCTCGCAGAGGGCTACTGGGTCCACGCCATCGACATCTTCGCCGGCGCCTCTCATCTCACCGAGTCGACGAAATCGAACGTGCCGGCGAGTTCGAATATCTCGGTCGACCTTGGCTACCCTCTTGCCGACCAAGCAGCTCTCCGAAATCTCCAGCTTGACTTTCCAAAGACCCTATCTATTAGTCAATGTGATGTACGCGATCCCGAGGAACTCGGTCTCGCTATCGCTCAAGTCGAAGAGCTTACGGGCCTCCGTACCGGTGCAGCGATCGCATGTGCCGGAGTAGTAACAGGAATATCGAATGTCGAAACCACACTCGATTCTTCGCTGGAGCGACTCACCGTCGAAGTCAACCTCTATGGAGTGATGAACCTAGCGAGGGTAACACTGAGCTCCATACGTGGGAGCTCCCTGAGTACACAGTGGGGAAGGTTCATAGCAATCTCCTCAGTAGCTGGACTGAAGGCGCTACCACAGATGAGCGCATACGTCGCATCGAAACATGCAGTAGAAGGCTTCGTCCATACTCTTGCCATTGAGCTCCGAGGCACCTCGGTAACCGTCAACACCATCGCACCAGGATCGACAAGAGGTGTTATCCTCGATCGATCCGCAGCGATCTACGGTATCGAGAGCGCAGAGAGCTTTGCCCATCAGCACCTGACCGCCCGTCTCATCGAACCACAAGAGATTGCCAACGTTGTCAGTTTTCTTCTCTCAGATCAAGCTCGTTCAATCACAGGATCGACCATCATGGTTGATGGTGGTCTTCATCTGACGTGAGGCTTATTGGAGACTCAACGCACCATTGAAGTCCGAAGCAGTGTTGACAGAGATCAGTGTCAGGGTTGTGTCAATTTGGCCATTGGTAAGACTGGATGTATCAAACGGAGATCCACCCTGGCCAGCGTGTCGCTTTACTAACCTCTCTCAGTACCGCGAGGTGATCTGAAGTGGAACCGCATTGGAGCTCTCTGCACCAACGTGGACCACGACTAAGAGGATGCCAACTCCTACCTTGGGGGTGATGACATCTATGGTCGTTGGAGATGCGTACGCAACGGTTGCTGGGAGTCCTCCAATGGTGACAGAGACACCGCAGTGAGCCATCTCGAGAGCTCCATAACAGGTCGCTCCTGCTTTGGTGA
>JAJYZP010000137.1 GCA_021799875.1 Actinomycetes bacterium | reverse complement strand
TAAGGCGACTACTTATCACCGAGAGGCGTTCATGTATAGGTTCAGTGACTGTCGAGAGAGCTCCGGTCCGCAACACGTCTAGCTCAGAACCTGATGACGCAGTTAGTCAAGCCGGTCCGCTGAGGCTTGCGGTAATCGGCCGAGAGCGCTGCGCGGACTGATGGCGGTCGGTATTAAGCTCTGCGGTTCGCTTCGAGCGCGAGTGGACCAATTCTTGAGTAACACTCCGGTAGGCACTCTTAGTTCTAGAGAGGAGCAAGACCTACTGGAGTACAAGTATTGAGGAACGAGGGCTGCCGTATCGCAGGAGGGCTCCGAAGCAGCCCATCTCCTCTTTGTGACTAGCTGGAGCTTACGTGAGCTTCGACGAGCTCATGTCTCGTTGTACTCTTGTAGGTTTGCGGTGGAGAGGAAGAGGTCGCTCGACCGCAGGACCCATGATTCACGCATGAATGCCCGTCTTGTCTCAAGAGCCAAGACCATATACTCTCCGTCTTGGTCACTGTCCACTCCGGACGCTTCTTAGTAGCTACTCCTGAGGTATCGCTTTGTGAGCAACGACTTGGTGACCTAAAGTCGCACAGCTCGGGCTGAGTGGCTGGGTCACAGGTTGGGTTACGACTCGGCGCACTCACCTTTGTTGGAGTCGTGGGGGAACATGGGCACTCGTTGGTGATCGGCCCAGCGTTTGAGCTGGTCGATTGAGTGCGCAGAGTCTGGATCGCCGCTCACCCCGCCGGGGATCACAGAGGTCGTTGCGCCCCAGTCTCTTGCATCTACTATCTGGCGATAGACAGAGAGATTGGTGATGTCGAAGTGGTCACTCGATTGCCAACCATAGGATCCCACCTGGACTGTGTCGCCGTCACCATCCATCTCGACGCGAGGTGGATCGAGGATCCGGCCCTGTGCTTCCGCCAGTATCGACAGAGGGTGGCGAGCCGCAGTCTTATGAAAATCTCCCCATCTCCATGTTGACGGGTCCTCGCCTGCTACCTGACGACACCAGGTCCACGCCATTGAAAGTGCCGTTGGAAGGACGGCACGAATCTTCTCGATGCGCAGGGATCGAGCATCTCCGGAGAAGCCATTGGGTCGGTGTCCGCCGAGGAAGTCCCAGAGATCATTTGCAAGCCAGCGAGCTATGAATCGTCCTAACGGTGCAAGCTCGCCAGAGACGGCCCAGTTCCACACATTGTCACCAAGCAAGGGTCGGTAGAGGCACTCTGCCATCGCTCGGCGAAAGGCTCCGTAGAGCAGAGCTGGACCGGACTCTCGATGGAGCGAGCCATCCCAACTCGCCAAAGCCTGGCGAGCCTGTTCCGCGCCTTCTTCGTCTAGTCTGCTTTCGTCTCTCAAGATCTTCGTCCAAGCGTGTGCAGCCCAGGACCTACAGTCGCTCTGTATCGCACTCATATCAGCTAAGGAAAACATCTTTGACTCCGAGAGGATCTCGCGTAGTCTCTCGGCCCGAAATGGTTCAGCGAAGCTCATCGATACGTAGGGCTCCTCGCCGTCGATAATTGTGTTATTCGCGGTCATGATGAATCCCGCTTCCGGATCGATGAGCTTCGGCAAGAGATCTACATCGAGATAGCCGCCCCACTCGTAGGGTTTGAGCCACCCCGGGACTGGTAGTGTCCGGTGTTCGAGATTGGTCCGAATTGGGATCGAACCACGCGTGAGGTAGCCGATCGTGTCGTCTCTTCCGATTGCTACGAAGTTGTTGACGGGATCTACCCAGCTACGTTGACATTCGAAGAGCTCTGCAACTGAGGTCGCCTGCACCGTGTTTTCGAGATCCTCAAATCCTCTGAGATTGGAGTCGAAGCCAGACCACTGAAGCGAGAGGGCACTGCCTTCTCGTGGATCCCCGTGAACCACCGGCCCATGCGCAGTCGACCAAGCTTCGATCTCTACTGGCTGTTCGCCACGCACTGTAATGACCTCTACCCTCCGAGCTGCGCGTCGGTATCCTTCGTAGGTTCGATAGAGCTCAGGGTCGGTGTGATCGAAGGTCTCCACGAAGAGATCCTGTGTGTCAGCACCCGCGTGGGTGATTGCCCATGCGACGTGTCGGTTCTGCCCGAAGTGTGGAAATCCAGGAAATCCTGGGAAGGTCGCTCCCTTGACCGAAAATGCCGGGCAGGTTAAGCCCACCTGCCAATAGACGTTCGGCACGTCGAGAGCACGATGAGAGTCGTTGCAGAGGACTGCGTGGCCGCTCGCCATCTTCGAGCCACTCACCGCCCATGCGTTTGAGCCTGGACTGACCTCAGAGAGAAAACCAAGGATCTCACTGACATCGTAGATCTCTTGAGTAGCTTTCGTCACGAGGGTCTGTAAGCGATCGAGTGTCGGGACCGTCAGGGCCGAGCCGACCGGCGGGCGATCTTCTAGCGAATGAAAGAGCTCGGGTCCTACTCGGAGGTAGAGGAGAGCGCTAGCAAGCTTGTGTTGCCAGAGCCCCATGAGGACGTGACGGACCTTGAACGCTGCTATGGACTGCCACGGCTCCCACGGCTCGAATCGATAGTCTCCGAGCTCCTCCTCTGTCGTGATCGACATGCTTGCAAGCGCGTCGTTGACACCCGCTGTGTAGGCGTCAAAGTTCCCTCGAGTCGTCGCCCCGAGGTTCGCGTAGTCAGTTTTAGCGTAGCTCTCGATATTGAGGCGTCTCGCCAGAACATCGGCCGAGAGTGCCGAACGACCGAGGATCTCTGCTAGTCGTCCTGTTGCTCGGCGGCGGTCGTAGTCCATCTGGAACATGCGATCACACGCTGAGACGTAGCCCATCCCGAACCATGTATCGACTGCGTGTTTCGCTATTACGTCGGCTATGGCGAACTCATCTCGGACGATTGTGACTTGCCCGACGATCCCATCCAGTGTCACCGGTGAGGGCTCCATCGTCATCTCCTCCCACAGCGATCTTCGAGTGCCTGATTGGATGTCTTGCCGCTCTGGCGGAGCGGTGAGTGTGGGCAGGCTAGGAACGATAGAGATCGGATGGATGGTGTAGTGTGCTCTCTCAACGAGTCCTCCTGGTCAGATGATTGCTGACTTGGCAATCTGTAGGAACATTCTTACAGGGCCACTGGGCGGTGGTGCTTCAGAAACGAGATTGTGCGAAGGAGTAAATGGCACGGTCGAGGATAGGGAACGATCGATGCTGAATCCGACGCGATGCTACGAGAGCGAGATCGTCGATGCAGTTCCAGGTAGAAACGCTCAACCGATGCAACCATGGAGTCAATGTTGTCGGATGAAGCCAGGTACTGCTCGAGTGTGTTGTGAGTTACTTTTGCTCGTGTTCTTGCCTTCTAGCTCTCGTTGTAGCGTGAGAGGTGTCCTTGGGCGTTAGCCGGTGACGGTGGTAACACACTCGGCCGGGCCTCGGCCTGGCTCGGGTGTGAGAACGCAGTGACCTCTTCGGAACTGCTTTTGTAAGATATGGAGGCTGGTTTTTAGGTTCGTGGCGAGCGTCCCCGAGAGGGTGATTCGGTCCAAGACCGTGCCCTGCGCAGTAGCCCATGGGCCGAGCTCCTCTTCGGCAGCGAGGTGCTTGGCTAGCTCCCGTAGCATCGTTAATAATTACTTCGGTCAGAGTAGATCGGACCCCTTTCTTTGCTTGTCTGCGATGGATCTCCACCCCAAAAGACATCGGGTGCAGCGAGCAAACTACGCACCGCTTGTCGGTGGCCACGAGGCTGGTTACAGACCATCGTGAGCACTGGCCTCAATGTCGGTGGGCCAAAGTCCAGTGCGTGGGTCGGCATCCTTCCTGGTCCTCAAGATCGGTCGCTGGGCTCGGTTCGGTCGTGAAGACGAGCCGAGTGGATCGGGTTGCTCAGTCTTTGCAACGGTCGCGAAGTGCGAAGCCAGTGAAACTACGATAGGTTGAACGTCGGCAGACCGCAGGACACTGTTGTACACCTGG
>JAJYZP010000136.1 GCA_021799875.1 Actinomycetes bacterium | reverse complement strand
ACGTCAACTATCTTGGCACATAGGGTGAGCGAGTACGCCCTATGGAGTACAGATTAAAATCTCGTAGCGTAGGACCTAAGCTCCTTCTAGAGCCCGCACCGAGTTGGTCAGATATTCCTCATTACGGTAGACGCTTGGTCACGAAGACGGTAGTCCTCGTGCGTCGCAAATAAACCTGTAGAGCGAGGGGCTTCCGTACGGCGATGATGGAAACCCGAACGTTCGCCGCCTGTCGCTCCAATCTCTTTGGTGATCAACGGTGGTTGGAGCGTTCGATCTGTCGGAGTGGTTAGCGAGTTTTCGAGTCCGCAAAGCTCAGCGAGGATGCCTTGTTCTCGCACCTCTGCGTGGCCGACATCGGCGAGTCAGAGGTGCGAGAGCAACAAAGGGGTTGCGCAGAAGGCTTGCTTCGGGTGAGTGGTGTGATGAGATGCGGACCGTGCTATCGATCTTTGACTTTTCTAGTCACACCATTGGTAGCCCATAGGGGGTGTAGACGGAGAGTGTGCCATTGCCTCCACCGATCACGATGGCGTTGTCGGAGATTGCCGGAGCCCCAGTCAGTGCTGACATCGGCGGCGAAATCCAAACGTTCTCCCCCTTGTTTCGATAGCCAGTGACGATTCCGTCGGATGAGTTGGCAAAGATCAATCCAACGGTAGCGGAGACACCGGTAACGGCCGATGGCGTCTGGTAACTCCACTGAACCGCTCCGGTTGCGGCGGCGAGGGAGACGAGCTCGCCAGAGCTACTGCCGACGACAAGGTTCGTGCCGACCATGGCAGAAGTCAAGCTCGGCGATCCACCCAAAAGGTGCGACCAGACGGTATCTCCAGTACTTTCGTCAAGGGCGTACTCGGTTCCCAAGCTCGTACCCACTGCGTTCGATCCGACGAAGACACGACCGCTGCTGATGAGGGGCGTAGCAGTGATTGGACCGCTGGCAGAGAACTGCCATATGATCTTACCTCGCTCGTGCGGAGCGAGCGAGAGAGCGGTTACTCTGCCGGCCTGGTCACCCACGATCAGCAGCGTTTTTGCAGTATCGATCGCTGGTGATGCGGAGACCGCACTTCCGAGTGAGACTTGGAAGGCGACTGTACCAGTGGAGAGCCGAAGGGCATAGACTGTGCCATTGCCAGCTCCGATATACACCAGTCCGTCAGCAATATTCGGTGAGGTAGTGATTGAGGAGTATGGTCCTGCCTTCCAGTTGAGTGTCCCAGTCGAGGTGTTGTAGGCGTAGACATAACCGTCGTTGGTGCCGAAAACTACCGTCTTCGTAGTGAAATCGACGGCCGGCGAGGAGTAGACCGCTCCGGTCGTCGCGGCCTGCCAGCGCAAGGATCCTGTAACGGCATCGACGGCATAGACCTCTCCAGCGCTCGTGCCGAAGTATGCCGTTCTGTTCACAACTGCCGGCGAAGTGGTAATGGGTGCACCGGCGGCAAACTGCGCCGCTGCGAACATGCGGTATACCTTGTCAGGAACCTCCTCACTATTGAAGATGATGTCATTTGGAAGATTTCCTGTCCTCTCCTGATTGCCACCGAGTTGGCTCCAGGAGGTAGTGACATCGAGAGTTACCGTCGATGCGAGGCCCGAGGTGGTGCCGACGCCAAGAATCGCAGTTTGTCCGAAGGGGAATCGCCTAGGAATTTGCACCGAGAAGTCGGTAAAGCTTCCCGTTGCCGAAGCAGTGACCGTGCCGATCTGGTAGCCGGGCAGGCTAATCGAGATCGATTCGCCTGGACCAAATCCACTTCCGGAGAGTTTGACACGATTCGATGGTGCTGCGTCAGGCGTGGAGACCGACATCTGCGGCCCGCTCGTCTCGGGTGAGACCGTGACCTGCGAGGTTGCGCCCACGGGATCCTCGGCTCCGGTCGATGGATCGGTCCCCCTGGCGAATACCTCGTAACTACCGCCTTGTAGAGGTACCGGTACTGCGAACGACCAGGTGGCGCTAGTACCCGACGTCGAGACTGCGGCCTGATTCCAGGTTATGCCTCCTTGCCACGTTCCCGTCGTCGCATTGAACCACTCTCCGGTTGGACCGTCTTGTTGAACCGCAATGACTGCGCTCGGTGAACTTAGGGCGGAAGTAACGGTCCCGCTAAAGGTGATCGGGGAGGTCGAGGTCGTTGCGGTGTTCGGATTTACCACGGTGGATCCGTCTGTTGGTTGCGAAACGGTCGTAGTTGGATAGCTCGTAGGATGACCTCCTCCGAGACCGAGGTCGTAGAGAAAACCGTCGCTTGACCCAATGATGAGCTGTCCGTTGAGATCCGCTGGAGAGCTCAGGATGTAGCCGTGGGTTTGAAAAGTCGCCAGTTGCGCACCGTTTGCGAGGGCGAGAACGTTGACCTTGCCAGCCATATCGCCATAGACGACGACCTGTTCACCGGGTGGGCCAACGACGAGCGGAGATGAGATGATCTCAGTATCGGGAGCCACTGTATGGGCGGAGTCCCAGAGCTCGGCACCGGTTGTAGCGTTCACGGCCATGACCCCGGTACCGGTGCCGAAGACCAAGGTGTTACCGGAGATCGCAACCGTGGATCTCCCTCCTTTGTAGGTAGAGGGAGTTGTCGCAGCTTTAAAGTTGAACGTCCATAGAGTGGCCCCAGTCGTGAGATTGATGGCGTAGAGTAACCCATCCTCTCCGGCGTAGTAGGCGACACCATCGGCAAAACCGTTGTTGCCGGGAGGCGAGATGGTGAGGCCAGAGCCGACATCGTTGCTCGTGGGGCTGAGGTTTCGGTTTGACCAAACGGTTGTCCCGGTAAGGGCATCGAGTGCATAGACGGTAGAGTCGGGGTTAGCTGAACCAACGAGTACGAGTGGTTCTCCGGTCGCATCCACGCCGTAGGAAGTTGGATTCCAGCTACCTGACTCCTGGGAGAACGGTACCTTTGACCACTCGGTTTGGCAGGTTTGCGTATTGACCGCCATGATCGGTGACGAGACCACCCCATTGTCTTGCGTACCGAAGTACAAGGTCGAAACTCCGCCGGGAGGTGTAGCGATCGTCGGACTCGAGAGATCGGTACCGGTCCCTAAGGGGAAGCTGCAAGAGATTGCACCAGTGTCGACGTTGATCTTGTACATTCTGCCCACTGCGAACGTGCCGACCCAGAGGTAACCATCGCGCACGGTCGGGGTAGCGTAGATTGGCTCGCCTAAAGCATCCGACCAGACAATCGAACCACTGTTAGGATCTATCGCCTGGAGGCCACCATCTGTGTTGGCGATGATGACCACGTTCTTGCCGAGCGTCGCATCGTAGGCATCGACAGGTGAACTTGCGATAGGTGCGCCGCTCTGGGTCATCCACATGAGGCCGAGTTGCGCTGCGTTGAGCGCTGAGATGGTTGTATCGGAGGAGACTCCGCTCAGACCATAGTTACCGTGGAAGGTGCTCCACGCAGCGGGTCCGGTCTCTATGGGTGATGATGATGTCGAAGGACTCCCAGTGCTACTCGCCGCGGCCGAGCTGAGACCGATCCCAGTGAGAAGAATGAGGCTCGTGAGGCAGAGGACTATGAGCTCGCAGAGCCTTCTCGCTCGATGGGGCGCAAAGAGACCGAGGGTCGATCTTTGTGCTACTCGCGCGTGGTCCGGGAGACCTTGACGTAGGTGCATTGTGGTGAGACTCCGATGCTGGGGCCGATGGTGGCTACTTGGTGATCGTCAAGCTCGTTGATGCTCTCTCTTTTTCTGAGCCAAGGTAGCGCGATATCCTTTGATACTCCTGGCCCGTCAGTCGTTGTTTCGCTGTGGTGTTGCCGTGGTCTTCATCGATACTTCTGAGGTGGCTGATAGTGCTCAACACTGTACCACACGGGCGTCGCTTGCGTCGTTCGTGAAGAGTGACGGTTAAATCTGTCGATGCATTATCCAAAGCTTGGCATAACTTGTTAGTCTCTGCTGAGGAGCTCCCCAACTACTAACCCACCTGATATGTGAGTTTTGCCTCCAGAATAGATATGGAGGAAATCAGACATGAAGTCCAAG
>JAJYZP010000135.1 GCA_021799875.1 Actinomycetes bacterium | reverse complement strand
CCGACGTTTTGGGCATGTACGAGAACCTGAGTCGCTGTTTTTCCGACGTTTGAGCTAACCGCTACTCCGCCACCAACGACGAGAGCCCCAAGGGCGATACGGGCGGAGATGGTTGCTCCGCGCCGAACGTATCCTCGATTCTTCCATCTCATAGTTTTCTCACTTTCTGTGCCATTTCCAACAACACAGAGTTATTCGTCACTATGAGTGATAATCTTGAGAAACGTAGCTACAAATTGTGGTAATACCACACAAGGTGTCGTAGATTTGCCCGTGCGCCACTCGTCCTTTAGTGGCGAGCTAGCGAGTAGTGGTCACGGGATTACGGGTGTATATCGTAGTTTTGCTGGGAGTTTGCAGTGGAAATCTTGGAACCGGCTTCCGTCTCCTCTGCTGCATGTCTGCCGATGGTCATCATCGTGGTGCGTGAACTAGTATCACTTTGAGTGGTTTTGATGACGAGAGACATCGCTGATCACTTTGGGAGATCTAGAGAATCTGCTAGAGCGATCTGAATAGTTTTCACTGAGTGTGATACATTTCACACCGCTGTTGCTCAAGTTCTCTCGTTAACGGTACGTTAAATGCCAACGGGTCAAGTGGGCCCCGAGCACAGATGACAACGGACTCTCGGCAGTGGCCAAGTGAAGCGGTAAAGACAGGCCGAATGTGCTCAACCAGAGAAACTGTGGAGGAACATAGTAATGAACACCAATATCAATCTTTTGTGGTCACTAGCTGCGGGACCGAGTGCCAAGGACTTCGACCGCGTCGCAGCTGAGCGTTCGTCTCGGCGGATCTCCGCTCAAGAGCGGGGTCGTCGTCGTGGCATGAAGGTCTCCTCTAGTTTGTAGATCTTCGTGATAAGCGGCGAGATGTTCGCCGAAGCGTTCGAGTTCCTTCTCTCGTAAGGAACTTCAGAGCAGGTAGTAACTACAAAGTGCCCCCGGCAAAGGGGGCACTTTGTAGTTTTGAAACAGTATCTTCTTCAGCCGTACTGATAAGGCAGGTTCAAAGGTCGTGAGACTGAAAAGAGGACGAGGACGGTCGGAGTCGGCGTCACGGTGAGGGATGCACCGAGACCGTAGATCGTCGTTTGCATGCTCTGGGTGCGTCCGCCTTGCCTGGCTCAACAAGCCCTGCATCTCATGTGCTATCGGAGCAGCTGCCTTGCTCTTGTGAGTTGCGAATTTCTCGCCCGTCTCGAGATGTACTTCTTGCTCCTGCTGGTGCTTTCAGCGAAAGCCGTGGCATGGAGCGGGGCTACCTGGCGCACAAAAGCGGTGTGCGAGGAGTCCTCGGAGCACCGTGCTGAGGGTGGGTGTAGCGCTGGTTCGCTCACAGTGAGAGGAGGCTGACGTTGGTGGGAAGGTGGTCTGGATGAGACTCTGGCGGTCTCTATAGCTCCTATTGCGCATGAGCGAGTTGCGCTTTGGTCCGGCGCTCACGTGAGACGTTCGTATCCCGGAACGGCTTCGAGCGGTGAGTCAAGGTAGACCTTTGCCTCGGGGGCACCGACGAAGCGTCCGTGGCTCCAGCGAATCTCGATGTGTCCATTGATGATGCTGGAGTGGTTTGTGCGTCTCTCGACGATTGTCGCTCGCCATTTGACTTCGGGCTGGCCAGCGCTACCGGGTGCGACTGTGAGCGCTGTGAGCTCGAACCTCTGGGTCCAGTCCCACGTTGAGCTCACTCGGAAACGAAGGTGATTACGTCGATCGACACCGAGGACGAAGTAGCTCGCGCCGCCGATGCGTAACATGCGCCAGAGGAGTCGCAGCTGCAAGGCGGAAGAGGTGAGACGGGAGCTCCAGATGTGAGCGCTCTCGTTCGATACGACCGAGCAGAGATCTTGCCATTGAGAGCGAAGGGTCTCGTTCGGGAGTTGCCGATCGGATAACGCACTTTTGAGATGGCGTTTGTGCTCTTTGGTGAGGGCTACGGGATCGGTCGGGAAGTGGCTGAGATCGAGATGATAGAGCGTCGCTTCGTAGAAGCGCTGGAATGCCTCCGGTGCCGTAACGGCGAACCAGTTCTCGGTGCTGCGCTCTTCGTTGAGGAGCAGTCCACGAAAGAGGCGATGCGGGCTGGGGTTGAGGAGGACTTTGGAGATGTACTTGCAGCTCACAAGGTAGACGTGGTCGATTCTCAGGTCTGCCGGTATCGTGTCGTCACCCGGCGGGCGGTGTGGACCCTTCCACTCGATGAGGAGTGGTCGACGGTTTCGAAGTCCCTCCGACGCTTGGTATAGGGCTTGACCGTTCTGAAAGGAGGCGGTAAAAAGTCGTCGGTCCCGTTCTTGTCTGTATGCGTCACAGATCCGCTTCCAGGTCTCCTCCGAGACGAAGACGAGTTCGGTAGGCATTGCGGCTAGTGCATCGTCAATCGTCTCGAAGAGGGTTCCGAGACCGGTGAAGATCTCAGTAATCTCGCTGTGAAGCGGTGGCACAAGGGGCGCTTTAGTGTTGGAGCGTAGTGGTGGTCGTTCGCATGGTCGTTACCTTAGATGGGACGAGCCACGGTAGCTCTTGCGTGACAGCTAAGGGCCAGAAACCCTCTGTGCAGGAGATTCGTTGAAGAGCGATTCCATGGTCGTATCACGTGACTCGTTTGGGCAATCTATGGCCAACGGGCTTCGTAGCGGTCGCAGTGGAGTCGGGTTGCGAGCGTTGTCGAAAGCTCCGTCTTGTAGTTCGGTTTTCGCGTTGGTGACCCTTTGAGGTCGATCGGTCGAGCGTTTTGCTCTCCGTTCCTGTTCTGATAGGGGTTCGAGATAGTCACCTTCCAGCGACGACTCGGCTGCGCTTCTCCCGTCGATCTCTCTCGAAGGCTGCCAAGGCAAGAAGGTGTTGAACGATCTCATTCTTGAGCCTTCCTCATGCTCTGGAGTTAGAGATACGAATGGCCATCAAGAGACGGCGTGTGGTCGAAACGGCCCTGCGTTCTTTTTGCAACTCGTTTCCTTGCGATCGACGACGATCCTCGACCTCGTCGTTCTTCGAAGGTATGACCGACCGAGCTTGGGGCGACCTTGTTCGGTGCGCACGACCGTCAAGAGCGTTGACCGAGCTTGGGACTGACGCACGTGAGCGAAGGATCTCATGAGGTGCAAGACGCTGCCGAACTCCATTGCGTCGTTCGTTGATCGTCTTACACTTCTCTTACAGCTTGGTAATAATCGGTCGGTACGGTCAGATCATGCAGACCTCTCGGATTTGGACCGCGCTTGGCGTTATCGTCGTGGCAATCGGAACCTCGTCGTGTCAGATTGGCGGAGCTTCTCTCACGTCAACTTCGCTTGCGCCGGGTGTGGTCGCAACGACGAGAGCACCGAGCGCTGAGAGCGTTCCTCCGGCCGCGACGAATTCATCTCGAGCGCCTCAGACGAAGCCGCCACTCGAGGGGATCATCGACATGGGCGTCCAGACCCCGTATCTGCAACATCAGCCGTTCCCCACCATTGATCTCTCTCCACTCGATGCGTATGCAGGGGCATTCGCCGGCGTTGTCGTCAACGAGGGTTGGTCTCAACTTGAGCCCAAGCAAGGGGTCTACGACTGGACTCCGCTCAAGCGGTCGTTAGCGGCGGTCAGTGTCTGGAACGCACAGCACTCGTCTACCCCGGTGGGTGTGAAGCTCAGGGTCTTCGCAGGGTACAGTGCTCCGAGCTGGGTTACGTCTCAATCTGGAGTCGTGACTGAAGTCGTACACGGGGTGTCGGTGGAGATGGGTCGCTGGTGGACTCCGGTCTACGAAGCTGCGTGGAAGACCTTCCAACGGGCGCTCGCAAGTGCTTTTGACACGGACCCGTTGATTCGGCAGGTATCGGTCTCATCCTGCTCTTCAAGCACTGGAGAGCCGTTCGTTGTCTCAGGTGCGCTCGTTTCACAGAGTGATCTTCGTGCAGCTGGATGGAGTGTAGGGGCCCAGGTAGCTTGCCTCAAGAATGCGTTAAGTGACTATGCGAACTGGAGAGAGACACCCGTGACCTTCGCTATGAACGCTCTCTACGATCCTGCC
>JAJYZP010000134.1 GCA_021799875.1 Actinomycetes bacterium | reverse complement strand
GGCCTTGACGGCCCCTCCACTGCGCGTCGCTTCATGCGATTCGTTTTCCCTCCCAGGCCCATCGTCCTCTGAGCAGTAGCCTCGGCTAAAGCTTCGACAACCTCAGAACTGCTCTTGAACGCTTTGGCGAACGGAGGTTTCACGCTACGTCGGACCGATCGAACGCACACGGACCACTCCCTTCCTCCACGACGCTCGTTCCGGACAAACGCAGTTTCGAAGTTCAAGTACTGACACCACTGCAACTCACACCGAGCCAATGAAGTGAAGTGCGACCGTAAGCACGTACGCTCTGAGGAGGTCTTCGAAGTGGTCAAACAAATCACCGAGGGGGTACCGTCGCCAAGCCCGTTGGTCACACGTATCCGTGGTGGTGGATAGACCTGGACCCATGACTCGAACGAGAAGATCCCAGGAGAGGTCGGATGGTGCGATGAGAGACTACGCAGTTGTCACAGGTGCTGGTGGTGGAATCGGCTCAGCTATCGTTGACGAGCTGACCGCAAGCGGAGCGCTCGTCGTTGCGTGTGACGTCGCCGAATCCGCGCTAGCAGCGCTCGTTGACCGCCTCGGTGAGCGTGTGGTTCCACACGTACTCGACGTCACCGAGCGCACTGCGGTCTTCGACGCTGCCACCTTAATCATCGAACGATACGGTCCACCACGTTCGCTCGTCTGTGCCGCCGGCATCAATCCACTGGCCCCGACGACCGAAGCCATTACCGCCGAGCTCTACAACGCCGTCATGGCAGTCAACGCAGAGGGCTGCTTCACGACCTGCCAGGCCTTCATTCCCGCAATGGCAGAGCAGGGCCGCGGATCGGTCGTCAACGTGGCCTCGGTCTCGGGGCTCTTGGGTTGGGGAGGCACGAGCGTGTACTCAGCTTCAAAGGGTGCAGTGCTAGCGCTGACCCGAGCACTTGCAACGGAGTATGCTCGGCGAGGCGTGCGAGTCAACGCGGTCTGCCCAGGTTCGATTCGAACCGAGATGGTGATGGCAAACCTTCGAGCAAGAGACGAGGTCGAGGAGGGCCTACGGCGAATCGGCGAGATCCATCCCCTCGGGCGCATCGGGGAGCCAGAGGAAGTGGCCGGCGTGGTCGGATTTCTCTTGAGCGACAAGGCATCGTTCGTAACCGGTGCATCGGTGACCGTCGACGGAGGGTTGAGCATCGCCTGAGGAGCCACGAAAAGGCCCAGAAGGTCTGCTAGCGCCAATACTTGCTCTTTCGAACCGATGCCAGCCGTGGAGCCTTCTCACCGGCACCGTGCCCGAGCCATGGTGCTGAAACTAAGCGCTCGGCCAGCCCTCAAACGATCGTCATCGAGACCTCATCGCTTCGCCCAACGGTCGTCACCGCATCGTTGCAGCTCCCACGTCGCGCTCACCGCAGGATCAGGGTGTTTGCTCGACCGTATTCATGGACGACAATCACTCCCACTGAGAACGATCTCGTGGTGGAGTGAACTCGCACCGCTCCTGTCTTTATTTATTCAAGGACCAGATAGAACCGAAGCGCACCGCCAAGGAGACGAGATGTAACTCAAGGTCCTCACTTCCGGCAATGCATCTTCGAGTCGCTCACAGTGAGGCCCTTAGCGAGAGCTATAGTCGAAGCATCGACCTCAAATCCCATCAACCGAGGCCCAAGAGGGCCGCTCTCACGCTCTATGAAGGTCGTCATAGAGAGGATCCATCCTCGACGTACTCACCAATCGGAGATACTCAGATACTCACCACGTACCTACGCACCAGACCCTTCCTTGAGATTGAAGACCCACTCGCCGAGCTCTGGCGCCAACCACGAGAGAGGAAGCAATCGTTGCCATGAATCACGTTGACCTGGTAGTTCGAGGCGGCTTAGTCGCCAGCGCCCAAGGAGCATTCACTGCCGACATCGGCATCGATGGCGATCGAATCGTCCAAGTGGGTGGATCCTTAGAAGGAACCGAGGAGATCTCCGCCGCAGGAAAGCTCGTGCTTCCAGGCGGCATCGATGTTCACGTTCATCTCTCCTCAGGACGACCGAGCTCTCCCTCGTCGTACGCCTGGGTTGATAACTTCTACAGCGGCTCCCTGGCCGCCATCGCCGGTGGTATCACCACCTTTGGGAACATGACCTTTCCCTGGCCTGGAGACACACTCGACCAAGCCCTCGCACGAGATCTAGAGCAGGCACGAAACGATGCTGCGGTCGACTACATCTTGCATCCGGTCCTCTTTGATCCGAGTGAACAAGCTCGTCTAGCGCTTCCGGCGCTGGCAGAAAAGGGGTTTCGGACACTGAAGATCTTCCTCACTGAAACCACTTTCAACTCACGAATCAACGAGTTTCTCGAAGCTATCGCTATCGCAGCGGAACACGGAGTCCTCGTGTTGATGCACTGCGAAGACGGCGCCCTCTTAGACGCGATCTCAACAAACCTCACTCGTCTCGGGCGTACCGACATCTCAGAGTATGCGCTAAGTCGTCCTGACTTCGTGGAAGAGGCCGCTATCCAGCGCGCAGTTTCGATCAGCCAAACTCTGAACGCTGCAGTGTATGCCGTACACGTCTCGTCTGCCAAGGCGATTCAAGTCGGTCGAGCCGCCAAGCAGCGGGGCCTGCCTTTCTTCGTTGAGACACGACCTATGTACCTGCATCTCACGAGCGAGGCGTTACGAGCGCCCGATGGCCCAAAGTTTGTCGGTGCTCCCCCACTGCGAGAGGTCGAAGACGCCACGGCTCTCTGGCTGGCGCTACAAGATGGAACGGTCGATACCGTCGCAAGCGATCACGCTCCCTGGTCGCTCGAGGCAAAGCTCGACCAGCGTCTCGATTTTCGTACCGCACGCCAAGGCGTTGCGGATCTCGAGACCTCTTTGCCAATGCTCTTTAGCGAAGGGGTACGGACCGGTCGACTTTCGCTGAGCCGATTTGTTGAGCTTGTGTCGGCCAAACCCGCGCAACTCTTTGGGCTCTGGCCGAGAAAGGGGGTTATCGCACCTGGGAGCGACGCCGACCTCGCCATCTGGGACCCTACCTACGAGTACGTCATTGAGGCTGCTCGCCATCAGAGCCGAGCCGACTATTCGGTCTACGAAGGTCGAAAGGTCACCGGAGCTCCGGTGACGGTAATCTCACGAGGCGAGATCGTCATGTCGGACCGAGTAGTTAGCGCGCAGCGCGGCCGTGGAGTGTGGTTGGCGGCGCAGCCACCTAGTCGTTGACGTCGTTCGTAAGCGGCCTCTCTCTGTTGACTACGCTCACCCAAGGTCACCAACTTCGACGCACGGCTCGACCAGCGAGGAGTCAAGCACTCAGAGCTACTCGGTCAACCCTCCCCACTTCGAGCAAGGAGGAGGGCTCGCCACGTGCTCATCTCAGACCGCTCTGGCACCAATTCCGCGCTTGGCACGAGACGGTAACCATCGACGCCCACACCAAGCAAGGCCTTCCAACACCTCGGGATGTGACTCGGCCCCCACGCTCTCTCCTACGGAGCCACCCCCACCTCATCGCAGAAGTTCGGTGACTGAGTGTTCACTCGTTGAGAGCTTCGCTAGAGCTCCAAGCGCCTTAGCGATGGAGCACTTGACGGGGAGCGATCGATCCTTCGATGAAGCGTGATCACCGACTATCAGAGATCCTGTGCGTTCTGTCGTGATCCGAACCGACCGCTGCAGCCCTAGACGGCACAGAAACGCAGACACCGATCGATCAACGTCGAGTACGCGCCTCGTGGTCGCCCTCAACGAAGCATCGCTCTTTCAGCGAGGTCCTTGTGGGTTGAACCATCGTACGGTAGCGCGTTCGATGATCGACCCTGCCCTCCAGATGTTCGTCATAGGAGCACGCTTTCAGGAGCGTTGCGCAGACCTAAGCGCATTACCGCGAACAAGAGCGATGCCTCCCCCTCACGGTCGGCGACGGCGCCGAAGGTCAGGTGTGCTGAGTGCCTCGGTCACGTATGCGCTCGATTCCGGATTCACGTCCTGTCCAGGTGGAACGATCGCATCGATGCGATCGAGCACATCGTCGGTTAGCTTGACATCGACCGCTCCGAGCTGC
>JAJYZP010000133.1 GCA_021799875.1 Actinomycetes bacterium | reverse complement strand
TCGTGAGCCAAGCAAGTATGAAGGTGACCGCCGTAATTGGCATAAAGCGTCGCAGCGCACCCATCTTCTTGATGTCTTGCTCGTCATGCATGCCATGAATCACCGATCCCGCCCCAAGGAACAAGAGCGCCTTGTAGAACGCATGGGTAATCATCAAGAAGATCGCAGCTACGTAAGCATGGCTCCCAATGCCTAGGAACATGAAACCAAGCTGCGAGACCGTGGAGTATGCCAGGACCTTCTTGATATCGCTCTGTGCAGTTGCAGACGTAGCTCCGATAAAGGCGGTCGCAGCCCCGACAATTGCTATGACCCAAGAGGCCGAAGCGGAAAGGTGGAGGATAGGACTGAGCCTTGCCATGAGATACACACCAGCGGTCACCATCGTCGCTGCGTGAATAAGAGCAGAGACGGGCGTTGGACCTTCCATGGCGTCGACGAGCCACACGTAGAGCGGCATCTGAGCCGACTTTCCAACTGCCCCCACGAAAAAGAGCAGCGCTATCGCCGTCGCGGTCGTTGTAGAGAGAGTCGAGTCGTGATGGAAGATACCTACGTAGCTCATCGTTCCAAGAGCGCTAAAGACGAGGAAGCTCCCTATCAAAAAACCGAAGTCACCGATGCGGTTGATAATGAAGGCCTTCTTGCCCGCACTCGCCGCACTCGGGCGCTCGTGCCAAAAAGCGATCAAGAAGTACGAGCAGGCGCCCACACCCTCCCAGCCAAGAAAGGTGAGGGGGAGATTCCCACTGAGGACGAGAACGACCATCGAGAAGACAAAAAGGTTGAGGTAGACGAAGAACTTCGAAAACTTCGGATCGTGGTTCATATAGCCAATGGAGTAGACGTGTATCAACGTCGCAATTCCAGTTACAAAGAGTGCCATCGTCATAGATAGAGGATCTAAGTACAACGAGATTGCGACGTGAAAGCGACCGGCTGCGAACCACGTAAACAGATGGTCCACGAAGACACGATCCCTCGACGTTCGAGAGAGGAGGCCGAAGTAGGTGATCACCGTCGCCACAAAGCTCAGGCCCACGGCGACCGATGCTACGATCCCCGCTCCTGGGTTACCCAGCCGTCGGCCGAAAAACAAGAGCACAAAGAAACCAGCTAGAGGAAGGGCGATGATCAGCGGAAGAAATGAAAGCATGGACCTAACCCTTCAAAATGTCAAGGTCGTCGGCGGTCACGTTGGCCTTGCGCCGGAAGATGGCCACGATGAGACCAAGTCCCACTACGACCTCGGCTGCGGCAACAACGAGGACAAAAAAGACCGCGACCTGTCCTGCGACATCGTTCAACATGCGCGAAAAGGTTACAAACGTCAAATTGACAGCGTTCAGCATCAATTCGACACACATAAACATCACCAGCACATTTCGTCGAGTAAGGATTCCTACGACACCAATAGAAAACAACACCGCCGCGAGAATCAGGTACCAGCTTCCGGGAACACTCATGACCGCACCTCCGGAGTCGATCCCAGCGTGGCCTCTTCAGCTCCAGAGCCACCAACACTTTCGGGTCGCTCAGTTTCTCGCACGGGAGAGCGATTTCTGCTCGTACGGGAGAGAACGACGGCCCCGACCACAGCGATGATCAACAAGGCCGATGTCGCTTCGAAGGGCGCCAGATACGTTGTGAAGACCGAACGCGCGAGCTCCGAAACATGTGCACCACTCCCCGTCAGTTTGGCAGTTGTTGAGTGAGCACCGGTCGCCCACCTTGTTCTTGCCAAAACAGAGACCTCCAGGAGAATCAAGACTGCGCTCACAAAGGCGACCGGGCGTTGCCACCGAATCGCATCTCGGGCGCCACTATCACTATGATCCACCCCAAGAAGCATGATGACAAACAGGAAGAGGACGACGATCGCTCCTGCATAGACCATCACCTGGACCGCCGCAAGAAATTGAGCCTGCTCTTCGACAAAGAGCACCGCAATCGAGAAGAGAGTCATTACAAGCATCAGAGCGGCGTGCACCGGATTTCGCAGCGTTATCACACCTAACGCTCCGACGAGTGCTGCGGCGCCAGAGACCACGAAGACAATGAGATCAGGGGTGGTAATCGTCGCCAACATCATCGCACGTTTCCACCGTGTCGGATGAAGATCTTATCGGCAAGGATATCCCGCAACGAGAAGACCGGGGAAGCTTTGGACTCCTCCAACTCACTCTGTCCCATCTCCGGTGCCCGCTCACCGAAGCCGAGCTCACTCGACCATTGAACGACCCCTCCAAACTCCGGACGCCCTTGCGCAGCGGTTGCGCGCATCCATCCAGAGGTCAGGTCCGCATCGCCCTCGCGCCAATCCTCCCAAGGAAGTTGTTGCGGCATGCCCTCGTCATCCACTACCAGCTCATGCTTGGTGTAGATCGCATCCTGACGATTGGTAAATGAAAACTCAAACAGCTTCGACTCCGTAATGGCCTCAGTGGGGCAGGCCTCCACACAGAGGTCACAGTGAATACAGCGAAGATAGTTAATCTCGTAGACGTAACCGAATCGCTCGCCCGGTGAAACGGGATCATCAGGGGAGTTATCTCGACCCCGAACGTGAATACAGCGAGCTGGGCAGACCGCCGCGCAGAGTTCACAGCCAATGCACTTTTCCATGCCGTCTTCATAGCGATTCAACACATGGCGACCGTGAAAGCGCGGCGGCTTCGGTCGCTTCACCTTTGGGTACTGTCCCGTTACCCTCGGCTCAGCTATCTGTTTCAGCGTGACCTTGAAGCCTTTGAGGCCATCGAAAATGCCCATGTCTCAGTCCTCTCCACCGGTGAAACTCGAGCCCCGAGAGGGTAATCGACGAACTACCCTCGTAGAAGGTTCAGAGCTGCTCTTGGTCGTCCACGGCTCGTTTTTACCTCTCGAGAGCTCTTGGAGCACTCGAAACCGAGAGCGCCCGAGCAAGAACCGCAGCACCAACAAGACAGAGAGCGACCACCGCAATCCCAAGGCCACGATTGATCTGCATGGCTGCCACGACCAAAAGCCACGCTAGGGAGGCGGGGATCAAAACCTTCCAGCCAAGATCCATGAGCTGGTCGTAACGGAGTCTCGGTAACGCCGCACGTAGCCAGATATAGAAGAAGACGAAGACGATCGTCTTCAGCGCGAACCAGACAATAGGCCACAGCCAGTGCAGTGTCGATGGATCTGGACCATCCGGACCGCCAAAAAAGAGTGTGACGATCACCGCCGACATCGTAACGGTATTCATATATTCGGCGAGATAGAACATGGCGAAGCGAATCGACGAGTACTCGGTATTGAATCCGCCCACTAGCTCGGAGTCTGCCTCAACGAGATCGAATGGCGGTCGATTGGTTTCGGCCGTTGCCGCCACCAAAAAGATAAGAAACGGCACGATACCGAGGCGAAGAATGTTCCAGTGCGGAAGAAACCCGTAGAGTAGGCCGGTCTGAGCATCGACGATCGTCCTCGTCGATAACGAACCGGTCACAAGAACAACGGCAACGATGGAAAGTCCCATGGCGGCCTCGTACGAGACCATCTGGGCCGAGGCTCGCACCGAGCCCAAGAGAGGATATTTCGATCCTGACGACCAACCCGCCAACATCACGCCGTAAACCGCAACCGACGACATTGCTAAAAGGAGCAAGATTCCGATCGACGGATCTGCTACTTGGAGCTCGGTTCGATTCCCAAAGACCGTCACGATGCCACCAAGGGGAACGATGGTGAAGGTGATGAACGCTGGCACTACTGAGAGATACGGTGCAAGCTTGAAGACAAATCGATCGGATCGATCCGGCACCAGGTCCTCTTTGAAGAAGAGCTTGATGCCATCGGCCAGAGATTGAAGGAGCCCGAACGGTCCAGCTCGATTTGGACCGATGCGATTCTGCATGTCCGAGATGGCCTTACGTTCAAACCAGATCGTCATCAAGACGGTTACGAGTAAAAGCACAAAGGCCAGAACGACTTTGACAACGATGATGATGAGCCCTGCCCAATGCAGACCTACAGTGCCAAAAAGAAATGGGGGCATCGCTACGCTCTCTCCAATTGAATCGCAGTCA
>JAJYZP010000005.1 GCA_021799875.1 Actinomycetes bacterium | reverse complement strand
GATACCGAGGGCAACAAGGAAGAAGAAGACGAGTCCAGCAGTTACAAGGGTCATCGACCCTCTACCGATGCGTCGAGGGGACGACACTCGAGTACGTCCACCCAGTGTGGCAAAAGACCGCCGTCTCGTAAAACGATGCTGCAACGCCAAGGCAACCGCCACTACCGCTATCAACATCCAGCCGATAACTGCGGCCACCGGAAAATTTGCGGGGTAGGAGGAAAGGGCAACGTAGAGGTTGTACGTTGCGATGGGAAAATGTGCGTTCGGTGCAATGACTGCGGCTGTACCGAAATCGGCAATCGACTCAGCGAAGACCACTACTAGTCCAGAGAAGATACTCGGAAGCAAGATCGGCCCCACAGTCCGCAGCACAGCGAGCCGACGTCCACCGTGCGCTCGGACGGCCTCCTCGTATCCTTGGCCGAGTGCCGCAATTGGCCCAGCCACTGCGAAGTAGGCAAAGGGAACTCCCTTGATGGCCAGGATCAGCGTGTACCCTGCCGGACCAAAGAAAAGATTTGACAGCGATGGAGAGTAGAGGTGGAGAGACGAGAGGAGTCCACCCTGATCGAGAACGACCTGCCAACCGACCGCGATGATGTAGCTCGGCAGCAGCATAATGCCCCAGAGCGAGATCGAAAATATCGGCTTACCGATGACCCTCGTCCGTTGCAGAGCTAGAGCTAACCCAGAGCCACACGCCACTGCGATAATCGCAGCAAATATCCCGACAATGACCGAGTTTCGCATTCCCGTTAAGGTCGTTCCCTGGAGACCCTGCGAGAAGGCAGACAGGGTAAACCACGAGCTACCTTGGTCAAAAAGTCTTGGAGATACTGCCAGGATGAGAAAACTTAGGCTCGGGACGAGCAGCACGAACACCAAAATGACCCAAAACAATGGCCATCCAATTCGCTCGGCTATTCGATTGACGACTCTTCCAAAGCCACCACCGAGCTGCCTCGTTCCGCCCCCGTCTAGGGGCGGAACGACTTGCTGTTTCTTTACAGAGCGATCATCACCACTGACGACCTGTGTGCTCACTGCCATATCGTTAGGCCACGATATTCGTCGTGAACCACTGGTTCAGCGATGCTTCCTTTGGGCCCCAGTAGTACGGATTTGGATAATCCGTGGCGATTGACGACAGCTTCGGAACGGCAGAGTGTTGCTTTGTCCCTTGAATTATTGGAAAGAAGAGCGAATCTCCGTGGGGATCTCCGGCCAGCATGAGCTTTTGACCCGCCTTAGAGTAAACAAAGTTCGCGAACTCCTTCGCCTCAGCGATCTCGGTCTTTGACTGGTGCTTGTCGATGCCTATCACTCCGGGAAGGAGCGCCGAATACTTCAGGTATTCGACCTTGAGCCCCGGCGTTGTAAAGGCAAACCCAATCCCGGCAGAGTTTTGCACGATTGCTAGCTTGAGCTTGTTTGCCAGGAGCGCGCCGAGAGTGACTTTATTCGTGGCGTAAATGTGCAGTCCGTTCGCTGCAAGCTTCTTGAAGTAACTCTCCCCTTGCTTGATGCCTCCCTGCTGCTCCATGACTGAAGCTACGACGGGATAGGTAGGACCTGAGATGGCAGGATTGTTCATCCCAACAGCACCCTTCCACTCCGGTGAGAGAAGCTGCTTCCACGTCGTCGGCGGGTGCTTGACGACCTTGGAGTTGTACACGATTGCGCCCGCAATCGTCGTCCCCGTTGGGATGTAGCTCTTATCCTTAGGAACCAAGCTCTTCCCAAGTGCAGTGAGCTTTCCGGCAGTCGGTTCAAAACCACGCACCAAGTCGCCCTGTCGATCGAGTGCAGCATACGACTCAGAGCCATCAGACCAGAAGACCCCCCACTGAGGGTTATTCGCTTCTGCAGAGATCTTTGCGAGCAGCGTCCCGGTTGAGTGATCAACCAACTCGGTCGGAATACCGGTCTTCTCTTGGAAACCCTTCGTCACAGCCGCATCGTAACCCTCGGCCGCATACACGATTAACGGAACCTTGGCGCTATGAGCCGCCTTCACAGTAGAGGCGAAGGCCGACGACGAAGGAACGGTAAGTGCTGCCAGGGATGAAATAGCCACAACTCCGGAGAGGAGTTTGGTTCGACTTCGGAGCTGGCGCCTAGGAAAAGTAAGTCTCATGGTTGCGAACCTACGTGGGCAAGGTGACGACCGTTTGACCCCAAAACAACAGTTGAGAGAAAGTTGTGTAAACTCCAAGTAAATAACTGTCTGGGCTGAATCGGTCGAAGGACTCTTGCATAAGGCCGGCTGCAATGCCATGGGACCGGGATCCCACGCCGACAGCTACTCCATTGCGACGGAGCAGGGATCTTGCAGCTCATTACTCGCACCGTCTGCAGTGGTTCTGCCACTACGAACTGAGCGTGCGTCAGGAGCGCGAGGTGGAGATCTCAGGGCTCATGCGTACTTGCGACAGTTCTTGCGCACCGTGGAGCATCACAAGGCTGACCTTCACCTAGAGTCTCTCGCCGACGTGTCCGAATCGATAGCCATGAACAGCATTCAACGACTAGCCACAACGTTCGTAAGGAATAGGCGTGTGACGACTGAACAAGGAGCACAACCAAGTTCTCCCGTGGTACGCTCACCACAAGCTTGCGTCCACTATCTCCGAAACGGCGTGGTAGCGAGAGAGGTGGGAGGATGCAGAACGGCGACGTCATCAAACGTGTTGAAGATGAAGATATCGAGCTCATTCGCTTCGAGTACTGCGATGTGAGCGGGGTTGCTCGCACGAAGTCCGTTCACCGATCACAGCTCAAGCAGAAGCTGGTCGAGGGCGTCGGGCTGACACGAGCACAGATGTCCATGAACCTACTGGAGGAGATCGTTCCGATCGTCGGCATGGAACCGGTCGGTGAGATTCGCCTTGTCCCCGACCCAAATACCTTCAGTGTGCTCCCATGGTCGAAGGGGAGCGCCTCAATCCTCTGCGATCAACTCGACCACCGGAGGGAGAATTGGGGTGCGTGCACGAGGAGCTTTCTCAAGTCTGCGATCGCCGATGCACACTCTCTCGGTGTCGAGGTCGTTGCATCATTCGAAAACGAGTACTATCTTGCTCAGCGAAGCGACGAGAGCTTTATTCCGCACGATGTCGCTACCCATGCACCGGTCTACTCTGCAATTGGGCACGACTTTGCCGCCGACCTCGCGCTCGAGACCATCCACGCTCTCCAAAGTCAAGGCATGATCGTCGAGCAGGCAATCAATGAGTATGGTCCGGGCCAACAAGAGATCGCCATCCGATACGCTGATGCTCTCCGTGCGGCCGACAATCAAATGAAGTTTCGCGATACGGTGCGCGGGGTGGCACTCCGACACGACCTCTACGCATCTTTTGCGCCAAAACCCTGGCCAAACGAGATCGGTAGCGGCGCCCACGTACATATGAGCCTCTGGGACCCTGCCACGCAACGATCCCTGCTCTACGATCCCCAGGGCACAGGCACACTGTCAGAGCTCGGCCGCCACTTCATCGGAGGTATCACAGAGCATCTCCCGAGCCTCGTCGCCCTCACTGCTCCAAGTTACAACTCCTATCGTCGGTTACAACCCAGTGCCTGGGCATCGTCCACAACTGCGTGGGGCTTCGATAATCGAGAGGCAGCGGTGCGTGTTGCATCTCCATTCTTTCAAAGAGAAGAGGCCTCTTTTAACTTGGAGTACAAACCGTGCGATGCGAGCGCGAACCCATATCTCGCTCTTGGAGCGATCATTATCTGTGGTCTTGACGGGATCCGCCGGAGCCTTGAACCCGCAGCACCCGCGCAGCACGATCCAGCGATAATGGCCACAGAGGAACGGGAGCGTTGTGGAATCATCAACCTTCCGTCGACACTCGCAGAAGCTCTGAACAACCTTCGTCGCAACGAACTCCTCGTCGACGCACTTGGCGATCTCCTCGCGCGTTGCTACTTCGCCATCAAAGAATCAGAGATAGAGACCTTCGACGCAAACGACGAGACCTTTGAAGTTCGACACCACTTTTACCGATTCTGAAATCTGATCCACGAGCGATCCAAGGATCTACCGTTTGTTCAGAGGCAGATCTTGAGCGAGCTCTTGCCCTTCGTCAACAGGTAGCGTACCCTACCGAAAGGCTCACGACCCTTGGGTCGATCATCGCACCGACTCATCCATAGTGCGGCGGTCTCTCAAACTCATTACGCAGCAGCCTCTCCCGCAGAGCAGCGACCTCAGCGTCAAGCTCCGCAATCCGAGAGCGAAGACGCCGAATCTCCAACTGACGTTCCTCGCAATGTGCACAGTTCGGTAGCCCTGTCTCGTCATTCGTTCCGAGCCGCAGCGTGTCGCAGCCTTGAGCAACCAGAGCTTCGTCCTTCTCAGCTCGAGGGCTCGTCATCGTTCCACTCAGACGCTCGCTGTCCTGAATCGTCTCCCTGAACGACCTCTGCACGCTGAGCGTTCGTCTGCGCCGCAGTCGCATCACTCGCATCGATGCCGCCTGGTACCTGAACAGAAGTTGAGTCGTTTGAGAGCCACTCCGACCAGATACCAACGACATCGGTCAGGTCGTGAAGTCGAAGACGCAGAAGCTCTTCTGGTATCAGGTCTGCCAGAGTTCGCTGGAGGTAGTAGTCGTGACCAATCCCGTCAATGAAGCTACGACGCAGTTTGATCAGATCCTCAGGCGCGTCCATCAGATATCCGAAGATAGCAAGCGCTACGAGTAGATCTTCAGGAATCGGAGCCCGGCCGAAGAGAGACGAACGGCGCATCGCCAATGAAACCATCGCGACACGCACATCGGACCGGCGTTCGTGAGGAGCAAGTCGGGCTCGCTCGAGTGCGATGTCAGCAAGCTTTAAGGCGTAGCCCTGATCCGGACCCGGACTACCGAGAAGTCGACCCTGAGGTCGACGACGTCCTCGAAGCTCCCCCGGGCGACCGCTAATCTCAGCGTGCGGCGGACCCTGTCTCCAGAATCGAGCTATTGGTACGGTGAGTGGAACAGCGTCAGGTTGTGTCATGGTGATTGCGATGATAGCTCAAGATTCGATCAGAAGGACAGTTCAGAACCGACCTCGCCCGAGGACTGGTGACGATCCACCGTAGTGGAGACCTGCCGCAAGAGTCCAATCACTACCGAGTCGACCAGAGCGTGCCATGATGCCTCGATAACGTTTGTCGAGACCCCAATCGTTGACCACACGCCTTGATGATCAGCGGAATCAATCAGGACCCTGACTGTGGCGTCCGTCGCCTTCTCGGAGTCGAGAACACGGACTTTGAAGTCTGTGAGGTGAATCTGCGAGAGCTCCGTGAAGTATCTTCCGAGCGCCTGACGAAGCGCTCCGTCGAGAGCGGCCACTGGACCATTGCCTTCGGCCGTCGCTATGTGACGTTCGCCGTTGACGGTGAGCTTAACCGTTGCCTCCGTGGAAGCGAGACCGCCCTCTGAGTAATCGGTCAAGACTCGAAAGGACTCGAGGGTAAAAAACTCTTGTCTCCAGCCGACGGTATCGCGCAGCAGAAGCTCGAGCGATCCATCTGCCGCCTCGAAGTGATATCCCGAGTGCTCGAGCGATTTCAAGCGTTCAACGACCTTGACGATCGACTCGGAATCAAGTTCTACGCCGAGCTCCCCCGCTTTCATGGCGATGCTCTGTCTACCGGCCATCTCAGAGACCACAAACTTGGAGCCGTTTCCTACTAGTTCGGGCTCGAGGTGCTCGTAAGCGTCCTTCCTCCGGGCGATGGCAGAGACGTGCAACCCCGCCTTATGCGCGAACGCAGAGAATCCGACATAGGGAGCCTGACTAGCGAGAGGGACATTGACGATCTCAGCGAGATGACGCGAGATCGAAGTCAAAAGGGTGATCCTCTCCCGAGGAATCGTCTCTACGCCCATCTTCAATGTCAGATTTGGTACGACAGTTGAGAGGTTCGCGTTCCCAGTTCGCTCTCCATAACCGTTGACGCATCCTTGAACATGGGTCACGCCCAGAGAGACGGCAGTGAGCGAATTTGCAACGGCACAACCGGAATCGTTGTGAAAATGAACACCCAGTTCACTTGAGAACGCACCCTCTAGCTCCTCGAGCGTGGCTGCGATCTCATGGGGAAGTGTACCTCCGTTGGTATCACAGAGCACCAGCGTGCGTGCGCCACCCTCTTGTGCGGCCTCAAGGATCGAGCGAGCGAATCTTGGGTTGGCCCGGTAACCGTCGAAGAAGTGCTCCGCATCGAAAAAGACCTCCAATCCATGAGAGGTCAGATACCTCACAGACTCTAACGCCATTGCAACGCCCTCATCCAAGGTGGTGCGCAACGCCTCTGTGACGTGGTAGTCCCACGACTTTGCAACGATACAGACCGCATCGGTCCCAGCCGCAACAAGGGCCTGCAGCGTTGGGTCGTCTTCAGCCCTCGAGTTCGGTCGACGCGTAGACCCAAAGGCAACAAGACGAGCTGTCTCAAGCTTCAACTCCGACGGTGCCCTTCGAAAAAACTCTTCATCCTTCGGGTTGGCACCGGGCCATCCCCCTTCGATGAAACTGACACCAAGACGATCTAGTTGCTGTGCAACCTTGAGCTTGTCCTCAACCGTAAGGGAGATTCCCTCTTGCTGTGAACCATCCCTCAAGGTTGTGTCGTAGATATCGACCGAACCGGGAAGTCGAGGAAGGAGACTACTCGACATAGTCCAGCCACTCGGGGTGCGTCAAGGACTTACCCTTCACGAGATCGAAGTAAGCAGCCTGCAGCTCCTTCGTGACAGATCCAGGCCTTCCGTCACCTACCTCACGATCGTCGACTGACGCCACTGGCACCACTTCAGCAGCGGTTCCGGTCAGAAAGATCTCATCAGCTAAGTACAGATCAGACCGCAAGAGAGTTCCTTCTTGAACCTCGAAGTCGTGCTCGCGAGCCAGAACCATGATCGCGTCTCTAGTCAATCCATCGAGAGCACCAGCAGAGATCGGTGGGGTAATCACTCGACGACCTTTAACTATGAAGATATTCTCACCTGTACACTCCGACACGGTTCCTTGCGGCGAGAGCAGAATGCACTCGTCATATCCACTTTTCACCGCTTCGATCTTTGCCAAGGAGGAATTGACATACATTCCCGTACACTTCGCAGCCGGCGGTATCGCGTTCGGGTCGTGCCGCTGCCAGGACGAAATCTTGACGCGAATACCCTTAGCTAAGCCCTCTTCTCCCAGATACGCGCCCCATGGCCACGCAGCGATGGCAACGTTCGTCTTTGATAGGAGAGGATTCAAACCCATCTCGCCATAACCAAGATAGGCAATGGGCCGCAGATAGCACGACTTCAACTTGTTCTCGACTACGACGGCCTTCGTCGCAGCTATCAGTTCTTCGCGACTGAAGGGCATATCCATGAGGAGAATTTTGGCCGACTTGAAAAAACGATCGATATGGTCATTGAGTCTGAAAATCGCTGGCCCACGAGGCGTCTCATACGCCCGGATACCCTCAAACACTCCAGATCCATAGTGAAGTGCATGGGTCAACACGTGGATCTTGGCATCAGCCCAATCCACCATTTTCCCGTCCATCCAGATCCGTTCCGATTCAGTTATTGCCATGACGTATCCTTTCTGCGACCCAGTCGCCGATATCTTGCGTTGAAAGTCCAACCGGCGGAGCGGGCTGTAGTGCCGCTTCGATACGACTAGCCGCCTCTCGCTCTCCGAGAAAATTGAGCATGAGCGCCGCCGACAAAATTGCCGCTGTTGGGTTTGCCCGCCCCGTCCCCACGATGTCGTGAGCCGCTCCATGCACCGGTTCAAAGAGCGAGGGCCCCGTTCGCTCTGGGTTGAGGTTGCCCGAAGCGGCCAACCCAATTCCACCAGAGATGGCCCCACAGAGATCGGTTAAAATATCCCCGAAGAGGTTGTCCGTCACGATGACGTCGTAGCGTTCTGGCGCCTCAACGAGATAGATACACGCAGCGTCAACGTGATTGTAAGCGGTTTCAACATCGGGATACTCCTCTGCAACGCTGTCGAAGGTGCGCTGCCAAAGATCTCCTGAGAAGGTCAAGACGTTCGTCTTGTGGACCAAGGTCAGGTGACGAGCCTTTCGAGACCTCGCTAGATCAAATGCGTAGCGGATCGTACGTTCGACACCGAAACGAGTATTCACCGACCCTTGTGTAGCCACCTCGTGAGGCGTACCCCGACGCAGAATACCTCCTTCTCCGGCATAGCTTCCTTCAGTATTTTCTCTCACGACCACCATGTCGACGGCTTTGCCAACGTAACCACTTTCCGGTGATGGTGAGCGAAACGGTCGATGATTGATATAGAGATCCAGCTCGAATCTCAATTTCAGTAGAAGACCTCGCTCCAAGATTCCAGATGGCACATCGGTAGAGCCAATCGCCGGTCCTATGGCTCCGAGTAGAACGGCATCGAGCTTCCGAATCGAATCGAGATCACTTTCAGGTAACACATCCCCGGTGCGGAGGTACCGCGAAGCACCGAGATCGAAGAAGGTCGTGGCAACATCGACGCCAGAGGCTTCCACCGCCTTCAGGGCCTCTTGGGTTACCTCCGGACCGATCCCGTCACCTCCAATTACCCCGAGTGAATACGTCACCATCGATCCTCTCTCTCAAAATACGACCGAACCAACATTCGCTCATCGATCACAGGCCTAGAAACAAAAAGACCGCCCACAGCGTGGCCGGTCTTATACTCACACCGAAACTCGGTGTGAGTTAGAAAATAATCTGAAAAGTGATAGCTTCGACGGTACCCTGCTCCATGTGCGACACACTCTAGCCGCACCAAAGAGAGATTGCAAACCGCTCTACCGAGAAGATGCAAAGTGCGAGAGATCGCTTCGCCAGCGCCGACAAGCGCGGGCACTGCCGTTAGGCACGGCGCCGTGTCCACTAAAGATGCATCGGGGTACTCTATAGCGCATGAGTAACGAGACCACCCTTTCCCGCCAAGCATACGATCGACTCGTCCAAGAGCTTGAAGATCTCACAACTCGAGGCCGCATCGAGGTTGCAGCCACCATTGAAGCTGCGAGGGCTCTCGGCGACCTCAAAGAGAACGGAGACTATCACGCGGCGAAAGACACCCAAGGCAAGATGGAAGCCCGCATTCGACAGCTTCAGGCGCTTCTCTCCGACGCTGTGATCATCGACGACGAAGCCTTAAGCACAGAGAGCGTAGCACAAGGTCTCATCGTAGCCCTCAAGTACGTCGGCGATGACGAAGTCATGGAGTACTTCGTCGGATCCATTGAGGAGAAGCGAGACGGAGTCGATGTTCTCTCCCCTACCTCGCCACTCGGTCAAAGCCTCATCGGAGCGCACGTCGGTGACCTCGTTGCCTACGACGCACCGGGAGGTCGCCTCCAAGTCGAGATTATCGGAATACGATCGTGACGTTCCTCAGCCCGAGCCCCGCCAGATCCTCCGATACGGTCAAAAATCGAACTGCTTCCCAGTTCGGTGCGGCTCTGCTGCTCGCAGATCTCACTCGAATACCTGCTGCCGACTTTCAAGTGGAGGATCGATGCGGCAGAGGTAACGGGAAGCTGCCTCTAACTTAAGAATCCGCACAGCTACCACGTAGCTCGCAACCCTTTAGAGGAGTACATTATGGGGAAAACTCTGTCAGAGAAGGTCTGGGACGATCACGTCGTCGTGTCACGGGACGGCGAGCCCAACCTCCTCTATATCGATCTACACCTCATTCATGAGGTGACCTCTCCTCAAGCCTTCGACGGACTACGCATGGCAGGGAGAACCGTTCGACGGCCTGACCTGACGCTTGCGACGGCGGATCACAACGTTCCAACCCAAGACATCTTTGCACCACTACAAGATCCGATCTCAGCCAAGCAACTAGAAGCGCTAGCAGCGAACTGCGCTGAGTTCGATATCACCTTGTACCCTATGGGCTCACCAAATCAGGGGATTGTTCACGTAATTGGGCCAGAGCAAGGTATCACACTTCCAGGTATGACCATCGTGTGCGGTGACTCCCATACCGCCACGCATGGGGCTTTCGGAGCACTTGCGTTCGGCATCGGTACCTCTGAGGTAGAACACGTCCTCGCGACCCAGACCCTGCCTCAATCTCGCCCAAAGACATTGGCGATTACGATCGATGGCCAGCTTCCGATCGGCGTCACCGCGAAAGACGTCATCTTGGCGATCATTGGCAAAATCGGAACTGGCGGTGGCATTGGATACGTTATTGAGTATCGAGGCGAGGTCATCCGAAACCTCTCCATGGAAGGTCGGATGACGATCTGTAACATGTCGATTGAAGCCGGTGCGCGCGCAGGCATGATCGCTCCAGACGAAACCACTTTTTCCTACCTCGAGGGACGCACCCACGCGCCGAAGGGTTCCGCATTCGATGAGGCCGTTGCGTACTGGCAGACCCTCCGAAGCGATGCCGATGCTCGATTCGACCTCGAGGTCAACATCTCGGGATCGGAGCTTACGCCGCACGTCTCATGGGGCACTAACCCTGCACAGGTGGCCTCAATCGATGGATCTATCCCCGATCCTGAGAGTTTCACCGAACCAGACGCAGTTGAATCAGCTCGTCGAGCCCTTACCTATATGGGCCTCAAGCCGGGTACCCCGATCCGAGAGATACCGATCAATACCGTTTTTCTCGGTTCTTGCACAAACTCACGCATTGAAGATCTGCGGCTGGCTGCCTCGATAGTTGACGGCAAAAAGATCGCTCCGGGGGTGCGAGGACTCGTCGTTCCAGGCTCACAACGAGTCAAGGCTCAAGCAGAGCAGGAAGGGCTCGACGTTATCTTTACCTCAGCTGGCTTCGAATGGAGAGAGGCCGGCTGCTCTATGTGCCTTGGCATGAATCCCGACCAGTTATCGGTCGGAGAGCGTAGTGCCTCCACATCGAATCGCAACTTTGAGGGTCGCCAAGGAAAAGGTGGACGAACCCATCTCGTCTCGCCAGCGATAGCTGCTGCGACCGCCATCGCAGGACATTTTGCGACACCGACCGACATCTAGTTCAACCTGATAGAGGAGCCTTCTCGTCATGAAACCCACAACCATCATCCGCGCTAGCGGTGTTCCACTGCGTCGTTCCGATGTCGATACAGATCAAATCATCCCCAGCGAATGGCTCAAGCGAGTTGAACGGACCGGTTTTGGATCCGGGCTCTTCTCCGAGTGGAGGGAGGACCCTTCCTTTGTCTTGAACGACGAGCGCTACCGTGGAGCAAAGATTCTCGTCGCCGGTGCGAATTTTGGCGTTGGGTCCTCAAGAGAGCACGCCGTCTGGGCACTCCAGGACTACGGCTTTGAGGCCGTTGTGTCCGCACGCTTTGGAGACATCTTCCGAAGCAACTGCACAAAAGTTGGTGTCGTACCGGTCATGATCGACGAGTCTTGCGTCGAGGCGTTACAGACCTTGATAGAGAGCTCTCCGAGCAGCGAGATCACCATCGATCTCTCCGAACTGACCATTCACGCCGAGAGCGGAGACCGCTCCGTGACAGCGTCGTTCCCGCTCGACCCCTTTACCCAGGAGCGATTCATCCAGGGCCTCGATGATATTGCTCTCACGCTTCGTTACGAGGCGAATATCACCTCCTTCGAGCAAACGCGAGCTAGCTGGCTCCCAACAACGCGGCTTTAGCTCGGCGCACATAAGCGTGCATCGTAGGTCCGAGACCGACGATCACGACTCCAAGAACTATCACGATTGATCCAGCCACAAAGGTGAGGCCGAGCGGCTCTCCGAGAACCACTGCTCCCTCGAATACAGAGATGATGGCGATGAGATAGGTCACTGAAGATGAGAGCGTGGCGCTCGCCGTAGCGACCAGCTTGAGCATCAAAAGTGCGGTCAAACCGGTATTAAAAATCCCCAGAGCGCACGCTATAAGAAAGGCATCGAGCGGAGCGTGAGCAGATCGCCCAATGATTCCGGGGTCTAGCCCCAAACACAGTATCGAAGCGACGACGAGCTGAACTGCAATGAGCTGGAGAGAGGTCAAGCCAAGTTGCAGCAGATACCGCTTCTGCACAATGATTCCGAGACCATAGGAGGCGGCAGCCACGATAATTCCCACGGTAGCGGTGGCCCCAGTATGTCCAACTCCATACCAAGGGTGAAAGACCAAGACGGCTCCGGTGAGACCAACAACGATACCCACCCAAGTCGATCGCCCCAGAGCACGGCCCCGAAAAAAGAGCGGGCTCAGAAGTGCAGTGAAGATAGGCGTCAGCGTGTTCAACATCCCAGCGAGCGAGGCTGCGACAGAGGTCTCTCCCCAGGTAATCAAGAGATATGGAGCAACAAAGGAGACGAGGCTCGAGAGGATAAGCACCATCAGCACCCGCGGCCTCAAGCTTGTGATAAATCGACGACGCTCTGCGCGAAGGGCGAGCGCAGATGTCACAATCGCAGCTGCAAAGACTCGGTAGGTAACGAGATCGAGAGCGGAGAGGTGTGCAACCGCAACCTTGATCAACGTGTAGGAACTACCCCACATCACCCCGAGAGCTACAAAGAGCACAAGAGCACGTCGACTCACCTCAAACCACTCCGACAACTGCCGAGCTGCGACCCGGTGATCTTGTGCACTACCTTGAGTTTCCCCTCGTCAGAGGTACGACCACCTACTTGCCCCTGCGGAGGACCCACCAATGGAACGCCAAACAATTCTAAGATGCCATCGGCCCCGCCACAGCACACTATCGGAGTACCCACAATCTCGCCGACGCAGCGAAGGTCCTCTCCACAGAGAAGTGCGTTTCGTCCTAGCTCAGCCTCTCGACGACGTAGTCAATGCAGTGTGTAAGCGCCTCTACATCAGCGGGATCGACTGCGGGAAACATCGCTATGCGAAGTTGATTTCTACCGAGTTTGCGATACGGCTCGGTATCGACGACCTGATTTGATCGCAAAACCGAAGCGATTCGTGCAGCATCGATACCATCAACAAAGTCGATCGTTCCTACAACGTGAGAACGATCTCGAGGATTTTGTACAAATGGTCGAGCAAAAGTCGATCGCTCTGCCCATCCGTACAGTAGTTCTGCTGAGGCATCCGATCTACCAACCGCAAAGCTCAAGCCGCCATTTTGGAGCATCCACTCGACCTGATTCAGCATCAGGTAGATCGTTGCTAGAGCCGGAGTGTTGTATGTTTGGTTGAGACGAGAGTTCTCCAGCGCAATCGACAGGTCTAAAAAGGCCGGCACCCATCGTCCCGACGCTTTGATCGTTGCGATTCGTTCGACGGCCTGGGGTGAGAGTAAGGCCAGCCAGAGTCCGCCATCGGATGCAAAACTCTTCTGGGGGGCAAAGTAGTAGCAATCAAACTCTGCTGGGTCTACTCGCAGTGCTCCGGCGCCCGACGTCGCATCAACCGCCACAATGCCACTCGAACCAACGGGACGAACGATCTCCATCGATACGCCGGTAGAGGTCTCGTTGTGGGTCAAGGCGTAGGTATCCACGTCCGAGCGTACGACTGCCTCGGGATGAGTTCCGGCCTCAGATTCAATGACTTCAGGCGCCTGCAGATGAGGAGCGAGCGATGCTGCGGTAGCGAACTTCGAAGAGAACTCACCGAAGGAGAGGTGCTGACTCTTACGTTCTATCAGCGAGAAGGTCGCAGCATCCCAAAAGCACGTCGAACCTCCATTACCAAGCATGACTTCGTAGCCCTCTGGAAGCTCGAAGAGGTTCATCAGACCTTGCCGTAATCGACCGACAATGTCTTTGACGGTCGCTTGACGATGACTGGTGCCGAGATAGGTCGTGCCAAACTCGGCGAGTGACTGCACCGCTTCCGGACGAACCTTGGACGGTCCCGAGCCAAAACGACCATCGTGAGGAAGCAATTCCTTCGGTATCGTCAGCGACGTTCTATCACTCATTAAACTACCCTTCACTAGTCCAACTACAAAGGCGGAGTTCCATGCCCAGCGAGATCCGTATCTCACAGCGAATCACTCGAGTTGCAGAATCAGCGACGCTCGCCATCGACGCGAAGGCTAAGGCTCTTTCAGCTGCGGGAATCGATATCATCGGCTTCGGTGCTGGCGAACCAGACTTCCCTACTCCTCACTTTATCGTCGAAGCTGCAGCCCGTGCAACCTCAGACCCAAAGAATCATCACTACACCGCAGCAACCGGTCTGCCCGAACTGAAAGAGGCTATTGCGATCAAGACCCTCCGAGACTCGGGCCTACGATACGAACCATCTCAGATAATCGTTACCAACGGAGCAAAACACGCAATTTTCAACACCATTGTTACCATGGTTGATGAAGGAGACGAGGTTCTTGTCCCATCACCATTTTGGACGACCTACCCAGAGCTCGTACGTCTCGCCGGTGGAGTGCCAATCGAGATACCAACGACCCATGAGAACGGGTTCAAGGTTACCCCTGCGACGATAGAACCGTATCTCACCAAGCACACGAGACTCTTCCTACACGTCTCACCGTCGAACCCCACTGGCGCGCTCTACACACCCCAAGAGACCTCCGAGCTCGCAACATTCCTCGCAGATCACGACGTCGCGGTCATGGCCGACGAGATCTACGAACATCTCACCTACGATGGCAACCGATCTACTTCAATCTTCGCGTGTTCGGAGGCGCTGAAAGAGACCGGCGTAATCGTCAATGGTGTAGCCAAAACCTACGCTATGACGGGCTGGCGAATCGGTTGGATGATCGCCCCCCCGCCAGTAACCAAAGCCGCTGCCAATCTCCAATCCCAGGTCACCTCCAACATTTCAAACGTATCCCAGAGGGCAGCTCTCGCAGCTCTTACGGCCGATCTGTCAGCGGTTCAACCAATGATCGACGCCTTCGACCAGCGCCGTCGAACGATGACCTCAATGCTCAGTAGTATCGAAGGCGTCGATCTCGAGCTTCCCCAGGGTGCCTTCTACGCCTTCCCTTACGTTGGAGACCTCCTCAAGAAGCGTTTCGGTAATCAATCGGTCACTTCAACGATGGAACTCGCAGAGCTGCTTCTCGATCAGGCCAAGATCGCTGTTGTTCCCGGAGAGGCATTTGGGGCTCCTGGTTACCTACGATTCTCCTACGCACTCGCAGAGGCAGACCTCGTCGAAGGTATCAAACGCTTCACCGACTTTGTCAACTCTGCAGAGGGCTAAGTCACGAACCAGAGACGTTCCGAGGAGTATCCTCACCCGAACGTCCCGTCATCGAACCAGCGGTAACATCGGCTAGGATCTTCTCTAGTTGTCGGCCGTAACGTAGACGCATACCTAGGCGCTAACACAGATCGAGTGGACAATTAACCAGTGCGAGGAGACCAATTAAACATGGCAAAAATATTGGTGACCGAAGAGATAGCCGACAACGGACTCGAACTCCTACGAAAGGCGGGGCACGAGGTCATTATCGATCTCACCACGAGCCCCACCAGCCTTTTAGATGCCGTCAAAGGCGTGCACGCCATGATTATTCGTTCTGCCACCAAGGTAACTCGAGAGGTTCTTGAGGCTGCCGATGTTCTCCAGGTAGTCGGTCGCGCGGGTATCGGTCTCGACAACGTTGATGTCGCAGTCGCAACGAGTCGCGGCGTCATGGTGGTAAATGCTCCCCAATCAAATATCCTCTCCGCGGCAGAGCTCACTATGGCACTCCTGCTCTCTCAAGCTCGAAACGTTCCACAAGCTCACAATGCTCTTGTTGCTGGACGATGGGAGCGATCGAAGTGGGAGGGTGTCGAGCTCTACGGAAAGACGATCGGAATCGTCGGACTTGGCCGAATCGGGGCGCTAGTCGCCCAACGATGCCTCGCCTTTGGAATGTCGCTCGTCGCCTATGACCCCTACGTCTCGCAAGAGCGTGCGCGAAGGATGGGAGTCGAGCTCATGGCGTTAGACCAGGTCGTCGCCACCTCCGATTTTCTTACCATTCACCTTCCCAAATCGAAGGAAACGCTAGGCCTCATCGACAAAGAACTGCTTGCGAAGGCCAAGCCAGGTCTCCGCATCATCAATGCTGCGAGAGGAGGAATCGTCGACGAGGCCGCTCTCTACGATGCGCTCGTCTCCGGACAGTTGGGTGGCGCCTCTCTCGACGTGTTCGCGTCAGAACCACCGACGGACTCACCGCTCCTTACCCTCGAGAACGTCGTCGTGACCCCTCATCTCGGTGCCTCAACCTCAGAGGCACAAGATAAGGCGGGCGTCACGATCGCAGAGCAACTGCTTCTTGCATTTCGTGGAGACTTCGTACCCTTTGCGGTCAACGTCGATGCCGGCGAAGCTTCCGATGTCATCAAGCCATTTCTCAGTCTCACCGAATCCCTTGGTCGCTTCCTCGCAACACTCAACGGCGGACTCCCAGAACGACTCGACATCGAGTATCAAGGGGTTCTGGCAGGCGAAGACACGAGAATCCTCACCCTTGCGGCTCTTAAAGGTATTTTTGCCGCCGGGACAAACGAACCGGTATCGTACGTCAATGCCCCCCAACTCGCTTCAGAGAGGGGCCTTGAGGTCACTGAGACCACCACGGCTACTCCACGTCAACACTACGTCTCGCTCGTCACGCTCAGGACTCCGGCGCACTCGGTCTCCGGAACGTTCATCGGAAATGCCTCGGAACCCCGAATCGTCGAAGTCGACGGTCACGGTGTTGAGGTCCCTCCGTCGGCACACATGCTCGCGGTGCGTAACGATGATCGCCCCGGCAAGATCGGACTGGTCGGCACCGTTCTCGGAGAAGCAGGAATCTCAATCTCGTCTATGGGTGTATCACCCACAGAGTCTGACGGAACGGCGCTCATGATCTTGGCGGTGGGGTCAGAGGTTCCTAAAGAGATCATCGACCAACTCGACAGCGCCGAGGGAATCATCTATGCCCGATCGGTCTCGTGCTCGTAGATCTCGAGGCCGACCGGGGTCTCAACGGCCGATCGAGAGGCCGAGTCAGAACCATATCGCTCTCCTCCATCGTATAGGAGGCCGCCGCACTACTGAAGTGTGCTAGCATCTCGTTCATGCCAGCGGTGAGTATCACCTCGAACCTACTACTTATGTAACGACGATCGCCCCTGCGGTCGTCGAACCTCCTGTGCTTGCGCCAGGAGGTTTTTTTATTGGCAAAGCGAAGTGCCAACGTCGATCTTCACTGGAACACAAAGGAGAAATCGGTATGCAAGAGAAAATCATCATCTTCGATACCACGCTTCGAGACGGGGAGCAGTCGCCCGGCATCTCCCTCGATGCCGCAGAGAAGCTAGAGATAGCAGAGCAACTTGCTCGCCTCAACGTCGACTACATCGAAGCCGGTTTTCCAGTTGCATCGCAAGGCGACTTTGAGGCGGTCGCAGCCATTGCCCGCTCGGTCCAAGGACCGACTATCGCAGCGCTCTCACGCACTCATCTCTCTGACGTTGACCGTTGTTGGGAGGCGCTCCGAGACGCTGATAAGGCACGCATTCACGTCTTCATCTCCACGAGCCCTTCACACATGGAACACATGCTCAAGATGTCCCCAAGCCAAGTACTTGCCGAGACGAAAGCGGGTGTATCTCGCGCTCGAGAGCACACTGCTGACGTTGAATTTTCGCCACAAGATGCAACCCGAACACCCTATGACTTCATGTTAGAGGTACTGCAATGTGCCGTTGATGCCGGAGCAACCACTCTCAATATCCCCGATACCGTCGGTTACGGTATCCCGTGGGAGTTCGGCGACCTCATCGCCAATATCTCCAAGGAGATACACGGAGAGTACATCATCTCGACTCACTGCCATAACGACCTCGGCCTCGCAACCGCCAACTCCCTTGCCGGAGTCCAAAACGGAGCGCGCCAGGTAGAGGTCTGCATCAATGGACTCGGAGAGCGCGCCGGAAACGCCGCACTCGAGGAGGTTGTCATGGCACTCACGATCCGCTCCGACATCTTCGCCAATGCAACTACGCAGATCAAGACCGAGGAGCTCGCGCGAACCTCCAGGCTCGTCAGCAGATTGACTGGATACCCAGTCCAATACAATAAATCCGTCGTCGGTCGCAACGCGTTCGCACACGAATCAGGTATCCACCAACACGGTGTGCTCTCGAATCGCTCGACGTATGAGATCATCGCCGCAGAGAGTGTTGGACAGACTGCATCTCAGATCGTTCTCGGCAAACACTCCGGACGCCATGCTTTCTCCGATACCGTCGCAAAAATGGGCTTAACGATCCAGGGTGACGCCTTGAACGCAGCGTTTCAACGGTTCAAAGACCTGGCCGATCGGAAAGTAGAGATCACCGAAGCAGACATCGAAGCAATCGTTACGGAGGAGGTGGGAGTCCACGAAGACTCTTTCTTCCAGCTCGACAACCTTGCAGTATCGGGGTCGTCGACGGACCTGGCGACAGCAACCGTGACCGTGACCTCTCAACATCAATCCGTGACGACCACAGCTACCGGAAACGGCATGCTCGATGCGGCAGCACAAGCACTTTCAGAGGCCACCAAATTAGAGGCTCGTCTCACGTCTCTCTCGATCACAGCTCTCACCGGAGGAGTAGACGCGGTCGGAACGGCAGTTGTACAGCTCGAATCCTCCACCGGGCTAAAAGTCTCTGGACGAGCTATCTCGACCGATGTCGTCGAAGCTGCGGCCAAGGCCTACCTTGACGGTCTCAACCGTCTGGTGCGTATGCGCACTAGGTTAGAGCAGCGTGACGTGTCGATCACTCCCTGAGAGAATCGACACGTCACGCTGGCACTTCAGTGTTCGCACTCCTACGCTTCTTCCGCGAGGAGTCGGTAGATCTTCTTCTTCGCCTCGGTGACGATTGCCTTAGCCTGCTCAAGTTGCTCAGGAGTCCCTCCCTGGGCCACCTGCATCACTGCTGCACCAAGTTGGAAGATCTGTTCTCGAAATCCTTGCAACTGCTCTCGAGGACCACCTCGAAAGCTCTCCCATGGAGCTTCACTCGAGGCTGAGGCGGCACAGTAACCTTTCCCTGCTTCAGTGAGCGAAAACACCTTCTTTCCGTCGATGAGCTCGGCCGTGATCATTCCTTCGTCCTCTAGGGCCTGAAGCGTAGGATAGATCGAGCCTGGACTTGGACGCCAAGCGCCTCCACTTCGCTCCTCGAGAATCTGCATAATCTGATAGCCATGCCGCGGCTCTTCGCTGAGGAGCGCCAAGATGGCCTGACGAATATTGCCTCGGCCGGCGCGCGGTCCGCGTCCAGTGAATTCACCGCGAAAACCCCCAAAGCCCCACGGGGGAGGACCGCCCATACCCCGGAAGCCTCCTCGTCGTCCCCCAGGGCCGCCTTGCATATCATCGTGTGGTCCATGTGGTCCATGCATCGTTCTATCTCCTCTCTATCCGCTATCGCTAGAGCGATCGAATCGTCGTATCGCCGAGCTACGGGCACCGTCGCTAGGTCACTACGCTCTATCATCAATCTATTACGATATATCGTATAATAGCGCAAGGAGCATCCTATCTCTCAAGTCGCTACTTCCATAACTCTCATATATCAGAGACACTACAGCGACGACCCTACGGCGAAGTTTTGCTCAGTACCAACAGATGCTCTCTTCGTCTCCACGCATCAGAGACCAGAGCTCATCAGACCGAGATCCCGTTCATCGCTCTTACCACTCGGATCTTCTACTACTCCATGACCTCAAACCACCACAACTCATCGAAGCGTGCACGACCCCAAGAGGCACCGGGTCTCCAGCGGCACCGTCACACACGATGAGAGTCCGAGCCTCGTCCCAGCGTCATGGCGCAACCTCGTTTCGCTCAGCGGCGACGTCGCTTCCGAACGGGAGGTTGAGTGGTCGCAGCTATTGCTACCACCCCGATAGGGAGCCCCAGAGCAGATCCCACTGCAGGAGACGTAAGTACGACTGCACCTGCATCGGTCCGAGCCTCAAGGTAGCGAGCGAGAATAAGGCGCTCATCTCGATCAAAGTTTTCTAACGAGCCGTCGAGGCAGATCACCCTTGCTAGCGATGCAAGCAGAACGACCTGCGCAGCTCTCGCAGCTTTGAGCGGATCCAGCTCACCAGCGAGAGTGCTCTGGAGCAGTTCTGCCGGCAACAACAGATCAGCGAGCTCATCGGGGAGGCCGTCGATCCTCTCTCCGTTTGCCCGACAACATCCACAGAGCACAGCATTCTCAACGACCGTCAGACCTGGCAGGAGCCGAATCGATGGCGAGCTATAGGCAACGATCGAGCGGCCCTCGTCGCTGTGTGCCACAGCTCCGTAGAGCGAGACCGCTCCACCCAGCGGCTGACGGAGACCTGCTATCGTCTGCAGTAGAGTCGATACGGTCCTCTCCTCAATTCCGCCGAGTTGGACGAGGCTAGATCGCTCAAACTTGTAGTACAGCGGTCCGAGGGTGTCACCAACACCATCGGTAATCATCAGAGAATCCAACACCACCACTGCCTTCTCGAGACTCCGCCTCGCACGACCCTCCTGTACCACCGCTAACCTCGCCGAACCTCTCGACGCGAGATCCAAGCCAATCCGGCGAGTGGAAAAAGGAGGAGAAAGAACGCAGAGGAGATAGCGGGCGACAGCAGATCACTACCGCTCTCGAGAGCACTACGAATCTGCACGAGAGGAAGTAAGGACACAGCTAGGTAGAGCGGTAGCGTGCTCCGATGCAAGAACTCTGCCCTCTTACTACGGCTCGACGCAACGACGGCATCCTCTAGCTCCACCAATCGCATGCAGATAGAACCAACCACTGCGCTCAACGTTGCAGGAACGATGAAGAGAATCCCCAGATCGATAACGAGAGATGAACTGCGAAGCGCCACTCCCAGGGCCACGGTGGCAAGAATACCGACAAGACTTGCAATCGTTGCTACCGTCAGCGTCATACTCCGTTGAAGCCTCGTAGCCCCTTGTCGCAACAGCACAAGGACCGTTCCTGCTGAACTGCGCGCCACCACAGTTCGAGCAAGTCGATCACTGAGAATCCCCAGACTCAGGCCTACAGCGATAAATCCAGCAACAGAGCCCGACTGTACTGCGAACTCTGCGCCCAAGAGCGTCATCGCTTGGAGGAGAAACAACGTCACAACACCAACGAGCCCTCCACGAGCCAACAGCACCAGCGAAACAAAGAAACCCGGCGCACTTTGAATCCCTCGCAGCACACGGGCCTCCAACATAGTGCTACGTATACCGAGAGCTTGATCACTACTATGGCCTCGAGTGCGCAGGCGCAGCTGACGCACGAGAGAACCGCTCGCTATCAAGAGCCCGACTACGACTCCGCTCCCAACAACACCCACCACCGCAGCGAGATCCGAGCTAACGACTCCTCCGTTGCTCGTGGGGATGTGAAGCCGTACAAGCTCAACAATCAGCACCAGCGCCATCGTCAGTAGGACTGCGCTGCGTCTACCTCGGAGAGCCGGAACGAGGTGACCGGTCATCTTCACAGCAGCCCTGCTCGGCCGCGCACCCCAAAGCAGGAGCCCCAGTCCAACGGTGGTCGCTATCACCACTGTGAAAGGTGAGAGTCGAGACCACTTCCACAGAGCGGCCGACAGGACGAGATCGACCACAACCAGCGCAGAGCCGTACGTGCCCGTCGTCGTTGCGAACGAGGAACGTGTCTCCTCGCTCCCCAAGCCTTCAGGCACAACTTGTTGAGCGAACCAAAAACCCGAACTGGCTCTTGCTCGGCCGTCTGCTGCGGCTTCAGCTAGCTCGATCACGAGTCCGACGAGTACAACTGCAGCAATCCACCACAACAACGCCCGCTGTTGAACCGGCGATGCCTCTGATCCATGAACTCGGAAGAAGATGAGAAAGAGAAGAATGAGCGCAACGATCGACCAGACCACTCGATCACTGGGAGTACCGTTCCCACCTCGACTACGCCGAGGAGAGAGCGATCTCGAGCGAGGACTCACGTCGCTTTAGCCCCCTGACACACCCTTGATATCTCGTGCCGAAGCGAGAAACGGCATCATGGCTCGAAGCTTTCTTCCCACCTCTTCGATCGGATGTTCAGCGGAGGCCTTACGAAGTCGATTAAAGCTCGGCTGGCCAGCCTCGTTCTCCGCTATCCACTCCGTAGCGAAGCGACCGTCTTGAATCTCAGAGAGAATCGATCGCATCTCCGCCTTGACTGCATCGGTCACAACTCTCGAACCCCTCGTAAGACCACCGTACTCGGCTGTCTCTGATACTGAGAACCACATACCGGAGAGTCCATGTTCGTACACGAGATCTACGATGAGCTTCAACTCGTGCAGACACTCGAAATAGGCCGATTCTGGCTGATATCCAGCCTCAACGAGAGTCTCGTATCCGGCCTGAACCATAGCTGCGAGTCCGCCACAGAGGACTACCTGCTCGCCAAAGAGATCGGTCTCGGTCTCCTCCGAGAACGTTGTCTCCAACACACCGGCCTTGGTCGACCCAATGCCCCAAGCGTAGGAGAGAGCGAGGGCCTGAGCTCCACCGCTAGCATCCTGAGCGACGGCAATAAGCGACGGAGTACCCCCTCCCTCCTCGTAGGTCCGTCGAACGAGGTGGCCCGGACCCTTTGGAGCGATCATGACGACATCGATATCGGCCGGGGGCTCTATCTGCCCATAGCGGATATTAAACCCGTGTGCAAATGCTAAAGCATCGCCCGGTTGGAGGTTTGGTGCAATCTCAGATTCATAGATCTCTCGCTGTGAGGTGTCCGGAGCGAGAATCATGACGAGATTTGCCCATGCGCTGGCCTCAGCCACAGAAGTAACCCGAAGCCCAGACGCAAGCGCCTTCTCCCGAGATGACGAACCCTCCTTGAGGCCAACGGTGACATCGACGCCGCTCTCGAGCAAGTTCAGAGCGTGCGCGTGACCTTGGGAGCCGTAGCCGATGATCGCAACTCGACGTTCAAGAATAAGCTGTGGATCCGCATCGGACTCGTAGAACAACTTGGCCACTAGGAGACCCTTCCTCTGCTCTGCCGCCTCTTCGAGGTGGGCATCTCTAATCTTTGTAGAGCTACTCTACCGGTTCGCTGAATCTCGCTGATGCCGTACTCCGATAAAAGCGACTCAAAGTTGTCAAGGTTGTGAGGCGACGATCCCACCATCACGGTCAGCTTGGACGATCCTACATCAACGATTCGACCATCGAAAAGATTGACGAGCTCGATGACTTGGGCTCGCGTAGCTGCATCCGCCTGAACGGTCGCCAAAAGCAGCTCACACTCGACCGCCTCAGAAGGGTCGATCTCAGAGATTCGAATTACGTTGACCAACTTATGGAGCTGTTTCGTGATCTGCTCGAGCGGAGCGGTGTCAACGTCAACGACGATCGTAAGCCTCGAGAAGCGCTCGTCATCGGTCGGCGCAACCGCTAGCGAAAAAATGTTGTAGCCCCGACGAGAGAACAGCATCGCTACTCTCGCGAGCACACCGGTCTTGTTCTCGACAACGACAGAGAGAATATGGTGACGAAACTCCTTTGGAGTGCGGATAGCTCCTCCGATCGGCACCAGAGAAGACGGCGAATCAGCGGCCATAGTCAGCTCCTAACCGAGGACAATATCGTCATTTGAGTGACCTGAGGGCACCATTGGAAAGACCTTCTCGGAGGTATCGGTGCGAAAATCAATCACAACCGGTCGATCGTCGATCGAGTTCGCCTTCGCTATCGCCGACTCCACCTCACTTGGGTCTTCGACCTTCATGCCGACACACCCCATCGCCTCGGCCCACTTCACATAGTCTGGCAGGTCGGGAGAGAGGTAGACCTCAGAGTATCGCTCCTCATAGAACATCTCCTGCCATTGGCGAACCATGCCCAAATAAGCGTTGTTCAAGATCGCTACCTTGATCGGGATCCGCTCGGTCGTTGCAGTAACGAGCTCCTGAGCCGTCATCTGGAAACACCCGTCACCATCGATCGCCCAAACTGTCGACTCGGGACGACCGACCTTGGCTCCAATAGCGGCAGGAATCGCAAAACCCATTGTTCCGAGACCGCCAGAGTTAATCCACCGATTTGGGCCTTCAAAGCTCCAGTACTGCGACGACCACATCTGATGTTGACCCACACCAGAGGCGAGGATCGTATCTGGAGGCGCCATCCGATTCAAGGTCTCCACTACGAATTGAGGTTTGATTGGTGGAGCTTCATTGGTTCGATCGTAGGTGTATGGGTACGCCTTTCGCCACTGCTCGAGCTGTGCCCACCAGGGCGCAAGATCGGCCTGTTGGCCGAGATCTCCTTCACCAAGCCCCCGGAGAAACTCCGCAACAACCTGCCGCACGTCTCCAACAATAGGCACGTCGGGTCGCCGAATCTTTCCGAGCTCGGCCGGATCGATATCGACATGAATGACCTTGGCGTTCGGTGCAAACGCGCTGACCTTGCCCGTAACTCGATCGTCAAAGCGCGCTCCAAGGGTAATCAAGAGATCCGCTCGCTGCAGCGAGGTGACGGCCGTGTAGTTGCCGTGCATACCCGGCATGCCTAGACAGAGGTGGTGGGAGTCAGGAATTGCGCCTCGAGCCATCAGGGTCGTCACCACTGGAATGCCGGTCCGCTCCGCGAACGCTACCAGCTCCTCACAGGCACGACCTCGAATAACCCCGCCACCAGCGTAGATGACTGGGCGTTCCGCTTGCAAAATGAGAGATAACGCCTCACGAATCATCTTTGGATGACCCTTTGTTGTCGGTCGATACCCTGGAAGGTCTATCGACTTGGGCCAATACCACTCCAACTCACCGGTCGCAATATCTTTCGGGAAGTCGATGACGACCGGACCGGGCCGACCGGTAGTTGCGACGTGAAATGCCTCTCGCACGATCCGAGGGATGTCGTATGGATCAGTTATCAACCAGTTGTGTTTAGTAATCGACATGGTGATTCCCGTGGTGTCGGCCTCTTGAAAGGCGTCACTACCGATCACCGAGGCTGCCACCTGTCCGGTGATGACAACTAACGGGATGGAGTCCATGTATGCGTCGGCGAGCGGCGTCACGATATTGGTCGCCGCCGGTCCCGATGTCACCATCGCCACTCCCGGGCGACCGGTGGCCTGCGCATAGCCCTCGGCCATATGGCCAGCACCCTGCTCGTGACGCACGAGGATATGGCGAATCGAAGACTCGAGCAAAGGATCGTAGACGGGAAGGATCGCGCCACCCGGCAGGCCAAAGATTGCTTCGACACCTTGCAGTTCTAACGACTTGATGAGCGCTTGCGCTCCTGTCAGCTTCATCTCACTATCTCCCGGAGAAATGCAAAGACCTCCCTCCGGGAGGTCTCAAGCGCTCCTAAACCGCAGGAGTGCTTGGTGCAACGACAGCTCTGCCGACACAACTTGTCAGAGACCTTCACCATACCCTAGTTCAACGCCTCTGCACTTGTAACCGCACCGACCTCTGCACCTTGTACAAGACGTGCGTACTTTGCCAAGGCACCAGTGCGATAGCGGGCTTCAGGAGCTCGAACGGTATGCGCTCGGCGCTCGAGCTCGGCCGCATCGACATTGAGTTCAATACTGTAGTTTGCGACATCGATGTCAATGATGTCTCCGTCTTGAACGTAAGCGATCGGACCTCCATCGATCGCCTCTGGAGCTACGTGACCAACACAGAAACCGTGGGTCCCACCCGAGAAACGTCCATCAGTGACTAGAGCACAGTCAGATCCCCGTCCTGCACCCTTCATGGCACCGGTTACGGCTAGCATCTCTCGCATGCCTGGGCCGCCTTTTGGTCCTTCGTAGCGAATCACTACGACGGATCCGGGCTCAATCGAACCGGCAAGGATCGCATCGAGAGCAGCCTGTTCACCATCAAAGACTCGGGCTACACCTCGAAACTGCTGCTGATCGATACCGGCGACCTTGACAACGGAGCCCTTTGGAGCGAGCGAACCGGACAAAATCGCGATTCCACCCATGACATGTATTGGATCATCGAGTCCGTGAACGACTACGCCATCAGGTTGTGGCGGATCGAGCGCTTCGAGATTCTCGGCAACGGTACGCCCCGTCACCGTTATCTCATCTCCGTGCAACAGACCAGCTTCAAGCAGTTCCGCCATCACCACTGGAATCCCTCCGATTCGGTCGACATCGGTCATGTGAAACTTTCCATGTGGCTTCGTGTCAGCGATGTGAGGAACCCGAGCACCAATGCGATTGAAGTCATCAAGTTCGAGCGAAACTCCAGCTTCAAAGGCTATCGCCATCAAATGCAGCACCGCATTGGTAGAGCCCCCAAGAGCCATCACCACCGCGATTGCATTCTCGAACGCACCTTTAGTCATGATCTGTCTCGCAGTAATGCCCGAACGAAGCAGCTCCATCACGGCGACGCCCGAAGCCCTCGCATAGTCTTCTCGTCGACGGTCGACAGCTGGGGCCGATGCAGAGCCGGGCAATGACATACCGAGCGCCTCGCCCACCGAGGCCATCGTGTTGGCCGTAAACATTCCAGCACACGAACCGATCGTTGGACAGGCTGCGCGTTCGATCATTCCAAGCTCCTCTTCAGTGAGCTCACCCACCGCCACAGAGCCAACGGCCTCAAAGACCGAGACCACATCGAGTGTTTGGTCTCGATAGTGGCCAGGGAGAATGGAACCCCCATAGAGAAAGACCGAAGGCAGATCAAGACGCGCCGCTGCCATGAGCATCCCCGGTAGCGATTTATCACAACCCGCAAGCGTCACCAAGGCATCGAGGCGCTCAGCGTGCATCATGATCTCGACCGAATCGGCGATAATCTCACGAGAGACCAACGAAGCTCTCATGCCTTCATGACCCATCGATATCCCATCGGAGACTGCGATCGTCGTGAACTCAAGCGGAAAACCACCGGCCTGAAAGACGCCGTCTTTGACATGTGCCGCGAGCGGACGGAGCGGCAGGTTACAAGGAGTCACCTCGTTGTGAGAGGACGCAACGCCTATCTGAGCCTTGGAGAAGTCTTCGTCCTTCATGCCAACGGCACGGAGCATGGCGCGTGCAGGTGCTCTGCGAAAGCCCTCGGTCACCTCGAAGCTTCTGATCTTCACATCGTTCTCCTGCACCACTGATACTCCACTCCTCTTCTCGACGGTCCCACACCGCTACCACATCGACCATTGTTCTACAGTCCGTACTTCGTCTTCGCTCTTTTGGTTTCGCTCGAGGCGAAGCTGGAGAGACGCTACCCGACCTTCTTTGCGGCCGAAACTCGTTCGACTAGCATCTCACCGACCACTTTGCCGTCTGCCTTGCCCTTCGAGGCCTTCATGATCTTGCCGACCAAAAACCCACGGAGCTGTTGCTCGCCCTCAACAAAACGAGTCCACTCAGCCGGAGACTCTTCGATTACCGAGTTGACGATCTCCGCCAGCGAGTCCGCCGAGATTGCAACCAGACCGAGTCGAGCTATCAGTTCGCTAATCGGAGCATCGTCGTGGGTCGCCTCTGTCAAGAGAGTTTTCACCTGCGTCGGCGTCAGTTCTCCACGCTCCTCGAGCGAACAGATCTCGACGAAGCGTTCTGTGGAGAAGTAGTTCGGCAGCGGCAGTTCTGCAGCAAGCTCGTTAGACGTGCGAGCAACTACTCGCTGCGGTGACAGACCGGATCGAAGGGTCGCAACGAGAAATGGGTAGAGCTCATCGGAGATAGCGGTCTCGATGCGGTCATTAGTCGTTGCTTCGCCACAGAGATCCATCACCCACTCGCGACGCTGCTGCGGCAGCTCCGGGAGAGTGTCCCGAATCGACTGAATCCACTCTTGACTTGGAGCAAGCGGTACGAGATCTGGCTCGGGAAAGTACCGATAATCGTTCGCCTCCTCCTTCGTTCGCAGCGCCCCGGTTACTTGACCACTCTCATCCCAGAATCGAGTCTGTTGCGTCGGACTCTCACCACTCTCGTAGAGAGCAATATGTCGATTCGCCTCATGGGCTATTGCGCGCCCCAAGGAACGAAGCGAGTTCAAGTTCTTTATCTCGCATCGTGTCCGAAGTTCCGTCGACCCCCTCGGGCGAACCGAAACGTTTGCATCGACCCGAAGAGAACCTTCCTCCATTTTTCCATCACTAGCACCGACTGCGACCAAGACCGAACGCAGCTCAGAGACGTACTCTCGAGCCTGCTCGGGAGTGTGGATATCGGGAGCGCTCACGATCTCAACGAGAGGAACGCCCGATCGGTTGTAGTCAATGAGCGATGCTGACGCCGATGAGATGCGTCCCGAACCGCCGAGATGGGAGCTCTTTCCCGTGTCCTCTTCCATGTGGGCGCGCTCGATACCGACACGATGCCCAGAAGGTAACACGAGGTGACCGCGAATATTGAGCGGCAAGTCGTACTGGGAGATCTGATAGTCCTTAGGCATATCAGGGTAGAAGTAGTTTTTTCGATGGAAAAGAGAGGCCTGAACCGTACAGTTCAGGGCCAAACCAACTCGAATCGAGAGCTCAACAGCGTGTCGATTCAAGACGGGCAGCGAGCCTGGTAGGCCAAGACAGACCGGGCAGATGTTGGTATTCGGCTCAGAACCAAACTGATTCGAACAACCGCAGAAGAGCTTGGTCGTGGTCTTGAGCTCGGTATGAACTTCAAGACCCACCACAAGTTCCCAAGCATCAGAGATCTCTTCAAACATCGTGTCATCTTTACCGCTCACACGTCACCTCCACGGTCAGTACGATCCAAACGAGCTGCAGAGAGCCGCTTGTGCTCGTTCGCCATCTCCTGCAGAACGAATGCAGCCTGAAAGAGTAGAGGGTCAGAGAGAGCCGGTCCTAAGAGCTGGACTCCAACTGGTAGACCATCGTCCCCTTCGCCGAAGGGGACGCTCATAGCAGGATGTCCAGCGAGACTCGATGGAATTGTGCAGACGTCGTTGAGATACATGGCCATTGGGTCGTTGGCCTTATCACCGGTGCGAAATGCCGTCGTGGGAGAGGTTGGGCAGAGCAGGAGATCAAATCGACGATATATCTCATCGAACGCCCTAATGATGAGGGTTCGAACTCGCTGTGCCTTTCCATAGTACGCCTCGTAGTACCCAGCGGAGAGGGCATAGGTCCCGAGCATGATTCGACGCTTTACCTCCGCGCCAAAGCCGGCCGACCGAGTCTTGACGTAGGTCTCCGTCATATCGGCGCCCTCCTCTCGCAGCCCGAACCGCACGCCGTCAAAGCGAGCCAGATTCGAAGAAGCTTCTGCGGGTGCAATGATGTAGTACGCAGACAGTCCCAAGGTGGTGGCTGGAACCGAAACCTCTTCGACGAGTGCGCCGGCCCGTGCAAGCCCGTCTGCCGCCTCTCGGCAGCGTCGAACCACGTCTGGAGAACAAAAGTTCACCAGATCGGCGACAACGCCGACCCTCAAACCTTCAACGCCACGGTCCTTACGATCAAGGACCTGAGGAGCGGGTCGGTCAAGACTTGTTGAGTCTCTGCTATCGTGACCGGCAATAATCTCAAAAAGAGCACCCGCATCCTCGACAGATCGACCAAATGGACCGATCTGATCGAGCGAAGATGCAAACGCTATAAGTCCGTAACGTGAGACGAGTCCGTACGTTGGCTTGAAGCCCACAACCCCACAGAGAGCTGCAGGCTGGCGAATCGAGCCTCCTGTATCCGATCCGAGCGCTACATGAGCAAATCGAGCCGCTACCGCAGCGGCCGAGCCCCCCGACGAACCGCCTGGGACTCGAGTGGTATCAAGCGGATTTTTCGTAACTTGAAAGGCAGAGTTCTCCGTAGAAGACCCCATTGCAAACTCGTCGAGGTTGGTCTTACCAATGACGATTGCTCCCGCAGCACGCAGGCGCTCGACAACTGTGGCACTGTACGGGGGCACCCAATGTTCTAATATCTTCGATGCACAGGTTGTTGGAGTTTCTTCAGTGGTGAGATTATCTTTCAAGGCGACCGTGACTCCGGCAAGAGGACCCACAACATCGCCAGCACGAGCCCGGTCGTCAATCGCCTGGGCCTCTCGCAACACCTGCTCGGGATCGTGGAACAAGAAGGCACGAATCTCTGGTTCACGGGCCGCAATAGTCGCCAGTATCGCCTCTACCGTGGGGAGACAGGCCTGACTACCGTCTTGAACCGCACGAGCGACCTCGAAGATCGACGGGTCGGCAGTCATGGGGCCTCGCTCAGAATCTTCGGTACCAAGAACATGTTTTGCGCAGTCTCGGGAGCCTGAGAAAGTACCGTATCCCGAGGCAGCGACACCGTGACAACGTCCTCTCGGAGCACGTTCTCAAGTGGAATCGGACGAAAGGTCGGTTCCACATCGTTCAACTCGAGCGCCTCAATATCGGCCGCATGCTCAAGAACGCTCGAAAGCTGTTCAGCATATTGATCGATCTCAGAGGGATCGATCAATAGACGAGCCAGAAACGCAACGTGCGCGACCTCGTCCCTCGTGATCTTCAATGCCATGCACCCATCCTACGTTCAACACCAAGTGACTATGCGAGATCATCATACAGAGGGCCAGACCGATCACCGAATTCTGCTCCGGAATGCAAGTAGCTCGACGCAATCACGCCGAACGACAGAGCTCTCTCAGAGCTTTAACGTTTCAATGAATTCAATACTCTCCTCCGAGATGCGCTCAGCATCAAAATCGAGCGTTGCTACGTGGTAGCTGTCCTCTAGGACTCGCCGGTCTACAAGGTCACCGCAGACCTGGGCCAGTAGTTCGCCGGATTCGACAGGTACTACGTGGTCTTCTCGAGAGGAGAACAGAAGGGTCTTGGTCGTAATGTCGCCGAGACGACCTTGGAGGAGTTCGGTTGCCCGGAAAAGCGACCGAGCAGGAGCAAGTGGGGTTCGGTCATAGGCTCGCTCGGAGCGATCTGTTCTCTTGATGTCCGAGCCAATCCCTGGCACAAAGACTGTACCTCCCTCGAGCATCTCCTCAACAACTGCGATGTACGACTCGTGAGGCGGAACGACCAGCGGATTCACCAAGATGGCCCCCGCCGGTTCATGGTGCTTCGTCAAAAGGTCACAGAGCAGTGTCCCGCCCATCGACAGACCCATGACGAAGAGATTCGAGCGATCGGAGAGTTCATGGTACCGCGCGTGGAGAGAGCGATAAAAGTCATCGTAGCGAAGCTCGGCGAGCTCTTCAGGAGAGCTATCGTGACCAGGAAGCGTCGGGGCAATGACCTCATAACCCTGTCTTTCAAAACTGGCGATCTGCAGCTCAAAAGATTGAGGAGATCCAGTAAAGCCATGAACTACGAGAACGGTTACCTCTGACATCTCCCCAGCTTCCCCGTCTTGGCCCAAGACGAAACTCAACACTGAAAGCTATCGTATCGTCTTCCTTCTCTCCCAGCGCAGCACTTCTCGACCGTACAGTCGCCGAGTTTTGATCACTCCAAACGATACGCCAAAGCGAGAGCGCTCTCGACCTCTCGGGTCATCGTTCCACCGTGGGGAAGTATCGAGACCAACTCGGGAGACGGTACCTCCATGAGGTTCGCTTCCAACTCTGCGACCGGCTGCAGACCTGAAAGATCAGCACGTCGTTCAGAGATGCTTCGTCGATGATCACAACCCTGCGATACAAGGACTCACCACTACACCTATTGCACCCGTCGGGCAGACTGGAATACACCGGAGACAGCCGATACAAAGGTCAGCGTCCACACTTGCCCAATACGGTCGAAGCCGAATCGCATCGACGACTTCGGCACAGCAGTCAACGCAGCGTTGACACCCCACACATCGTAGGTGATCGACAAAGGCGACTTGATGAATCGTGCTCACAACCAACTCACCTTAGTCGAGCCGGTCTGACCGCATCGAACTCTCCCTTAGGCTTGCCAACAAGGTCACTATCACTGACGTTGTGGAGGTTCCTATGAGCGAAAAGTCTCTCTTCTTGTCCCCTGAGTGGATCGAGCGTGTCCGAACACTACGCAAGGAGCACGCCTCGGAGAGTCCATCGCTGGAAGCCAAGATCACGATGAATCTCATCGTCACCGAGCTGCCGTTCGAGCAAGACGAGTTACGAGCCTATGTACGAACGACCGAAGGGTTCGTCGATCTCGAGCTCGGCGAGCTGAGCGACGCCGAGGTAACCGTGACCATCGACTACGCGACGACGAAAGCCATCTTCGTGGATGGGAATCCTCAAGCTGCTATCGAGGCGTTCATGGCAGGGAAGATTCGAGTCACGGGCGATATGACCAAGCTTCTCTCCCTCCAAGCACTGATGACGCCGAGCGACGGGGGCGATATCCTCGGAGGTATCAAAGCGATCACTCTCGAGTAGCTCCTTCGTTCCCCGCACCAACGAGGTGATGTGAGATCGCTGACGCGGGCAGAGATGCAAGAGGGAAAAGGGTTTTTCGCTAATCAACCACCATGCTCACTGCACTACCATACAGCACTTGAGTACCGTAAGCCGGAGAGGTCAAGATGACGTTGGTATTACCAAGGGTCACAAATACCCTTCCCACTGTCAGCCCGGCGGCCTGAAGCGCAGCCTCCGCCGCAGCCTGGGAGTCTCCGAGCACGTTGGGCACCGTTACGTAGTGTGGTCCAAGAGAGACCGAAACATCGATCGTCGAACCTCGCGGCACCAGAGACCCAGGCGTCGTGGCTTGAGAGATTACATCGTTTTTGGCGACGGTATTTGAGTACTGCGTCGACACCGAGATCTCCAGTTGCTCACTTGCGAGCACCGACGTTGCCGTTCCCTGGGAGTCACCAACCAAGTTCGGAACCTTGCGAGGAACCGGTCCCTTTGACAGCACGATCTGCACGGTAGATCCATACTGCACGACCGCTCCGGGGGCCGGTTGAGCAGAAACAAACTGCCCACTGGGGACCGTCTCAGAGTACGAATGAGTGAATGCCACCTTGAAGTGCAGTGCCGTCAACTGTGCAACGATCTCAGCTTGATCTTCACCGACAAGAGGTGGAACCTTGACCGGAGCAGGACCAAGCGAGAGCGTCACATCCACAATAGATTTCTTAGCAACGACCACACCGGCTCGAGGGAAAGCGCCAATGACATCACCTTGTGGAATCGAAAGCGAGTACCGATGACCGGTGACCAGAAGGCTCAAATCCGACAGCTTCGCCACCGCTCGGGACCGCGAGACCGACAGACCGACCAGGTTTGGGACCGTAGTTCTCGTCAGGGAGGCGTAGAGATATGCACCTCCCGCCGCCAAGAGACTTAGGACGAGCGTAATGATGACCCAGATTAACAAGATTCGCTTGCGCCGAGCTCTTGGGCGATCATCTCGTTCCCCTCGACCGTTGACATCCACCGTGCCATCGGCCGCATCCGTCATCGAGGTCCAAGCCCCACTATCCACAGCAACCACCGAGGTAGTGGTCGCCCGAATTTGTGCAGTGTCCGTAGCGCTCGTGGCGTTATCATCCTCGAGGTCGTACAAGGACGATGCATATGCAGTCGCCGCTCCGTCACTCGGAGAGAGCCATCCACCGATATGCTCGGTGATATCTGAAACCCCCAATACCGAGGTACGGTCACCACCATCGTTATCACCGCTCGTGCGCAGGCCGTAGGGTCCCGATGGGGAGTGCAGCGGCAAGATCGTTTCAGGTGGTTCAAGCGTTCGAGCCAATCGATCCAGTTCACGAACGAGCTCGAGAGCGGTAATTCTCTCCTCGGGATTACTGCGAAGACAGCGCTCGATGAGGCTTCCAAGACCACCAGATCCCGCTGGAGCCTCAACATCACGGTCCAGTCGAGCCATGAGCAGAGAGAACGTTGTATCACCGACAAAGGGAAGCTTGAATGCAATGGCCTCGTACATGATGAGCCCGAGCGAGTAGAGGTCGCTTGGAGCACCGACGGCGACGCCTCTCGCCTGCTCAGGTGAGGCATACTTCGCAGTTCCCATTAGTACGCCAACTGGCTCAGTATGGGCTGCGGCGGAGAGCGCAACGGCTAATCCAAAGTCTGCAATCTTCAGATCCCCACCACCGGAGAACAAGAGGTTCGCTGGCTTGAGATCACGATGTACGTACGCCTTGGCATGAGCAAAGGCCAGCCCGCTCGCAACTTGTAGCGATGCTCGCACGATCTGAGGAAGCGAGAGCGGACGTGACGACGAGAAGTGCTCCCGCAATGATCCACCATCTAAGAGTTCTAGAACGAGGAAGGGAAGTCCATCAGAGGTTCCGGAATCGTAGACCGCAACGATGTAGGGACTCGACAGTTGGGCGGCCGCTCGCGCTTCGGCTTGAAATCGTCGGAGAAACATAACGTCGCTACCAAGCACGCCATGGAGCACCTTGACGGCAACTTCACGTTCAAGTTTGAGATCTCGACCTCGGTACACATTTCCAGAAGAGCCCGCGCCAATCGGGGCCACGAGTCTATAGCGACCACCAAGGACTTCGCCTACCTTGTCATCGCCGGTACCGCTCAATCGCCCCTACTCAATCCGTTCCAATGCACCGTTCCAGCACTCATGTTAACGCTGTCCAGCACTCTGCTCTCTTGATTTAGTCGAAACACCCTCAGGTTCTCCAAAGTCACGATCCGGCGCAAGTGTAACTCCGACTCGAAGGAGTTCAAGGAACTGGGTCTCGTCAAGAATGGACACAGAGAGCGACTCCGCCTTCGAAATCTTTGAAACGCCAGGCTCCTGTCCTGCAACCACAAACTTCGTCTTCGCCGATACCGAGCTCGTTACCTTCCCGCCTCGCCGCCGAATCTCTCTCTGGGCCTCGTCCCGACTCATCGATTCCAGTACACCGGTCACCACAAAAGTCACGCCAGTGAGATCTACACCGACCCCACTATTAAATGCTTCTTCGCTCTCTTCAACGTACTCACCCACTCCATGATCGATCAATCTGTCGATGAGACCACGATTCGTTGGATCGTTAAAGTACTCCCTCACCGATCGAGCAATCGTCTCCCCAATACCGTCCAAGGCGAGCAGCGACTCCTCGTCGACGTAGCGTATCTCCGATAAACGGGGAAATCGAGACGCAAGCGTTGCCGCTGCAACCGCACCAACATGGCGTATCGAGAGACCGGTTAGAACACGGTCGAGCGGACGAGTCCGCGAACGAGAGATCTCCATAACGAGCTGTTCAGCCGAGAGCGCACCAAATCGCTCGAGACCCGATACCACCTCGACGGTTAAATCGTAGAGATCTGCTGGGTCTCTCACGAGGTTCGCTTCGACGAGCTGTTCTACCCGCTGCTCGCCAAGGCCCTCGATGTCCAACGCAGAGCGCGACCCATACTGAACGATCCTCTGAACGACCTGCGCCGGACAGTTGCGATTTGGACAACGAAAATCTGACTCTCCTTCAATTCGTTCTAGCTTCGTTGAACAGCTTGGACAGGTCGTTGGGAATGACCACGGTCTCGAGGAATCTTGACGATAGTGCAGCACCGGACCGACAATCTCTGGGATAACGTCGCCCGCCTTTCGAACGATGACAACATCTCCGGGCCGAACGTCTTTGAGTCGTACCTGATCTTCGTTGTGGAGCGTCGCCATCGATACGGTCGACCCACCAACGAAAACTGGATCCAAAACGGCAAATGGTGTCGCTCGGCCGGTACGACCCACCGAGACGAGAATCTCACGCAAGAGCGTCTGCTGCTCCTCGGGAGGAAACTTGTAGGCTATTGCCCACCGAGGCGCACGAGTGGTCGAGCCCAGCTGACGACGAAGTTCGAGTTCATCGACTTTTATTACTCCACCATCGATGTCGTAGTCGAGATTGTGGCGTTCATGCTCCCAAACGTCAAGAAGCCGCCGGGCCTCACTACGCATTTGAAACCTAACCACGTGTTCGTTGACTGGAAAGCCGAGCCCCCTCAACAACGCTAAGGCTTCATAGTGCGTCGACAGGGGTACAACGCCCTCATCGTCAACGAGCTGATAGGCCCAAAACGATAGCTGCCGCTCCTTGGTTACAGTGGGATCCTTCTGTCTCAGTGATCCAGCAGCCGAGTTTCGGGGATTCGCAAAGACCGGGAGCCCTTGACGTCCTTGACGCTCATTCAGATCGGAAAAGGCCGAATGAGACATGTAGATCTCACCCCTGACCTCGAGCGTTGGAGGTAGAGATCCGCCAAATTCTCGATTCAATGCTTTGGGTATCGCATCGATCTCAATCACGTTAGCCGTTACGTCTTCACCCACAAGACCATTACCCCGAGTGGCAGCACCGACCAACGTTCCGTGATCATAGCGAAGTGAGATCGCCAAGCCATCGATCTTCAGCTCAAAGACGTACCACGGACCACCATCTTGAAGAGGACCCGTTCCCTCGAGAGAGCCTTCAACACGATCAAACCATCGATCTAGCTCGTCTGGACTAAAGACGTTATCGAGACTCATCATCGGACGCGAGTGTCGCACTGCCGGGAAACGACCAGAGGGTTCGGCGCCGATCGTTGTCGTAGGAGACGTTGGGTCTGAGGCGAGATTTTGATCCACCTCAAGCGCAGCGAGCTCCCTCAACATTGCGTCGTAGTCAGCATCGGAGAGGATCGGGGAGTCCTGACCGTAGTAGGCATCGCTCGCATCCCTCAAGCGCGATCGCAACTCTGCAATGCGTTTGAGAGGTTCTTGGTCCGGGACGGGCACGTTACTCACTGATGACTGCCGAGCCAATCACCTTTTTCTCGACGTAGAACGCCACCGTCTGCCCGGGAGCGATCATGCGACGAGCTTCACGATAGACGAGTCGGTCGTCAACGAGTTCTGCGGCGACCGTTGGACCGTGAGCAGCACCTTGAACTTCGAAGGCGCCGAGTGTCGCATAGGAGGGCCGCGACCAGGTGACCGATTCGATTCGCTGCTCTTGCACGTGAAGATCTCTCTCGCTTCCAAGTGTCACGACTCCTCGTTCGTGATCTTTCTTCACCACGTACCTCCGACGGGAATCGCCGACCGTTCCAAGACCACGTCGCTGACCGATCGTAAGAGTTTCCACGTGTACTCCCTCCGGAGCATCGTAGAGTTCATCGCCCACCTGTAATCGAGCTCTCGTCAGCGGAATCCGACGACCTAGGAAGATATCGTGACCGGTGCGCTGTGGAATGAAACAGACCTCGAGAGAATCGGGTTTGTTCGCCGTTCGTAGACCCTGGGCACGAGCGATCTCTCGCACCGCTGGCTTTGCTAAGTCACCAACCGGCAGCATCAACTTCTCGAGCTGTTCACGCTGTAGCATCGAGAGAACGTAGGATTGGTCTTTCTCGCGATCCTCACCACGCAACAGGAATGCACCGTCATCATCTCGACCGATTCGAGCGTAGTGACCCGTCGCTAGATAGTCGAAGCCAAGCCGTTGCGCCCGTTCTAGTAGCGCCGCGAATTTGATCGAACGATTGCACTCGATGCAAGGGTTCGGAGTGCGCCCCCTTGCGTAGGAATCGACATAGTGATCGACAACTTTCTCCTCAAAGACTTCGGAGAAATTGAACACTGTGTGCTTGATTCCAATCTGATCGGCTACCCGTCTTGCGTCCTCAACGTCCGAGACCGAGCAGCACCCCGAGTCCGATTCTCCCCCCCAGAGCTTCAAGGTGACACCAACACACTCATGACCCATTTCCCGCAAGAGAAAGGCGGCCACCGAGGAGTCGACCCCTCCTGACATTGCTACCAGAACTTTTGCCACTTAGACCAAACTCCTCAGACACCAAGCCACATGGACTCAGTGCGCTCGAGTACTCGTCGCAACACCGACGGCCGGTCGGTCATCAAACCATCGGCTCCGTAACCAACAAAGCGTTCCATGTCGGCCTCGTCATTGATGGTCCAAAGGTGTACAGCAACTCCACAATCATGGGCGAAGCTGATGAGCCCAGGGTCAACATACTCGATCCCTCCGTAGGACGCTGGGATCTGTAAGACCTCGAACTCCACCGAGGGAGGTCTCTCTCCACTCAAAAATCCCTGATAGAAGTTCAACGCCTCTTCGGGTGATGCAGAGGTAGCGACGTTGGGGTACTGCTCTCGAAATCTCGACAACGGTTCTTGCAGAAAGGACGCAACGATGGTCCGATCCGTAGAGCCCGTGGACTGAATCATGGTTCCTAGCTCAGCTTCGAAATTGCCTTCTGGACCGAGATCTTCCTTAATATCAAGGTTAAAGAGCTTTGGCGCTGGGTCCCGGAGGATCTCTGCCAGAGTTGGTATCCCAAAGCGGTGATCCTCCGCGACTCGTCCGCGGTAGATATAAGCCTCCTCCGGCGCCCCAGTGACAATAGCCTCACCGGAATCGAGCACGAAGTAGTACGCCGCATCAGCTTCTGCTAGGTCCTCCATATCAAAGTCATGAACGTAGCCCGCAAGATTCGTCGTCCGCTCAAGAGTGTCATCGTGAAGACAGACGATACCTCCGTCTAGAGTCGGATGAAGATCCAACTCAATTCCATCGGCGCCGTTAGCAAGGGCGCACTCAATAGCGAATATTGTTGAAGAGGGAGCCTCATGCGACCCACCTTGGTGTGCGATAGAAAGCACCCGCCGATCTAGCCATGGGTTCGTCATAGTTATCACCTTAGTCAGGAAAGCTCGCACTCAAGAAATGTTCGATCACGTCCTTCTCGATCTCGTCAACGCACTCAAAGGCTCTCTCGCAACCTCAATGCTGGAAGCTCCAATCACTGAAGAGCGATTACAGTTCGATGTCTGGGCCGGTGATCTGTCTTTTGAGACCTCCTACACGCTCCCTGGAGAAGAGGATCCTCCCCGAGTTCGCGCCGATATCTCGGTTGAATGGTCCACGTGGAGCCAATCGGCCTATCGATCCTGGACTCTCGGAGAGGGGCTCGCAGAACCAATCGAAGTGGACATCGAGATCGCTCTGCGCCTGGGCGGAATCGCACACGACTTAAACGTCGAGGAGGTGGTCCGCCAACTTCCTCGCCGATCACCAGAGGTTTTTGAGAGCGCCTTCGACCTCACAGGAAGCTCGTGTGAACGCAACTTCGATGTGGCGACCGAGCGCAATGAGTTTACCGCAGAGTTCGCTTACGAAGCAATTCTGAGGATTGACGAAGAGGATTTGGGCGACACTACCTCCTTTGACAAACAGTTTGCTCCGATTGGTCAGTGGCTAGCCACGTTGCTAGTTCGGCTCTCCGATCTCAATCTGAGCTACATTATGCCAGATGACAACCCAGCAGAAGACTCTTAGACCGTAGGACACTGAATCCTTCAGCAAGGCAGCAGGTACGAGCGGCACTCAGTAAAGAAAATTCAGCATCGCTTTCGATTCGCGACGCACCCACTCTCATCAAGGATTATTCACCGAACTGTCACTCTCGGCACGTTTACAACGCTCTCTACGGAGAACTTGTCACGATATGGTTCTCTCTCTAGCACTAAGAGACGTCATACCTGGGCGGCCCTTCTCTCAAAGCTCAGAGATCCCTCGAGAAACCTTCACAGACGTGCTTCACCAAGCAAGACGTCGGCTTTGAGCGGTCCCCATGACCCACGAGCATAAGGGAAAATATCTTCTGGGGAGAGAATCTCCTCGACGATACGCCACGACTCATGGATCGACTCCTCGGTAGCAAAGCGGCTCTGGTCACCGTCGAGTGCATCTTCGATCAGTTTTGAGTAACTCTCAAAACCTTGATCCTGACTCTCTGACTCCGAGACCCTCAAATCTACTTCATGCGACACAGCTCGAGCTCCTGGGGTCTTCGCCTGTACTCGCAACGAGATCGTGGCATCAGGTTTGAAACGAAAGATCAATCGATTAGCTTCGGGAAGCCTTGTCCGCACACCGTCACCAAAGATCGAGGTTGGGGGACGCTTGAACTCTACCACCGCTTCGGTCACGGTCTCTTTGAGCGCCTTGCCGGCGCGCACGTAGAACGGGACTCCGGCCCACCTCCACGACTGAATCGACGCCCGAAGAGCAAAGAAGGTAGGCACCCGTGATGTAGGCTCCACGCCATTTTCGCTACGGTACCCGTCGTACTGTCCTGCTACCAGATCTTCAACTGCAATGGGAGGCATCGCCCGCAACACCTTGAGCTTCTCATCTGAAATGTCCTGAGCCTCCATCGAAATTGGTGGTTCCATCGCAAGGAGACAGATGATCTGAAGAAGATGATTTTGGAAGACATCTCGGATAGCGCCGACCGACTCATAGAACGCACCTCGACCCTCAACACCGAAGTCCTCTGCCATCGTTACCGTTACGCGAGAGATGAAGTTTCTGTTCCAGAGCGGCTCGAGGACCGAATTCGCAAAGCGGAAGACCAGGAGGTTCTGAATAGCATCCTTACCCAAAAAGTGATCGATCCGAAAGATCTGATTTGCCGGGAAGACCGACACCAGCGAGTCATTGAGCTCATCACCAGATACCAGATCACGGCCAAGAGGCTTCTCCACGATCAATCGGCCTTGACGAGAAAGGCCGACCTCTCCCAACGAGTTGACCACCTTTGCGAACATCGCCGGAGGAATTGCCAGGTAGAACAGGGCATGTGACTCGGGTCCCACTCGCTCCCGGAGCCTTTCGAAGGTGTCGATCGAGTTGTAATCCCCCGCTTCATAGCCCACGCCTTGGAGGAATGACCGGAGATCTTCCTCGTCAAAGGACTCATTCGACTTACGTATGGACTCTTCTGCAAGATCTCGAAACTGCTCATCACTATATGTCGTGGAGGATACGCCGATTAGGCGGATCGGTTCTCGACGACGCTGGTGCAGCAAGAAGAGAGCAGGCAAAAGCATTTTCCTTGCCAGATCACCTGAGGCCCCAAAAAGTACTATGACTCCACCATCGAGTGGCGATTTCCGATCAGTTCTCACGCACACCTCGTTCTTTGATCCCTTGAGCACTGCTCTGACCACCTTTAACCCTAGGCCAAATTCTCGAAACCTAAGTCAAGGACGAAACCGTGGCACGAGCAGTCGCGAGCCCGACGATATCCATCACGCTGACTATCTCTCGCTACCGTTAAATCAGCGATACAAAAGATCAAAAAGTTCGTAACATCACCAATACCAACGTCGATCGGCTGAACAGAGTCATCGTTGACCTAAGAGAGACCCAGTCACCACGGAGAACTAGACCTACGTCAAGAGAGGAGGACTCACTTCGGTTACGACACGATCATTTGGATAGCCACACTCAGCGGCACAGGCTGATGCAATTACAACCCGCCTGTTTCGGTCTGACTTCTCTGCTACCGAACTAAGGAGGCTCAGTCCCTGACGACCTTCGAGTCAGCTCATCGGACTCTCACTAGCCAGCATGCGCGTGCTCTCAAACTTTGTGCACCTGGTCACGTAGCTCCCTTGTTCAAAACCACCTCACCTCCTTCGTGCAGAAGCAGCGCGCGGCTGCGGAGCTTCGCTGCTCATGGCGAAGGAAGATCGCATGAGTCGCCGTCGCAGCCCCATCAGCGCATCACTATCAAATCTCACCGTGTCATGGAAAGACACCGCGCAGGCTGTGAAAGGAAGAGAGCAGCTCACGTACCCCAGCTCTACCGTGCTCGAACTGAACCCACTTTCGACCGAGGCACCCTGTGAAGTCTCTGGCGCTCATTTCTTCGTTAAAGCGAGCGAACGACCGAACGTGACACCACTCCCGACAGACTCATCGCACCAACGCCTGTAACTATGCCCCGCTACTCCCGCAACGATCGAGTAGGACGCGCCCCGAAGTGTGCGATCACATGTGCCGCTGCCTGGGTACCGAGATTCAAAGAGTCCTGAAGAGACTGATGCTCGACAAGGCCAACGAGGTATCCTGCCGCAAAGAGATCTCCCGCCCCAGTTGTGTCGACCACCTTGACGCCAGGAACAGCGGGTACGGTAACGATATCTCTGTCGTCAAAGCCCAAAGCACCGTGCTCACCGAGTGTTATCACACCAGACACGCCCATCGAACGAAGGTGTTGCGCCATTGCGATACTGCTATCGGAACCGGTGTACGTTCCGACTTCAGCCTCATTGCCAATTACGTGGGAGACGCCCGAGCGTAGCAGATGATCGATAGCGGTCCGCTGTCGCTCGACGAGAAGTGAGTCGGAGAGCGACAGGATCACAGGTACCTGGTGACTCCTCAGTTCTCTCGCAACCGCCGTCAAGCCCTCGAGGGCGCCATCGGAATCGAGCAGATATCCCTCGAAGTAGAGCGCCTCACATCTGACAAGGTAGTCCAGGTCGATTCCCTGGCGAAAATAGTTCTGTGACGCGCCGAGATAGGTCGCCATCGTCCTTTCACCATCTTCAGTTACCAAGACCAAACAACGGCCGGTTTCGAGATCCAATTCGGTGGGGTCGTCCACAAGGCTCACTCCGCAGCCCCGAAGCTGATCCGCATAGACCCTGCCCAAAGTGTCGCCTACCGCTCGAGCAATCAGTGTGCTCCGATGATTCAAAGCAGCGACGCCGACTGCCGTGTTTGCAGCAGAGCCTCCGCCGATCTCTCGTTCGACGCTCACGAGCGTACGGAGACGATCGCTCTCTGGTCCACTCACGAGAACCGTCGTCCCTTTCACAAGTCCTATCTCACGTAGCTGAGCGTCGTCGACCGATGCGATGAGATCGACGATCGCAGCACCGATGCAAGCGACTCCAACCTCATTGATACTTATCCCCACAGAACCTCCTGGGTCTCACTGTGCCCTCGAGCTTAGAACGGCAAGACGATGAGGGGGTGAACGCACGCACTCGTCATCACGCGAACACGGTACTTAGCTACTCACACCTTGCGATCGATCCCTGGCCGTACACCCTGCATCAACACGTCATCCTCACCCCCGACCGTTATCACCTCATAAACCTCGTGAAACCCTTACCGTCTGAAAAATCAATACCACCAGAGGGACGTCGGCATCAAGGGCCCGAGTTAGCGTGATAAGGGTGAGAGAAAACAATCCATACCGTTTATCACAAGGCGTGACTCCAATCCACTACGACCTTGCGCTTCAGCCCCATCTCGAAGAGGCAAGCTTCGATGGCGAGGTCTCAATCTCGTTAAAGACAGAAGTCCCTCTGTCCACCCTTGAGCTCAACTCTTCGAAACTCGAAATCACCTCTGCAGTGTTATCGTCCCAGCCTGGAGACGAGCCACTCTCCAGCCTTGGCATCGAGATTGACCAGGAACACGAGATACTTCGTCTCCTCGCGCCGAACGAACTGCAACCTGGCCAATATTGCATCTCACTCACCTTCTCTGGCGTGCTCGACGACGACCTCGCCGGATTTTACCGTTCCACCTACGTCGATGATCACGACCAAGAGCATGTGATAGCCACGACGCAGTTTGAATCGACCGATGCTCGCCGTGCCTTTCCCTGCTTCGACGAGCCCGCCATGAAGGCGACCTTCGCTGTGACCCTCGACGTCCCTCAAGGACTGATGGCCATATCGAACTACCCCGAGGTCTCTACGACCGTTCTCAACGATGGAACAACACAGCGCGTGAAGTTCCAAACCACAATGGTGATGTCGACCTACCTTCTAGCCTTCATCGTCGGACGACTCCAGGCGACGCCACCTTCAAGTGAATCAGGCGTACCTCTCAGAGTGGTCGCCATTCCAGAACGCATGCACCTCACGAGCTTTGCTCAAAAAGTCGGTACCCATGCGCTGCGGTTTTTTGCGGAATGGTTCTCGATCCCCTATCCGGCACCGAAGCTCGACATGATCGCACTTCCGGATTTTGCTGCTGGTGCAATGGAGAACCTCGGCGCGGTTACCTATCGAGAGGCTGTCCTGCTCGTCGACGAAGCACAAGCGTCGAAGTCAGAACTCGAGAGAGTCACCGACGTCATCTGCCACGAGCTTGCTCACATGTGGTTCGGTGACCTCGTCACGATGAAGTGGTGGAACGGTATCTGGCTCAACGAGGCGTTCGCCACCTACATGGAACTTTTGGCCTGCGACGCATTCAACCCGGCCTGGAAACGCTGGGAATCCTTCGGAATGACACGACTCGCCGCGCTTGACGTCGATGGCTTGCCGTCGACGAGACCTATCGAGTACGAAGTGATAGCGCCCAATGATGCTGAAGATATGTTTGACCTTCTGACCTATGAAAAGGGCGCTTCAGTCCTCCGTATGCTCGAGAAATATCTCGGTTCCGACCGATTTCGAGATGGTGTACGGCACTATCTTGAGACCTACGCTTACTCGAACGCAGAGACGTCCGATCTTTGGCGGGCCCTATCCGAGACGAGCGGCGAACCAATCGACGAGATCATGACGAGCTGGGTCTTTCAAGGCGGTCATCCGCTCGTCTCCGCATCGCTTGAAGGCAACCAACTCACACTCTCTCAGACACCTTTTCGATTCCTCGGAAGAGCAACCGATGACAACGGTGCAATCGGGAGTCACTGGTTCGTACCAGTCTCAATCCAGACAGGCTCCGGGAACGAGCAACGATTGCTCACTGAGGCTACCACATCGATAGTCCTCGACGATCCGTCCAGTACCGTAGTGATCAACGCCGGAGGCGCCGGTGTATTTCGGACACGCTATGACGCAACCTTGCTCTCCCGCATCACTTCCCACTACGGCGAGCTCTCCGTCCTTGAACGCTTCAACTTAATCTCAGATACCTGGTCTCTGACCCTCTCCGAGCATGAGAGCCTCCACGAGTACGTTGCCCTTACTCGGGCGTGTGCAACGGAACGAGATCCAAACGTACTAAAACTCGTCTCTTCGTCCATGAATCTCGTCCATCGGATAGCCCAGACGGACGAGCAGGAATACGTTGCGAACTGGGCACGCGAGATTTTTCAACCAGTCGTCGATGAAGTCGGTTACGAGCCTCGAGAGCAAGACGGCCAAAACGATCGCCTAAACCGGGCTCTTGCGCTCGAGGCACTCGGTTCCCTTGCAGGTGATCCTTTGGTGATTGAAAGTGCACTCGAACAGTTCAGGCGCGACATGTCAGGAGTCGAACACCTCGCACCCGATCTTGCGTCATCGATTTTGAATCTTGTGGCTCAGCATGGAGACGACACTGAGTTCGCATTTCTCCTCGACCGATATCGACATCCTCGAGATCCCCAAGATCGCCTGCGAAACCTCTACGCATTGACTCAGTTCAACAGCGCCAGCCTCCTGACCAGAGCCTTTACCATGGCCAAAGAAGAGGTTCGTATCCAAGATGCTTTTGGCGTGATAGCTCGGCTCATCGCCAACAAGACTGCAGGACTAGAAATGTTTCAACTGGCAGTAGATAATTGGGAGTTTTTAACCGATCGATTCCCCCCCAGAGCCCACGTCAGCATGCTTGCAAGCATCCCAACACTCTGTGGGGAACGAAGTGCGCCTCACGCCAGCTCCGTTGTAGCCTTCATCGATGCCCATCCTCCACGCACTGGAGGTCGGCTCTTGGCCCAAACGCTCGAACGCTACCAACTCAACCTACGCTTTCGAGAGAACTACAGTGGACGCCTCGAATCGATTGCTCCGTAAGGATCATCGAGAACGATCACTGACCATTGACCACTGAGAAGGACCCTCACCCGATCCATCGTCGAGCGCGCTCCCGTGTTCGCATTGCGGACGATGAATCCCCAGAGCGAAACGCGCTCCAGGTCGGACGAGCAGAAAAGTCTACCGTTCGTCAAGCGTCCTATCACGAAGAGACCCTCGATACGCTCGTTCATCAGCATCTGGCGGCTCAATGATTGACGTGACGGTCCCGGTAGCGCAACAGATTCAGCCTGATTGAATCCCGAGCTCCACCAGCAGGCGCTTCGACCTTCTCTACCCTGGTCGATGCGCAGAGATAGATGCTGACAAGCCTTAGATCGAGAATGGAGTAGTGGCGTCAAACTCTGCCCATCAACCGAATTCGTCGCCCACCCACGCAGCTTTCGCCATCGAACCCGCCTCCTCGGTGAGTGACCGGAGGCCACAATCCCCTTCGGGGAGTGATATTCGAACCGCCAAGACGGCGTTACCTTGCCGGCGCCGGTACGGTGATGCACTCACGCTGAGGAAGTAATCTCGCCAGCATTTTCACGCTTCATCGCAGCAGCTCGCTTACAGGTGATGATCTCCGCTGCCAAGATCATGGCACTCTTGAGGTCTGCAAGAATACATTGGCGTTCACCTCGTCCGCTCCGACAGGTAGAACCATTACGAGCGCCGAAGTCGAGCTTCTACACCGTGAGAACTTGAGCGCATGCCCTCGTCACGCCCTTTGCGCATCAAACCATTAGAGGAATAAAGACCCTCCCTAAGAGTACGTCGTTCGGATTGCAGCACACTTTAATCACCCATCCACTCATCTCGCAGACAACTGGCCAGCTCGCTTCCTTGCGCAGGAGTGGTCACATCGATCTCGGGTGACCACCGTCCCGCGCGCTCATCGGAGCCCCGATGAGCGCGCGTCTTGCGAGAGTCATACGCCAACAAATCGATCGAGTACCTGAAGTATCAGGGAGCATGACCCCTGAGACCTTTCGGTTCACGGTTCACGGTTCGTCGAGCGATTGGAGAAGTGGGCCTAGCTCACGGTAGCGTTCGATATCACGGCCCAGAATCTTGAAGAAGATATGAAATCTGTAGAGCGGCGACCCCTTCGTAGCCTTGCAGACAAAATCGTCGGACCACTCGCGTCCTACCAAATTCACTCTTGCGGGCCCTGATCAGCGAGCTCCGATCCTGAGGAGATGTACTACATCGTCAGTAATCTGATCTGAGACCGACCGAATCCGAGTGCTTGTGCAAGATCTTGGAGAGTTCGACACACTCGATGCCACCCAGGCTACGAGCATGAGACAACTCCAGGTCAGCTATCACCTCGAGCCTCTGTCAATACGGTTTTCACGACGGCGCACCAAAAGAGCTACCGCGTAACCGTCGGGGCCAACCTTCTCAATACGAACGTCGACCTGGGACTCATCGACCTCGAAGGATTAAATCTCTTGACCTGCACGAGTCGATACACCCAAGAATACCGAGGCATCTTCGCCTCTGCATCTCGGGAGCGCAACACCTCTGCCCTCCAAGTTCCAGACAGTGGAAGTAGATCGATCTCAGAGCAGCTCTTCTGTAGCGTCGAGCGTTACCATCTCTTCGATACCAAACGAGATCGATCATCAGGGGACTTCCCTCTCACGTATAAGCAGTACGACATGCGACTCAGAACCTGAGAGAGGCTCGAGCTCAATGCACGACCCGGTGACGGTGACGAACTCCTACACCCACTGCCCACATCTCTTTGGAGAAGGCCACTTACGAGCTCAGCACCGTGAAGCAAGCACCTAAGGTCTCTCCTATGGAACCGCAAGAGGCGCTACGGCGCCTGATCGCCGCCACTCCAGGCTTTATGCCGGAGGACGAAGGAATGGCTCTCTACAACCTCGCCCGCCGATCACGACCTTCCGCAAGTGAACCGATCGTGGAGGTCGGTTCCTACTGCGGAAAGTCCACCCTCTATCTCGCCGCTGCAGCTCAGCCGGAGCGCGCCACAGTACTCTCAATCGATCACCACAAAGGGTCAGAGGAGAACTACCCTCCGTTTCCTTACACGGATCACAAACTCGTCGAGCCATACAGCGCCCAAATCAACACGCTTCTACCCTTCCAACAGACCATCCGTCTCGCAGGGTTTGAAGACACCGTTGTTGCCCTCGTAGGTGCATCCAGCACGATCGCAGCCGCAGTTACCGTGACGAGCTCGCTGCTTTTCATCGACGGAGGTCACGGAGCCCTTCCAGCATGGATCGACTACGATGGATGGGTCTCAAGCGTCAAGTACGGTGGCATTCTTGCGATTCATGACGTGTTCGCCGACCCACGAGATGGCGGACAGGTGCCGTACGGCCTCTTCCTCGCAGCGCTTCACAGTGGCGAGTTCGAACTGGTACTTGAAGTCGGGAGTTTGCGAGGTCTTCTTCGTAAGAACCGTTGAGGGAACCAACCGAACCAACGCATCACCCGTCATATCCTCCAACGAGAGCATCAATGAGCGAACCTCGCACTCCGGTAGAGATCACGTGGTCGGCCAAAATTACTGCAGCTGCAGAGTAACTACTGTACTCATCACTTGGAAACGAGTTACCGGATGGAAGTGAGAGTCCGGTGAGATATCCTCCGTGAACAGATCGCCGTGTCTCCACAAGCGACAAAAGCGAGCGAGCAGCATCGGAAGAGCCCCCGAGACTCAACGCCATGGCAAACTCTGCAGTCTCAGCAGTGGTAACCCACCGTGAAGAGCCAAGGCATCGAATCCCATGGCCCGGCTCAAAGTGACGACGCAGAAGATAACGGGTCTTCTCGCGTGTCAGCTCCGGATCAATACTGCCAGCCAGAACTGGATAGTACCAATCCATCGCCCAATCGCTCTTATCATCCATGAGCCAACTCTCGCCAAACTCCGATCGCACCAGTACTTCTGCTAAGGAATCTCGCGCCCGGAGTACTTTTGCACGGAAAGCAGTCGATCCACTTCGCAGCGCTAGAGCGGCGTCAAGAGACGTGAGCATCGAAGAGTTTCCGGTCTTTAGATATCGAGACATAGCCCGACCTCCCGGCTCCACTGCCCATGGAAATCGCCCCTCGTCGTCTTGATAGCGCAGAACATACTCGAGAGACCGTTCGAGCATCGGCCAATAACGATCGAGAATCCATGACCGATCGAGCAACCGAGTGGCCACGAGCACGGCAACCGCGGGATAGATCGAACAGTTCAGCTCACGACGCGGTTCTTGTACCCCGCAATCGAAGTAGTAGTGAGCAAAGGAACCGTCCCGATGCTGTCGCTCCCGGACCCAATCGAGTCCTGCAAGCCCATGTTCGATCCTTCCACCGAGGAAGAACGCTATCACGGCCTCGCAGTGGTTCCAGATGTCACTATGGCCCCCATCAAACCATGGCACCATCCCATTCGGGCGCTGCAGATTTGCGAGATAGTCAAGAGTCAGCTCGCGTTCCGTTGCCGAAAGCACCGAACACGCGGACTCACCATACCGCTCAATTCGAAGCTGAGGTTGAGACGCCAAGGACTTCTAGACCTTAACACCGTAGACAACTAAACTCTTGCCGAACAGTGGGTTCAAAACTCGTTCGATCTTGGTCCACCATCCACCGGGATGCATCATCTCATAGACGACCACTTTCGTCAATGCTCGTACGATCCAGGCCTGATCGTTCTCGATGCCCATCCACGATCGAACCCACCAGTAGGGACTGTGCAGCGCATGTGCATGGTGAGAACCCTGCAGGCGAACCGCACTACTTTTCGTACCCAGCATCGAAGCCAGGACACGACGACGGGTGAAGATGCGTATGTGGCCTCCGTCAGCACTGTGGTACTCCCTCGAAAGCAACCAATTCACGACCTCCGGCCCCCAGCGCGGAACGGTCAGTGCAACGTGGCCACCAGGCTTCAGTACACGTACGATCTCATCAACTACCCACGTATCCTCAACGATATGCTCCAGCACCTCGGAGCAGATAACCGCATCGAAGGTACAGTCGCCAAGAGGCAGACTGCGGGCATCTCCTTGAACGACGTCAAGCTCCAGCGAACCGTCTAGTCCGACCATCTCTTTGTACTCTGCAAAGCCCCGCCGAGCCCCAATGAGATCTTCCCTACGCAAGTCAACTGCTACGGCATTACAACCTCGTGCGCAAGCCGCATAGCTATGACGACCTCCACCCGCTCCGAGATCAAGCACCATCGAACCTTGTCGAAGCATGAGTCGCTCAAGACGAACTGTCAACATCAGCGCAGGCCCGTAATGTCATCGACATCGTCGTCCAGACGATCTTCAGCCTTGACCCGAGACCGGTGAGAGTCGATTACCTCCTCGTAGACGGCGACGGTGTCGATCGCAGCAGCTCGCCAAGAGTACCGATCAAAGACTCGCTGCAGTCCGTTAGCTGCACGACTGAGCGCAGCCTGCGGATCAAGAAGCACCTCGCTGATCTTGGCTGCGAGATCCTCAGCGTCGCCAGCACGCGCAACCAGTGCGCAGTCTCCGCCCACTCCCACCACCTCCGGCAGAGCACCACCATCGGTTACGACCAAGGGCGTCCCACACGCCATCGCCTCGATCGTCGGAAGCGAAAAACCCTCGTACAGCGAGGGAACCACTGCGACCGATGCCCTTGCGTAGTGCTCGACCATCTCAAACTGCTCCAAGGTCCCGAGGAACGTCACCTCTTCTTCGAGGCCATAGCGCTCCACGATCCGCTGAACCTCGCTGTCTGAACGACGAGCACCAATAATTTTCAGCTCAACCTCGATATCGCCTCGACCCTTTATTAAGCGCACTGCCTCAACGAGATACCGCAGTCCCTTTAACGGAACATCGGCGGATGCCGTTGTCACAATCAGTCCCTTTCGGCGCTCGATCAGCGGGAGTGGCCTAAAGGTATCGGTATCAACGCCAATTGGGACAACTGAGATATTGCTTCGATCGACAGCCATCTCCGAGCAGATATCAGCGCAAGAAACGTGCGAGACGGTGATAATTCGCCGAAGACGACGTGCTACTGCACACTGCATCCGAAGAAAACCATAGAACCTCACAAGTCCAACGGTCTCTTTGAGTGTCCTGGCGCTCTGCAGCCCGAGGCGTCGATCAACCGTAATCGGATGATGGATCGACGCTACCACCGGCATTCCCCGTGACTGCATCCGCAGCACCGACCAAGATAACGATTGATTGTCGTGAATAAGGTCGAACTCGTCGAGTCTGGGTCCCAAGATTGAAGCTACTCTCCAGCCAAAGCTGCGCGGCTCGGGAAATGCGCCGGTACACATGAGTACAAACTCCAAAATATCTGCGAGCGTCTGGAACTCCCTAAGACGCGGTACGCGAAATGGATCAGGCTCACGATAGAGATCGAGCGAAGGGACCTTGGTCAATCGAACCGCTTCGTCGAGTTCTGGGTAAGGAGGGCCAGAGAATACTTCTACTGAGTGACCGAGACGAACGAGCTCTCGGGTGAGGTACTTGGTGTAGACACCTTGGCCTCCGGAGTGAGGATTTCCACGATAAAGAAGAAAGGCGATCCGAAGCGGTCGTGGTTGCGCGTGCGACGCCTCCCTGCTCTCAACCAACTCGTTCGACCCCTGCTTGCTCGCTTGTTCTTCACCACGAGGCTACCTCATACACAAGCCAAACAAGGCCCGCTCGTCGTAGAGGGGCGAGGTATCACATAGCCACAAGTCTCGCTTGCACGAGCAGGTTCCCTGCTGTCACGACGGTAGTCAAACGCAGGACAAGGCCACGAATGACCGTGCAGCCAGAGCACCGCTCTGCCACGCTCGTACATCCCTGCGAACCGAAGGGAGCGCACTTCTCACCACAACTTAAATGGAGAGACCGGTGACTCTAGAAGTATTTACCGAAACTTAAATCTTCATTCATCGATACGATGCCTCCCGTTATCCGGTCGGTGCCACAATACTTGGGTATTCAGTCACCCCGACCTCAACGCGAGCGCCAGAACGCACTGAGATCGGACTCGTCAACGAGAAGCACCGCTCTTTCAAGCATACCGGTGCACTCCACATGACCTCGACGATCCTTTACTCTCGATCAACCCCATGGTTCTCGTACCACACTTCGTCACAAGCCCACAAAGCAACCAGGGCGAAGGCAGACTCCTTTTCACGCTTCGCCACCCAACGAGACAACCTGTCATGACAGAGGGAACCGTAACCTCAAGACATCGAGGTATTACGGTAGGTAGGACACTGAGAGTCCCCCTACTCACCCAGGTTTAACGTCCAAACAGATCGACTCAGGACTACGCAGAACTTCGACTTTTCGTCCACCCTCACTTGCAAAGCAAAAGTGCAGCGCCTTCACGAGCAGCTTAGAACGCCGAGGAACGCTCGGAGAGCTAGCTGATCGTGGTGGCCTCAACGACACCGAGAGTAGCGACCCTCTTCCTCACGGCCCAAAGATGAAAGAGCCAGGCCGTCGCTGCGATCGAGAGCACGCCGAGCAAGAGGGACCACCGGACCCCATAGGTTTGAGCCACCCAACCAATGATCGGCGAGCCAATCGGGGTGCTTCCGAGAAATCCCACGGAATATAGCGCCATAACTCGACCCCGCAAGGCCGGCTCGGAGTTCAGCTGTAAGAGCGAGTTCGCTTGAGCTATGAAAGCGAGCGAGAAGGCTCCCATCAACAACAGTGCACCGGAAGCGAGCCACACATTGGGAGAGATCGTGAGCCCGAGCATGGCCAGAGCGAAGACCGCAGCAAGTTTTGCCAGTCGGGCGAGCTTCGCATCCGCGGCAAGTGCCGTCCAGAGGCCGCCAGCGATCGCACCTACTCCAAAACAAGAAGTGAGCAGCGACAAAGTCCCGGCATTTCCGTGAAACGTATACTTCGCAAGAAGCGGCAAAGTCACGTTGAAGTTGTATGCCAGTGTGCCAACGAGGAAGATACCGATCAGCGTAACCGCCAAGATGGAGTGCTCTCGAACGTATGCCAGTCCTTCACGAACCTGGCCCTTGCTCCGCACTTGAGGCTGATAGGGATACATCTCACTCTTGCGAAGCGCAAAAAGAGCAACGATTACCGCAATGAATGAGATTGCGTTGAAGAGAAAGGCATAGGAGAGTCCGACGGTCAGAATCAAGATGCCCGCTATCGCAGGACCGACAGCACGAGAAGCGTTGAAGGTCACCGAGTTGAGGCTCACGGCATTTTGAAGTCGATCTCGTCCTGCCAGCTGTTCTACGAAGCTCTGTCGAGCCGTGGGGTCAACGGTATTTACCGCTCCAAAAAAGAGAGACAGTGCGAATATCATCCACAATTTGATCGAGCCACTGTAGGTAAGGACAAAAAATCCAAGCGCCTGCAGCAAGAACAGGCTCTGAGTGATCAGCAGAATGGTCCTGCGCGGAAAGCGATCAACGACCACGCCCGCAAAGGTCCCAAAGATTAAAACCGGTAGGAACGAAGCCGCCGAGACCAGGCCCAAGTCCACTCCAGATCCCGTCACACGTATTACGAGCCAGCTCATCGCAATCGACTGCATCCAGGTACCGGTGTTCGAGATCACTTGACCGATGAGATAGATTCTAAAGTTTCTCGTTGCCAAGGAGCTAAACATCCGTCGAAGAACGCTCGTTAGCCGCACCGGACATCCTCAAACATGACTACTGAACGAGCTCGTCCATCCAAAAGGTAGCTCGTTAGGAAATTCGCACCACCGCTACACCCGCAAAGCGAAAAGTGACGACCGACAGTCTTCATTACGTGAATCGCCTTACTCGGCCATAACGGCAGGCCCACGGCTTCGAAGTGGAAGCTCCGGTAGGAAAATCGCTGCTATCAGGGCCAAAGCGGCGAAGGGAACCGCCCAGAGAAAGACTGCATCGATACTGTGCACAAAACTCTGCAGCACTCCATTCCGAACTGCTGTCGACAGACCATTAAGTTGCGAAGCTCCTGCTAGCGACTCCGGCGAGATCTTCGAACTTCCCGACGAAGGTGGAAGATACCGATGGAAGTTATAGGCCAGCCGATTGATCAAGATCGACCCGAAAATAGAGGTTCCAAGGGATCCACCGAGGCTACGGAAAAAGGTAATCGCTGATGTCGCTGTACCCATATCTTTGAATTCAACGGCGTTCTGGGTCGCTAGCACCACAATCTGAATAGAGAGCCCGAGTCCAAGACCGACGATCGCCATCGCTACTGCCATCAGAGCGTACGAGGTCGTCAAAGTTAGACGAGAGAGAATCACAAACCCAAGGATCAAAATGGGCATACCGAGAATAGGAAAGATTTTGTATTTGCCGGTTCTCGTGGTCAGCTGACCTGAACCGACCGATCCAACCACGATGCCGAGCGTGAGGGGTGTGAGCGCCAGACCAGATTTAATAGCCGAGTCGCCCAGAACTAACTGTTGGTACTCGGGCAGAAAGATAACCGCTCCAAAGAGCGCTAAGCCGACGAGAAATGCGACGAGCGAAGAGACCGAGAAGGTTCGGTTCCTAAAAAGCTTCAGCGGTAGAATTGGCTCTCGAGCAGTACTTTGACGCCAAATAAAGAGACCGAGCAGTACGACACTGACGATCGACAGAGAGATCACCTGCCACGAGCCCCACGGATACGTTGCACCTCCCCAAACCGTGACCAGTAGGACTCCGCCGCTTCCACCCGCAACGAGCCCTGCACCGAGGTAGTCGACCGAGTGTTCGACTCGACGAACAGAGAGTTTCAGCACTGCCGAGGTGACCACCAACGCAGCGATGCCGATTGGAATATTGACGTAGAAGATCCACCGCCAGGAGATCGCGTCGGTCAAGAAACCACCGATCAGAGGTCCACCAACGCTCGCAAAGGCAAAGACTCCTCCTGTGTAACCCTGGTACCGGCCACGTTCCCTCGGCGGAACAATATCTCCGATGATCGCTAGCGCCAGAGCGAATAGTCCGCCTCCGCCAAGACCTTGGAGCGCACGAAACGCAATGAGCTGATAGACATTCTGAGAAAGTCCGCTCAGAGCTGAGCCGATGAGAAAGAGGACGATAGCGAACTGAAAGATCCTCTTCCGACCGTAGAGATCCGAGATCTTCCCATAGAGAGGGGTAACGATCGTCGATGCCAGAAGATATGCAGTCACAATCCACGACAGATGCGAAACCCCGCCGAGTTGCGATACAATCCTCGGTAAGGCGGTCGAAACGATCGTCTGATCCAGCGCAGCAAGCAGCATCGCCAGCATCAGCCCTGAAAAAATCGTCATGATCTCTCGGTGGGTGTAGGTCCGAGGCTGTGGGTCATCCTCATCTACGGAGGCAGCGCTCACCTCCGACGAGGTTACCTTCAGGTTCTGCTTCGACATATGGGCTTCAACCTTCGCTGTAGTTGTACTATTCCACTATTTCTTCCTGCATTCTCGACAGGACGGTCGTGCCCTTGAGGATCTACACTGCAGAGCATGTGCGGCAGATTCGTCCAAGCCCTCACAGAGGATGACATCTCTGATGCATTGTCGAGCGCTGGATACGCTCTGATCCTCGCAACGATCCGGTCCAACGAAGCTGGATACGACTCTAGCGCACCGGTGAACTTGCCTGCTCGCTATAACGTAGCTCCTACGCAACAAGTCATCGGACTCGAACCGCTGCCGGAGAGCATCGGCAACCAAAACCGACAGCTCCAATCGTGTACCCTACGCTGGGGCTTGCACCAAAGCAGAGCCGGAAGTGGAGGAGGATCGCTCAGGCCGATCAATGCTCGAATTGAAACAATCGCGAGCAAATCGTTCTTCCGCTCCGCCTTCCTCAAAGGTCGCAAAGTAGTTCCTGCAAACGGTTACTACGAGTGGCAGCGCTTGACGGTGGAGCCGAGTAAGAAACCGTACTTCATCAGCGACCCAACCTCGCCGATACTCCTTTTAGCCGCCATCTCACGTACCAATCACGAAACGGGAGAGCAAGAGTTTGCAACCCTCACTACCGCAGCACACGAGAACCTCAGATCTATCCATGATCGACAGCCGGTCGTGCTTACTCCCGAGACCCTCCCACTTTGGATCGGTGAGCACGGCAAACCGATTCAACCTCTGCTCCTCGAGCACCTCGCTCGACCGCTTCCACTGCGAGCCCAAGAGGCCGATCCTCGAGTTAATTCGGTTCGCAACGACTGGCCCGAGCTCATAACAAAGCCCGAGGAGACCGACTCTCTTTTTCAATAAAGAACCCAACTCCAGGTATCGACCAGGCTACGAGTCCACAGAAGACTGCGATCGAGTCCCATGAGAACCCCACCCCGGAGGGAGAACGCTCAGGCACTATCGACTCGAACAAGCGTCCTACCCACCAGGTCAAACGCCCGAGTACTCGCCACGCTCTCTTACATAGGTCCCGAGTCTGGTCGCCGCTCTTGCGCAAGAATAGCCACAGGAGATCACACGTCCCACGTGCGCTCGATGGCATCTCCTAAGCCCACCGAAGATGCTTCGACAACCTTCCAATGTGCCGTGATCGTTGCACGGATTCCTTCAACATCAAGTCCCAACTCTGCCAACAGGGCATCAGCATTCCCATGCGGTAGAAACGACGTTGGCAGACCGAGATTCACCACAACGATATTCTGCCGACGACTTCGCAGACAGGACGCTACGTGCTCACCAGCTCCGCCGTGCACTAAGCCATCCTCGATCGTGACCACCAAGGAGGCGCTAGAGAGTTCATCGAGCATAGCAGAGTCAAGAGGCTGCAGACAGCGTGGATCCCAAAGGTCGACGGGAACTGAGTCCTCAACGAGTCCGAGCACGACTTCATACGCTGGAGCAACCATCTTTCCAACGCCAACAACCGCTAAACGACCACCATTTGCGAGTATCTTCCGCGCATTGCACCCCGAACCAATCTCGCCCGCAATCCGTTTGAGGCCCGGAGTTTTGGGAAATCGAATGGAGCTCGGACCTGGTAGCTCTAGAGCAGTGCGGAGCATCTCACCAACCTCGTCCGTTGAGGAAGGAGCAAAGACCACCATATTCGGGATCGAGAGCATCTGCACAATATCAAGCACCCCGTGATGCGACGGTCCATCCTCGCCAGTGACTCCAGCACGATCGATCGCAAATACTACGGGTGAACCATGCAGTCCAACATCCAGATTGATTTGATCGAAAGCCCTCGAGAGAAAAGTCGAATAGATTGCCACAACAGGTCGCAGGCCACCCATTGCCATACCAGCAGCGCTTGTGGCAGCGTGCTGTTCTGCTATGCCGACGTCAAAGAACCGGTCGGGAAACTGCTCGGCAAACGCCAAGAGGCCGGTCGGACCAGGCATCGCCGCAGTGATTGCAACGACTTCAGGGCGCTGCTGTGCGAGCGCAATCAGGGACTTGGAAAACTCTTCCGTGAACGAACGAAGCGGCTCTCCATCGACGACCTTGGTAACTTGAGGAGCCTTCAAATCATGCATGCAGTTGATTTCGTCATCCTCTGCCGGTCCATATCCGCGACCCTTTTGCGTGAGGACGTGAACCACAATCGGTCCGGACCATCCCGAAGCGCCTTCCAAGGCATACTCGAGCTCCGCGATATCGTGACCATCTACCGGTCCAACGTAGCGAACGCCCAGAGCTTCAAAAAACACTCGTGGTTCGATGGCCTCACGAAGCGCCCCGGTAAGGCCCGTCCACGACGATGACGCAAGACCGCCAACGGCCGGTATCTCCGAGATCATCCGACCTAATCGGCTCCGGGCCTGGATATAGGAAGGGTGGAGCCGAATCTTCGTAATCGACTGAGACAAGCGCGAGATCGTCGGGGCATACGAGCGACCGTTATCGTTCCAAATGATCGTAATCTCTGACTGAGAGTGACCAATATTGTTCAACGCTTCGTAAGCCATTCCACCGGTCAAGGCTCCATCTCCCACTACGGCAACGACTCGTCGAGGAGCTCCAGGGTCTCGAGCGCTTTGAGTTGAGCCTGGAAGAGGACCACGACCGAGCCGAAGCGAGGCAGCAAGCCCATAGGCATAGCTCAGAGCTGTCGAGGCATGTGAGTTTTCAATCCAATCGTGCTCTGATTCCCGGCGATTTGGGTATCCTGAGAGACCACCGGAGCGTCGAAGCGACTCGAAATCCTTGCTTCGACCAGTGAGGAGCTTGTGAACGTATGCTTGATGACCCGTGTCGAACAAGATGACATCTCGCGGTGAGTGAAAGATTCGATGGAGCGCAATGGTCAACTCAACTGCACCAAGATTTGAGCCAAGGTGGCCACCATGGCTGGAAACGACATCGATGATGAAGGTCCGAATCTCTTCGCTCAGTTCGTCAAGTTCTGCATACGAGAGCGCAGCTAGATCGTCCGGGGAGCTCAACTGCTCAAGCCACATACATGCACTCCAATCGCCCGTTCCACCGTTGCAACGAGTTCGGCGGAGAAACCTTCCACAATTCTAAGACCAATTCTGACCTTGTTGGGTTTGTCTCATCGAAGCCTCTTAGGAACAGGTTCGACTTGCGGGGACCACACTCTCGGTAAGTATCCGTTCGAACGAGAGGTTGAAAGAGATTGTCCGATCGCCGCCAGCGGCCCCAACCCATCGCATGAGGCCCGGTCCAACTCGTTCGAGACAGCCCTGCGACGGTACGAGATAGGGCGAGTAGTTAATTCGGATCAGGTGGGTAGTGCGACCCACGAGTCGTACGGTCAGAGTGCTCTGGTGGAGCACGAGTACTGTGCCTCCTGAAATGAGTGGGTCTGTCTGGCGAACAGCAAAAACTTCGACCGACCCTCTTCGCCAAACGAGCCGAAGTCCAGATGGATGCTGCGAGACAATAGCCGCTTCTCGTTGCGAAGAGAAATCATACGGTCCACCTGGAAGGACGACAAAAGAGACAGCTCGTGTCCGCAAAAAATGAAGGTACTGTACTGCTGACAGCGTAGGTGAGTAGAGCGTCTCGTTCAGAGGAAAATCGTCTTGACGAAACCAACCCCGAACCAGCGAGATACCTGCGTGCGCTAAAAAGTAGTCACCGGAATGAGAAGCTGGATCGACGAGCTCAACCCGCTGTCCACTCTGAAGGTGCGAAGCAAGGTAAGCAGTAGCACCACTCCAGTAGCTCGCACGTCCAGTCCGCGCTGCACTGGGGTTAAACAATGGGCCATCAACGGAGGTAAAACTCCAAGGTACGACCACTACCACCAGTGCAAGTAGACAGAAGATCGCTGCAGGTCGGATACTCCTCCCCTTCGTCGCCTGCGACCCCTTACGCGTCACACCGACCATCAGGAGGCCAAGCAGAGGGAGTCCGAACTCCGAGAGACGCGACAGATTCGCCCCAACGGGGCTCGGTATGAAAAAGAGGACCAACGACGATGCGGCGTAGAGTACCGAACCCGCTAGGAGCGCTCGTCGAAGCGTTGGGTCGAGAGAGAGAGGAGCCACAAAGAGTGATGCAACCACGAGCCCCGAGATAACGATAATCATGAGGAGATCTGAGACGAAGAAGGGGTAGCGACCACCCGTCGGAAAAGCGCGATCGACCAGGCCAAACAGAGCTAATGCGGCTAGTACTACAAGCACGTAGAAGCGCAGAGAAGCGTGAGCCATGTCGGCGATAAATCGTCGCAATTTTCCGACGTCGTCCACCACTGCACATTCAGAGATTAAAAGTGCCAGAAGGATAAGCCCAAAAAAAGCTATCGCAAGAGCAGAGCAGAGCACACCAGCAATCACACACCCAGCAAATACAACACGTCGACGAGCCAGAACAGCTACGAATGCCAAGCTGCAGAGCGCTACCGCACACAGATACGGGAGCGCACCGCTCATTGTTGTCAGCGGAAAGGTCACCGCCACAAGCACTGGTCCCGCCCAGCCAACACGATGCTGCAGCCTTCGGCCAACCTCTAAAGCTGCGATGACTGTCAGCGCTATTGATAGAAACTCCACCCCTTTTAATGTCAAGACAAGGGCAAGGAGATACGGGAGAATCCCGTATCCAACGAAAACGTACGAACCGCTATACCAGCGAAAGTTCCAGAGGTCTAGCCGGCCCCGCTCTAGCAATGACAAATAGTACGTGTGGGCCCAGATATCAACCCCGAGCGGACCAAGCCAAACCAAGTAGACGCTCTCGAGGAGCGCTACTAGGCACCACAAGCGAATGGCCTTTGGGAAGCGAAACACGGGATTAGGCTACGTCAACGGAGACTCTTTTCCTGACTACCGATAACCTATCTTCTGATATGGAGCATCTCCAGTACTTGATTCTGCTCGGAGCATGTCTGATCGTAACTCTCCCACTGGAGCTTGCGCTCCGCGCCCGTGTCTATCGGCAGTGGCGCCGGCTCCTGCTGACAATCGTTCCCGTAGCCCTCTTATTCTCGGTCTTTGACTACGCGTCAATCTCTTGGGGTTGGTGGCACTATTCCCAACGCTTCACCACCGGAATCGACCTCTTCGGGCGACTCCCCATCGAAGAAGTTGCCTTCTTCCTCGTAATTCCCACCTGCGGCCTGTTGACCTACGGGGCCGTGCGCGGATCTACTGAGGCAGTGAAGGCATGGGGAGACTGGCTGCGCGAACGACGAAGCTCGTTAGAAGAACGGTAAGGCTCACCTCCGTGCACGCTTACACCATCGGAGCCGTACTCGCTCTTGCTCTCGTCGTTATCGTCGACCTATTTGTTCTACGCACAAAGGTAGTCAAGACTGCACAGTTCTGGATTGCCGCACTCATTGTCAGCTTCTTTCAGATCTTTGTTGATGGCTGGCTCACAAAACTCTCTTCGCCAATCGTTCAGTACTCGCCCCATCACCTCTCCGGCATTCGAATCTTCTTCTCCTCTCCAGTTGAAGACTTCATCTACGGGCTCGCCCTTCTCCTTCTCACCGTCTCTATCTGGAAACGTCTGGGGAGCGACGACGGTGCGACCTAACGCCCTCTCGGTTCACAAGGTCTAGCTGAGAGTGGACCTATGAGCGCGTAACTACCGAGTAGAGGAACAGGTAGAATGGGCTTGAAAGGAGTTGCTGTGCCTTCCTTTATTGTTGTGATCTTGGTCTTCATTCTCATGGAGCCGCTCACCTACCTTGCTCACCGCTATGTCATGCACGGAGTGGGTTGGACATTGCACGCCTCTCATCATCGTCCACGAGAGACAAGAGTCGAGCTCAATGACCTCTTTCCAGTCATGTTCGCAGCTATTACGATCGTGATGCTGGCCCTTGGCACCTCAATCAGTTCGCTACGGGTCCTCGTCCCAATTGGAATCGGCGTCACCCTCTACGGCGCTGTCTACTCTTTCGTCCACGACGTCTACATACACGGCCGCTTCTTCCAAGTCGGAGTGATTCGGCCACTCGAGGTACTCAAGCGGGCTCATATTCTCCACCATCTCTTTGACGGAGAACCCTATGGAATGTTGATGCCCATCGTACCGAAGCGGATTCGCCTCCAGGCAAAAACTCTATTTGGCGAAGATGGCGAGCTTCGAAACGGCCAGGATCTTCTGAAAACGGGGGACTTCAGCTCGGGTCGCAAATACATCGAAGTCAAGTAACTCAATGCGCCCCAAAATGGCCGAGTACAATTGGCGAGCAGCTTGGATGCACTTCTGTGCTTCAGGTCGAAGGAACTGATCGCCTTTAGTTGACGATCGATAGAGATCTCGTGTCCTGGCGATCTCAAAGCGAATCAGATCACGGAATGAGTCGTTCGCCGTACGGGTCTGCAAGGCCCCACCAGCACCAAACCTCCGAATATCCACCTGTGGAATGTAGACTCTCCCACGATCGAGATCCTCATTGATGTCTCGCAAAAAGTTAGTGAGTTGGAAGGCAACGCCAAGATCCCTCGCTCCGGCTTGGGCCGCCTCACGATCATAAGCGATGATCGGCAACAGCATCTCTCCGATCACCGCAGCAGAACCATCTGTGTAATCGAGCAGATCTTCAAACGTCTCGTAGCTTGCAATCGTGAAGTCCATCTTCATCGAACGCAGAAAACGACGAAACAGTTCGTGGTCCATCTGGAACTTCCTGACCGTATCGACAACGGCAGCAAGCACGAGATCTTCTGAAGAGCCCCGTTCAAGATCGCTAAAGAAGGAGGAACTAAACTTCTCCACTGCTCTGACACGGTCTGAGACTGGAACGTCTCCAAGATCGTCCACGATGTCGTCCACATATCGACAGAAACCGTAGAGCGCGTGGACGTGGGGACGCCAAGGTTTTGGAAGCAACAGGGTCGAGTAGTAGTACGTCTTTCCAAATCGCTTGTTAAGTCTTCGGCACTCACGATAGGAGCGTTCAAGATCCGTCATTGCGACCCCAAGAGGACTTTTACTCTGTCGGCCGCCAATTTTCCAGAGATGATGACCATCGGGACTCCGACGCCAGGAACGGTACAGGAGCCGGCAAAAACTAGGTTTTCGACTCGCTTGTCGACGTTTGAGGGTCGAAAGGGTCCACTCTGAAAGAACCGATGTGACAAACCAAAGGGGGTTCCCATCGCCATTCCCCCTTCCAGCCAGTCGGTTGGGTCGTACATCTTCTCCTGCACAATCGAGTCGGTTGACTGCAAGAGCGACCACGAGGTTAGACGTTGAACGAGTTCATCACGAACGACCTGTCGGGTCTCCGACCATTCGATCTGACCACTCAAGTTCGGCACCGGCTCCAAGGCGTAGAGGATGCTCGAGCCTGACGGTGCCAGTGAAGGATCGGTTACGGTCGGTACGGATACCAAGATCGAAGGATCCGGCATGCGTTCCCCGTCACGTAAGAGCGCCTGGAAGGAGCTCTCCCAGCCCTGCCCGAAAAAGATATTATGGTGTGTCGTTCCGGCTGGCATGACATGGTTGACACCGAGCAGCAGTAGGCACGCAGAGGGAGAGTACTCACCGGTTACGAGCTTCGGAGGTGTCGTTAACCCATCTAAAAGCTCGTCATAGACGAGTGGAAGTTCAGCCGTGGCAATGACAACGTCACAATCGACTCGACCGATTCCATCAACGATCAGCGCTTCAACCTGGTCTCTCACCCCATCTGCGCGTCGTACGACCTGGGTAACTCGTGCTCCGTAGTGATAGTGGACCCCCGCGAGTCGGGAGGCCTCCTCCATGGCGACCGCTACTTGATGCATTCCGCCTTTAGGAAACCAGACACCCTCAACAGAATCCATGTACGTAATAATGGCATAGACCGCTAACGCATCGAGAGGTGAAAGCCCGGCATAGAGTGCCTGAAAGGAAAAGATCTTTCGCAAGCGAGGATCGTCAAAGTAGGACTTCACAACCGCATCAAGACGGCGAAACGCACCAAGACGAAGAAGGCGGAGCCCAGCTGACACTGGCCGAGCTAGATCTACAAGTGAGGAGAAGTTTCGATCAATAAAGCTTGCAAACTCCGCATGATAAAGCTCAGTGAGATACTTGACAAAGCGCAGATACGCATCCGCATCTCGTTGTGAGCAGTTTGCACGTATCTCCTCGTACATTCTCTGCGTAGACGAGTAGATCGACAACACACCGTCATCGTCGAATCCTCCGGGCCCTGCAAAGAAGGCCCGATATCCCGGTTCGATCCGGATGAGCTCAAGATGTTGATCGAGCGTTGATCCCGTTGCCGCAATGGCGTTCGCCACGAGTTCCGTCATCGTCAAAACTGTCGGCCCGTTGTCGATATGGAACCCGCCATCTCCGAAGTAGCCGGCCCTACCGCCGCAGTGCTCGCTCGCCTCGTAGACAGATACTTCGTGTCCGCTTCGACTCAGATGACAGGCTGCCGAGAGTCCCGAGAGTCCTGCACCAATAACTGCTATCTTCACGGAAACCTAGCTCCTTCGACGCGCAACGAACAGAGCAAGCTCTCTCAGTGACTCACTTGCCTCATCAAGAAGTAGAGCACCGTCCAACCCATTGACCGCTACATTGACGAGTTCTTCGATGCGAAGCTCAACGCTATCGAGCGCACCGCAATCAACGAAGAGATCCTGAACTAGTTTTATCTCGCCACTACCGAGATCCGGACGCCCAAAAAGTTCATCGAGAACGAGCCGTTGACGTGACGTCGCCCGCTCTTTAGTCAGGGCATAGAGCAACGTAGGCTTTCCTTCGACGATATCGTCGCCCACCGGCTTACCGGTCTCGCTCGTTTCGCCAAAAACGCCAAGGATGTCATCTCGAAGTTGGAACGCTTCGCCAAGAGGCATACCGTATGCAGAGAGACTCGGGGCAAGCTCATCCAAGCGACCAGCGAGCGCAGCTCCGAGATGCAAAGGGCGCTCAACGGAGTACTTCCCAGACTTATAGATAGCAACTTCTTGCGCAAACTTCACATCGCTAATTCGTTCCGCCGTTCCTACTACATCGAGATACTGACCCAGATTTACCTCTATACGAAGCTCGGTGAAGACACGACGCGCCGCAAGAGAGGCACCTTCAAGCAGCTGGTCAGCGTAGACGAATGCAAGATCTCCAAGTAGGATCGCTACCCCGTCGCCGAAGCGTCGCGACTCTCCAGACCACTCCGAGGCAGCATGAAGATCGCTATAACGGACGTGTACAGAGGGGAGTCCACGTCGAGTCGGAGAACCATCCATAACATCATCGTGGATCAAGGCAAAACTGTGAAGAAGTTCCAGTGCACAACCGGCGTCAAGCACAAGAGCATCGAAGGGGTCTCCGCCTGCGCCAACGAAAGCCCAGTGACAAAAGACCGGACGCAGCCGCTTACCACCATTCAAAACGAAGGCCTCGAGCTCTTTCAGGGGAGCGGAGAACCGAGCGTCAACGTCGCCCCAGCGACGACGCTCCTGATCAAAAACAGCTCTAAGCCGTTCCTCGACGACGCGGGCTATCCGATTCAACCCTCCAGGATCACCAGCTGTCACAGGCTGCGATCGAGCAACTCCGTCCACTTGCACGCTTTCCAGCTTCACTCCGCCATCAACACTCATTCCACGAGCTTAGATGGAACGGCTCACTACGCACAGACGACCCTTTTGTTAACCTAGATGCCAACGGCTTCTTCCTGCTTTCGATCGCTCCCCAGGGCAAAAGCCGGACCTCCAAGCAGGGAGACAAGAAGATTCACTAGATAGATCATCAAACCGAGTGCAACTGCCTGAGATGTCGACACCCCGAGAGGGTGCAAAAAAAGAACAAAAGCCCCCTCGCGAAGTCCGAGACCACCGATCGTCAAAGGAAAGACCTGAACGATAGCGACGGCAGGCACGAAGGCGAGCATCACGGTGAGCGATAGCCCAAGGCCTAACGCATCCGCCACTGCAAGTGCAGTCACCACCACGGTCAGTTGATAGGCCATACTGACGAGCAGTACCTCGACGACGCTCCTCGGACTCGCCGAAAAGCGAACAATTCCATAGCGAACAGCGCTGACAACGCTACGAATTGTTCCTCCTTCGTCCGATGGCTTCGGCTCCATCCAAGTGGCAAGACCTACGATCACCACCAAGCCAAAAAGCGTGCAGAGCGCTATCGCTATCGCTATGCGAGAAGGTGAACCGAGATTCAGAAGCTGAGGATTCGAAAGCAACCCTATCAATGTGATGAAGGGAAGCACGATCCACCCAGTCAAGCGCTCCAAGACCACCGATGCAACGGCATCACCCAGTCCAGATCGTCGCCTCAGCCACGTCACGCGGACAATATCCCCGCCAACCGTCGATGGAAGGAAGTTCGATACAAAGAGTGATGCAAAGTACATGCGGACGAGAACGGCTAGACGCATCGGTCTGCCAAGTGCGATCAAAACTCGCTGCCAGCGTAGTACCGAGAGAAGAACTGCAGCGAGACCGATCACCGAGGCGACAAAAAGAAGTCGTAAGGTTCCGTGGTGATGAGGAAGAATCCTCGACCAATGCACGGAGTGCAATAACCAAGCCAACAGGGCAACGGACAGAACGAGACGAACCCGTGGCCACACAAGCTTCGCACGTGCCAGCACTACACCTCCAGGGTTCGAGCGCACCCCGTAGCCGGCCGGGATTCCGCTAGCTAGAGCTCCGAAAGTCCGCCACTTCGGAGCCGCCGAGTAGAGTTTACGACAAATATTGGGAATGGAGCGCTCATGATCGATCAAGAGTTAGCCAACCGAGTCCTCAACGTCGCGCTTGCGCAGGGCGCCGACTTCGCCGAGATATTTGTCGAAGATCGGCGCGGCTCATCTCTCTCATTCGAAGACAGGCGAGTAGAGTCAGTCTCTGACGTGATCTCGCTCGGTGCCGGACTGCGAGTGGTCTACGGCGACACGACCGGCTTCGCGCACACGACGGATCTCAGCGAACCTGGGCTTATCGCCATAGCGGAAACGGCACGCTCCGTTGCAACTGGTGGTTCATCGATCTCGGTAGCGCTTGAACCACGAAGATCAATCAGCGGCCATGGTGGGAATGCCGATGATCACTCTTCGTCGTTCAAAGAACAAGGAGTCCAGGTACTTGCTCGCCTCGACGAGGTAGCCCGCTCAACGAGCGGTAGCATCGTACAAGTCATGGCCGGCATCTCCACGGCCGCAAGAAGCTTCCTCGTAGCAAACTCAGACGGAGTCTTCGCCAGTAGCACCACGCAGCGTACGCGTGCCTCTGTGAGTGCCATCGCATCGGGAGATACAGGCCTGCAAAGTGGCAGTGTTCCGGCCGCCTACACCATTGATTTCAACCGATTCCTCGCCGAAATCGATCTCGATGACCTTGCGACAACCGCTTCCCGCCGAGCCCTTAGCAAACTCAAAGCGAGACCGGCTCCATCGGGAAACCTGCCGGTTATTCTCAAGCGTGGCTCCGGGGGAATACTCTTTCATGAAGCATGCGGACATGGCCTCGAGGCCGACCACATCGTGAAGCGTTCTTCGGTGTACGCGGACAGGCTCGGGCAGATGGTCGCAAGCCCACTCGTCACCTTGGTCGACGACGGTACTGTGGCGGACGAGTGGGGCACGTACGCTATCGATGACGAGGGTCACCTCGGACAACGTAACGTCTTGATCGAAAACGGAGTACTTGTTGACTATCTCTGGGATCGCAAATCGGGAGTCAAGTCGAAGAGAAGCTCCTCCGGCAATGGGCGCAGGCAGAGCTACGAACACCTCCCTATGGTGAGGATGACGAATACCTTCCTCCTTGCCGGAGATACCAACCCAGAAGACATCATCGCATCCACTCCGTACGGAGTCTACGTTGCTGCACTCACCGGCGGTCAGGTCAACACGGCGACCGGTGATTTTGTCTTCGGAACTCAAGAGGCGTACTTGATCGAAGACGGACACCTCACGGCCCCACTGCGCGATACCCAACTCATTGGAAACGGACCGGAAACCCTCGCAAAGATCGACGCAATCGGTGACGATTTCGCAATGACTCCTGGAACATGTGGGAAACAAGGGCAGAGCGTGCCGGTCGGAACGGGTCAGGCCACGCTGCGTATCTCCGAAATGACCCTCGGAGGTACGAGCCGTGGATAGAAGCCTCCTTCAGATGGCTCACGACGTTCTCAGCAAAGCCCGCCCCGGAGAGGCGCTGGAAGTCATAGTTGAACGAAGCGTCGAGACCGAGATTCGAGCGTACGATGCGGCAGTGGAATCACTCACGCAGGCAACTCAGGCGGGTATTGGGATACGGATCGTTTCGAGCGGCAAAGTTGGATACGCTTATGCGGGAAGCCTGACCGAGCCGGACCTGGAGGCGACCCTAGCGGCCGCCCGAGAGAACGTCCGATACTCCTCCATCGACCCCTTCGCCGGATTAGCCGAACCGGACGGATACCCTTTTCCGGAGCTAGATCTCTATCGCCCATCAACAGCTACCTATCCGC
>JAJYZP010000132.1 GCA_021799875.1 Actinomycetes bacterium | reverse complement strand
AACGAGACCTCTCGCGTCTCGTTGCATACTCCTCACTCTCGCACATGGGCTTTATCGTTCTGGGCCTCTTTGCCTTCACCGCTGAAGGTCTCTCCGGTGGTGTATTGCAGATGTTCAATCACGGCATCTACACGGCGGCCTTATTCTTGTTGCTCGGGATGATCTACGAGCGTCGTAAGACTCTTGATACCACCAAGCTGGCTGGGTTGCAAAAGCGCGCACCGATTATGGCGGGTGTCTTTATTCTCGTGTTGTTAGCATCGATTGGTCTACCAGGTCTCAATGGTTTTGTTGGTGAGTTCCTCATTCTTCTCGGTGGCTTCTTGGGTCATCGCTGGTGGGCGGTAGTCGGAGCAGTTGGAGTGATTCTCTCTGCGATTGGTCTCTTGTGGGCGTACCAGAAAGTCTTTCAACGTGCCGATGACACCGATCGACCTTTCCGAGATCTTCACTTGAAAGAGATCGTTACCCTTGCGCCACTCGTGTTGCTCATCGTGTTTCTCGGGGTCTATCCCCGCTTCTTCTTGGACCGAATCGATCCTTCGGTGCATGCGGTGCTAGGCGTACATCATGGAACAACACTTGTTGTGCAGAGCGCTCTCGGTAAGGCTGGTGGTAAGTGATGTCTGGACTCGTGCAGGTGATCAATAGTGCTCCGGCCCTGATGGCGAGTGTTGCGATCCATTTCCCCTCGGTCCAATATGGAGATCTGGTTCCTGAATTGGCGCTCCTAGTTGGGGCGCTTGTGGCAATGGTCTCGTCGGCGCTGGCGCGGACGAAAGATATCAGTTTCCCTTACACCGGCATTGGGATCGTTACGGTGGTGCTTGCCGGTGTTTGGTCGTATCATCTCTCGACGATCGTTGCGAGCAGTGGTCCGAAGGCTATCGTGGCGGGTGCTATGGCGGTCGATGGTTTCTCGACCTTCTTGATGGTGCTGATCGCAGTATCACTGCTGCTCGTGATCCTCTTGGCGGAAGCCTTCATCTACGAGGTCGGATCTCGAGGGCCAGACTTCGTGGCGCTCTTGCTCTTGTCTGGGAGCGGCGCGATGTTCATGGCCTCAGCGGAGGACCTCTTGGTACTCTTCGTTGGTCTGGAGATTCTTTCGATCGCGCTCTACGTGCTGGTCGCGTACTGTGCACAGGTCACACTCTCTCGCGAGGCAGCATTCAAATACTTCATTTTGGGTGGATTCTCCTCCGCCATCCTCCTCTATGGAATCGCGCTCACCTACGGTGCGACCGGTACGACAAATATTGGGCAGATCGCGCTGTTCTTGAGTCAGAATACGCTCACGTCCAATGGGGTCTTGCTTGGAGGTATGGCCTTGATCATTGTTGGTTTAGGGTTCAAGATCGCTGCGGTTCCCTTCCAGCTTTGGACTCCTGATGTCTATCAAGGGGCCCCCACGACGGTCACGGGATATATGGCTTCCGTTGCGAAGGCGGGAGGATTTGCCGGTCTTCTACGGGTGCTGTACGTCTCGTTTCAGACCGTTCGAATTGATTGGCGTCCGGTCATTTTGGTGATGTGTGTTCTTACCCTTTTCACCGGATCGATTTTGGCCCTTGTGCAGCGTGATGTCAAAAGACTTCTTGCCTACTCTTCCATCAATCACGCCGGATTTATTCTGATTGGTCTCTACGTTGCGACCCAGAGCTCTCTTGGTGATTCGCTCTACTACGTCTTTGCTTACTCCATTATGGCGATCGGCTCGTTCGGTTGCGTTTCGATCATTGGCCACCTCAAAGGATCGACGGAAGGACCCCTGGATATCGATTCACTACGAGGCCTCGCTCGAGAGCATCCTCGACTAGCGGTCGTCTTTGCTATCTTGCTGGTAGCACAGTCTGGCGCACCTTTTACCATCGGCTTCTTGGCGAAGTTCTCGGTGGTCTCTGCTGCAGCATTGGGACAGCACTACGAGTTGGCAGTCCTTGCCATGCTCTCGGCGGTGATAGCGGTCTACTTCTATCTGAGGGTCGTCTTTGCGATGTATCGACCGCCCCTTACCGCTGACACCGAAGGAGAGTCGGGACTAACGCTCACTGATGATTCTGGCGACGTCATGATCGAAGAAGATGGGGCGTTGGATCAGGGCGATCTCTTGACGGTGACGCGGTCGAGGACGATTCCAGTGGCGGCCTCACTCTCGGTTGGTCTGGCACTAGCGATGACGATTGGCTTTGGTATCGTGGCAAATCCTCTGATCTCTTTCGCATCGAGTGCCATTCCTCTGCACTGACCGATTCTCAGTTCCATCGGCATCAACCATGAAGCAAGGGTGCACTTTGACTCGAGTCGACGATTGCAAGGGTTTGAGTCGACTCGTCTTGAGTGCGCTCTAAGGTGGTCGATCAGAGGGTCGCGCGGCGTAGAGGACCAGGCGGGCATAGCCCGATCGACCAGCTGCTGCCGGTTGGACCCTTGAGATGATAAGTCAGTTCGCCGCAGTGGTCACCTGGCGGTCCTTAGTCACCGTTGTAGTGCGAGTGGAGCATTGCGCTCTCGCTTTCGAAGAGCGAAAGCGCGCTTCAGGATTGCAGTTGTGGGCCGCAAAATCGTGCTCACCGATCGTCCCGTTCGATGGCGTTGCACAGCTTTCATGATCCAGATCGTCCCTAACTACCAGACAAGCTCCGTTTTCGTCCTGTGCCGACCATGGTAGCGAGATATGGCGATGTGCGAGAGTGCCGGCAGAGTCGTCCGCTCGGGGTTTCGACGACGGAGGAGACACTCGGTCTCGGCACGATCAATCTCGGAAATTCGTGAACTGAAGCGGTAGCCCGAAGTCTCCCTCCTTGAGCTTTGCGATAACCTCTTGGAGGTCGTCACGCTTTTTCCCGCTCACTCGTAGTTGATCGCCTTGAATTTGAGGAACGACACCTTTGAGGCCAAGATCCCGAATCGCTTTCGAGATGGTCTTAGCCTTGTCGCTAGATATCCCTGAGATAAGTTTGATGGTCATCCGTGCCGATCCTTTAGAACCCTCGACAACCGGTCCTCGGTCGAGACACTTGAGCGAGACCTTCCTGCGGACGAGCTTCTCCTCGAGTACGACGATGAGGGCATTGAGGCGATCCTCGGTTGATGAGTGCAGCTGAATTTCTTCACCGGAGAGTTCGATTCGAGAGTCTGTTCCTTTGAAGTCAAACCTCGTTTCGACCTCACGCGCGGCTTGGTCAACGGCGTTTCGAATCTCTTGGTGATCAAGTTCTGATACGACATCGAAGGTAGGCATGGTTAGAGAGGCTATCCTGTGTGCCGTGGGGTCGGTGCCCGAGTGGCCAAAGGGAGCAGACTGTAAATCTGCCGGCTCAGCCTACGGGGGTTCGAATCCCTCCCGGCCCACACTTGTGGTGGCCGTAGATGGTGAAATCGAACTCTACGGCCACTGTAGTGATCGATGCGGTCTGTCAACGGTTGGTTGCTAACGAATTGCCGTATCCTCCATCGAAGGTACGGTATCGATCTCTGACTCGACAGGTCGCTTTGTGCGCGAGGCGCTTACTTGATAGAGCGAATCGCTTGATAAAGTGGGCCGCTCGGATAGAAAACCTTGCGGAGCTGTTGAATCGCCAGGGATTGTATGCGTTGTACTGGTCATAGCGTTGGGGTGTCACGGAAACGGATCGAGCGAAGAGAGCTCCTTGGCAGCGGCAGGTCACGAGTGCCTCGGGAGACTCGGGGACGGCCTCGTGCGGACCATGGATCTCAAGAACTTCTCCACGGATCCACTCGAACTGTAGGTGTGTTGAAAGGTGCAACGACCCTCTGTGACGTTCGCTCAAAGATGTTGAGAGAGTGAGTACTACTGGTTTGCAACATTGAGCCTCTCTCGTCTCGAGGAATACTGCAAGGGCGAAGCGTCGCAGGCTGGAGCATCGTCAACTTCGGCAGGTGTACGACGCAACGGTAGGAAGGAATGAACCTTGATGCTGTAACGTCAGCGAGTTGTCGTGCCCCTCGTAACGTGCGGTGCTCAGGCGCTCTCAGGCCGCGGATCTGTCGTCCGCTAGTTGGACACTTCATGTGTCTTGTGGCGCACTCGAAAACACAGACAATGAGTTCTAGCGTGATCTCAATGCTGACGCGTG
>JAJYZP010000004.1 GCA_021799875.1 Actinomycetes bacterium | reverse complement strand
ATCCCCCGGTGTCGTTGGGGTTTTCAGCGGTGCAGAGTTGATGGGTGAGTGGGCAGGTCCTATGCCGTGTGCGTGGCCCGTCACGGCAGAGATGAAAAACCCCGCCCACTATCCCGTTGCCGTCGATGTCGTTAATTACGTCGGTGACGCAGTTGCCGTCGTGGTGGCTAGCTCAGCTCGGGCCGCAATCGACGCCGTTGCGCTTATCGAAGTCGAATACGACGAGCTCCCGGTCGTTGTAGATCTAGAAGAGTCTCTCTCAGACCAACACATTATTCATGAGAGTCTTGGGACGAATAAGAGCTACGTGTGGGAGCTGAACCCGCAGCCAGATGATGTCGAGAGAGCGTTTGCGAACGCAGCCCACGTCGTCAAGGAGACCTACATTCAGCAGCGACTCATACCGGCGGCCATGGAGCCACGAGGAGTCCTCGTTGTGCCATCGCCGATGGGTGGCGATTACACCTTGTACTCCTCGACGCAGGTTCCTCATATTTTGAAGATCATGGCAGCGTTGACCGTTGGAATCTCTGAGACGAAGTTGCGCGTCGTTGCTCCTGCAGTTGGGGGAGGTTTCGGTTCCAAGCTCAACGTCTACGCCGAGGAGCTCTTGTGTCTCGTGCTAGCGCGCAAGCTTCGCGTTCCTGTCCGATGGCAAGAAGAGCGAACAGAGAATGCGGTGTCGACCATTCACGGTCGTGGCCAGATCCAACATATGGAGCTCGCTGCAGATGCAGATGGCAAGCTCTTGGCGGTGAGGGTGAACCTAGTGGCAGATATGGGCGCCTACCTCCAGTTGGTGACACCAGGGATCCCGATTTTAGGAGCATTTCTTTACCATGGTGTCTACGACGTTCCTGCTTACTCCTTCAGTTGTACAGCGGTCTTTACAAATAAGACTCCAACCGATGCCTATCGCGGGGCGGGACGCCCTGAGGCTACCTACGCGATTGAGCGTTCGATGGATGCGCTTGCTCGGAAGGTCGGTGTCAGTGCAGCGGAGATTCGCCGCAGGAACTTGATCCCGCCGGAGAAGTTTCCCTATAACTCACCTGCAGGACTTGTTTTTGATTCAGGTGACTATCCACTCAACTTCGATACTGCAATGGCGAAGGTGGGTATGGAGGAGCTCTTGCAGCTTCAACGGGAGCGACGGTCCTCTGGTTCGAAGAAACATCTCGGAATTGGGATCTCCTTCTTCGTTGAGATGTGTGGTCTGGCTCCATCGCGAGTGCTTGCTTCGTTGAACTATTCGGCGGGAGGCTGGGAAGCGGCGACTGTACGCATTCTCCCGACCTCAAAGGTTCAGGTCGTGACTGGAACGGCACCGCATGGTCAGGGGCATGAGACCGCTTGGTCTATGATCGTGGCGGACAAACTTGGAATCTCGCCAGATGATATCGAGGTCCTGCACTCTGACACGGCCGTCGCGCCCTATGGTATGGATACCTACGGATCTCGATCACTCTCCGTTGGCGGTGCTGCGATTCACCTCGCCACGGAGAAGGTGCTGAACAAGGCTAAGGCTCTGGCTGCCCATCTTCTCGAGGTCTCAGAGGATGACTTAGACTATCGTGGAGCTCAGTTCTCAGTGAAGGGGTCGCCAGACAGAGTGGTTCCACTCGCGGCCTTGGCGTTCGGCGCCTTTACTGCTCACGATCTTCCTGACGGGATGGAACCCAATCTCGAGGCCTCTGTCACATGGGATCCGCCCAACTTCACGTTCCCATATGGGACTCACGTTGCGGTCGTGGAGGTCGATGAGGAGACTGGAAAAGTCGAACTCATTCGCTACGTGGCCGTTGATGACTGCGGGAACCAGATCAATCCATTGATCGTGGAGGGGCAGATACACGGAGGCATAGCCCAAGGTGTTGCTCAAGCCCTCTTTGAAGAGGCGGTCTACGATGATGCAGGCAATCTTGTGAATCCGTCGTTCGCAGACTATTTGGTCCCTTCGGCTATGGAGCTTCCGAATTTTGAGACGGCTCATACTGTTACGCCAAGCCCGACTAATCCTCTTGGGGTAAAGGGGATCGGCGAGGCAGGAACGATCGCCTCGACCCCGGCGGTGATCAATGCGGTCATTAACGCTCTTGAACATCGTGGTATTACCCATCTTGACATGCCGGCGACACCTGAACGCATCTGGTCTGCCATTCAGGCCAGTGATCGATCGAAGTAGAGAAGACGTGAAAGGAAGGTACTGATGTACCCAGCAAAGTTTGAGTACGTACGAGCTTCGTCGTCGGCGGAAGCTATTCGTATGATTCAAGATAGCGAGGATGCGAAGTTCATAGCGGGAGGCCACTCTCTGCTGCCGCTCATGAAGTTTCGCATGGCCACGCCCTCGCTCCTGGTTGATATTGGCCGTCTCTCGGAGCTCTCCTACGTTCGTGAAGACGGTAACGAGATTGCCATTGGAGCCTTGACTCGTCACTGCGACGTGGAGCGTTCAGAGCTGCTGAGGCGTAGTGTGCCGATCTTGGCTCACGTAGCCGGTCAGGTCGGAGATCCTCAGGTGCGTCATCGTGGAACGATCGGTGGTTCTACTGCACATGGCGATGGTGCCTCGGATCTTCCCGCTGCGCTTTTGGCGCTCGATGCTACATTCGTGGCTGAGGGACCCTCGGGTCGACGCGAGTTACCGGCTAGGGAGTTCTTTCGTGGCTTCTTGGAGACTGCATTGGGCGAGGACGAGCTCCTTACGGAGATTCGAGTACCGAAGGCAATCACCACCTGGTCTTTTCAGAAGTTCAATCGACGTGCTCAAGACTGGGCAATCGTCGGTGTGGCGGCCGTTCGGAGTGATACGACGAAGGTTGCGCTTGTCAATATGGGGTCATCGCCCCTGCGAGCGACTGGTACCGAAGCGGCTCTTGGGGAAGGTGCGAGTGCCCCGGAGGCCGCTCTTCGAGCGGCCGAAGGGATCGATCCTCCGTCTGATCTCAATGCGTCCGCTGATTTTCGTCGCCACTTGGCGTCCGTCTTAGTGAGGCGAGCGCTTGAGGAAATGAATATTTAGTCAATTGCAGTGGTTGAACTAGGGTATCGAGGAGTCTCGCTGCCCTAGTAGTTATGCTGGGCTCCTCCAAAGACTTGTAATCTGGAGGAAGTGTGGTCGATAGTTCACGTTCAGCGGAACGCTATGGGTTAGCTTCGGTTGACGATGTCGTCAAGGCGCTCGAACACGAGGATTACCTTGTCGACGAGGGCCTTGCGACCACGGTCTTCTTGGCCCTCTCGCTGCAGCGACCTCTGCTGCTTGAGGGAGAAGCCGGGGTTGGAAAGACCGAGATCGCTCATGCCCTAGCACAAGCACTTGGGGTGCCGGTTATCCGGCTTCAGTGCTACGAGGGTATTGACGCATCGCAGGCGGTGTACGAGTGGAACTACTCACGGCAACTGCTCCATCTGCGGGCAGTAGAGGCCATTGCCGGTCGGGGCGAGCTGCGCGACCTCGAAGAGGAGCTGTACTCTCAGGATTTTCTGTTAAGGCGGCCGCTTCTATCGGCGATCGACGCCTCGTCAATAACGGTGACCGCTTCGGGTGAACGGCGCCCTCCTGTCCTGCTGATCGACGAGATAGACCGGGCAGACGATGAGTTTGAGGCGTTCCTCCTTGAGGTCCTCTCCGACTATGCGATAACGATTCCAGAGCTCGGCAGGGTTCGTGCTGAACTTCCGCCGATCACGATCTTGACCTCGAACCGTACTCGTGATCTCCACGACGCACTGAAGCGTCGCTGTCTCTATCATTGGGTGGCGCACCCTTCGTTCGAGCGAGAGGTGGAGATTATCTGTCGTAGGGCACCTGAAGTGGAACATTCGTTGGCTCGGCAGGTAGCGGCGGTAGCGTCTGCGCTGCGGGATGCAGATCTCTACAAGCCGCCGGGAATTGCAGAGACACTGGATTGGGCGAGATCGTTGACCTTTTTGAGTGAGTCTGAAGTTACCGCTGCGAATTTTCGCCGCTCGAGCGGTGCCCTCCTCAAGTATCGCGAGGATGGTGACCGGGTTCAATCGCTCGATCTGGCACAGATTATTCGGTCGGCGGTGCTCCGGGGCGGCAGTGGCAACTCCTAGCGAGGTTGCAACGGCCTTCGTTGACGAGCTGCGAGCTAGCGGCCTGACGATTCCTCTTTCGCGCTCGTTATCGTATTTTCAGGCGCTCGAGTGTCTAGGTGTGAGCTCAGAGCGAGCGGTCTACTGGGCCGGTCGGGCGACGCTGCTTGGAAGAAACGAAGACGTTGCGCTCTATGAGCGCTGTTTTCGCTCCTTTTTCTTACGGCGCGCCGCTCTGGACTTTGAGGCGGTGCCAACTCCGGTCAACGTGGCGGTGCTGCTCGATGGAGATGACGAGATCGGTGAAGACCCATCGGATGATCAGGAGGAGCTTAGGGAGTTCGATCAGGTGGTAAGCCTACGATTCTCCGCTGAGGAGGTCTTGAGGGAGAAAGATTTCGGGAGCTTGACACGAGGGGAGCTCGACGAGTGTCTCAAGATCATGCGCACCATCAAGCTCTCTCCTCCGCTTCGATCATCGCAACGACTCCGCGTTCACCCTCGGGGCGGGCGCCTCGATGTTCGTCGCACGGTGCGTGACGCTCTCGCCCATGGCGGGGAGCCGATCAACCAGAAGTTTGTGGCACGCTCCCAGCGAGTGCGGCGCACGGTCTTCATCTGCGATATCTCTGGATCGATGGAGCCCTACGCGAAGGCTCTGATTCGCTTTGTCCACGCCATGATGGTTGCGACGAGGAAGGTCGAGGTCTTTACCCTTGGGACGAGGCTGTCTCATGTGACAAGAGCACTGATGGGCAACGATCCAGAGGCCGCAATGGCGAGAGCTGCGGCTGAGGTGCAAGACTGGTCAGGTGGGACTCGTCTTGGCGAGGGAATCAAGAGCTTCAACGATCGTTTCGGAGTCCGTGGTATGGCTCGGGGCGCAACGGTCGTGATCCTCTCCGACGGCTGGGATCGTGGCGATCCGAACCTTCTTGGAGAGGAGATGAAGCGTTTGCAGCGCGTGTCTCGGCGATTGATATGGGTCAATCCGTTGAAGGCGAGTGAGGGGTATGCGCCGTTAGCGAAGGGGATGGCAGCTGCACTGCCCTACGTGGACGAGTTCGTCGAGGGTCATTCGCTGAACTCATTGGAATCTCTAGCGGAGGTACTTGCATCATGAAGGAGATACTTGCCGATATCGCTCGGTGGCAGGCCGAAGGAAAGCGCTTCGCTACCGCCAAGGTCGTTGGTATTGAGGGGTCGAGTCCACGTGAGATCGGCGCCACGATGGCAGTGAACGAGGATGGCGTCGTCGCTGGGTCGGTCTCGGGAGGATGTGTCGAGGGGGCAGTGGTCGCTGAAGCACTTGCTGCGTTGGGAGCCCAGGAGGCGGTCCTACGCTCGGTCGGTGTTGTGGATCGCAAGGTCGATCTGATCGGTTGCGCGCGAACGTTGAGCTACGGCTACTCCGACGATGAGGCGTTTGCGGTAGGGCTGACGTGCGGAGGCACTCTCTTAATCTTGATCGATCCGGAACCTCCACAGTATCTGGAGGACCTACGTGAACTCGTATCGACCGGTCGACCCTATGTGATTGCCACCGTCTTCGCAAGCTCGGACGAAGGGAGCGAGGAGACGGGCGAATACTTCACGACGATGAACCAAGGTCTGGAACTTCCCCGAGTCGGAAGCTCCATGATGATCAGGGAAGATGGATCAACCGTTGGGTCTCTGGGAAACCCCGAGCTTGATCGGGTAGTTGGTCGTGATGCGCTTGGTGCTCTTGCTTCGGCTACGACGACAAAACGCCACTACGGCCGAAGCGGCCAATCTCGAGCTCAAGAGGTAGGAGTGGTCTTCGACGTCTCTGCGCTACCGCCCAAGATGGTTATCTTTGGAGCCGTAGACTTTACCGCAGCGCTTGCGAAGATAGCCAAGCTCTTGGGCTACACCGTCACTGTGTGCGATGCTCGCCCCATTTTTGCGACCCCGGAGCGATTTCCGATGGCCGATGAGGTGGTGGTGGATTGGCCCGATCGCTACCTCGAGAAGCACCGGGACAGTATCGGCAAACGCGATGCCATCTGTGTCTTAACTCACGATCCGAAGTTCGATGTGCCGGCTTTGACGACTGCGCTCAAGACTGATGCGGGCTATATCGGAGCGATGGGCTCACGACGGACTCATGAAGATCGACTCCGAAGACTCGAGGAGCACGGGGTTGACCTCACAGAAGTGAACGAGCGTGTGATGGGTCCGATCGGGCTCGATCTCGGGGCTCGTACTCCGGAGGAGACGGCGATCTCTATTCTTGCTGAGATCGTTGCCAAACGAGAGGGCAAGAGCGGCCCGTTTTTGAGGGAGGGGTCAGGTCGCATCCATCAGAGCAACGAAGCTGCTCGACTATGAGCTCTGCCGGAGCATTGTTGGCAGCAGGCGGCGGGATCCGATTTCATGGATCGACCCACAAACTCGTTGCCGATTTTCGTGGTCGTCCATTGGTGAGTTGGGCGATCGAGGCCCTAGCTCGTGTGAAGGTAGACGAGAAGATTGTGGTGAGCGGTGCACTACCGCTCGCTGATCTTGTGCCAGAAGACTTTACTCTGTTGGAGAATCACGACTGGCAACGTGGTATGGCGGTATCGTTACGTCTCGCACTGCATTGGGCAGAACTTCAAGGTCACGACAGTGTGGTCGTTGGCCTGGGTGATCAACCCGGAGTAGAGCCGAGCGCATGGGAGTTAGTCTTGTCAGTGCGCAAGAGCCCGATCGCTGTTGCGACGTATGGGGGTCAACGAAGGAACCCTGTGCGACTTGACCGATCGATATGGTCGCTATTGCCGATAGAGGGAGACGATGGCGCTCGGACTGTGATGCGGGATCGACCTGAGCTCGTGACCGAGGTTGCCTGTGAGGGAAGTCCCTTTGATATCGACACATTGGAGGATCTAGCAGTATGGACATAGTTAACGAATTTGATGTTTCGGTGCCGATCGATGAAGCGTGGAAGGTGCTGACCGATCTAGAGCGGATTGCCCCATGCATGCCAGGGGCGACTCTGGAAGGGGTGGTCGGGGACGATTTCCTTGGAACGGTCAAGATTAAAGTTGGACCGATTACCTCCTCGTACAAGGGTAAAGTTCACTTCACCGAGCGAGATGACGAGAACCACAGAGCGACCTTGAGGGCCGAGGGCAGGGATACCAAGGGCCAAGGCAACGCTAATGCAACTATCGTTGCGACCCTCACGGAGCAAGGGAGCACCACCCACTGCAAGGTTGAGATGAACTTGACGATCTCTGGACGTGTCGCTCAATTCGGGCGCGGCGTACTTGCTGACGTCTCTCAGAAGCTCGTCGAGCAGTTCGTATCGGCCCTCGAGACCGAGGTCCTAGGTGAAGCGAAGGGCTCGGCCTCTGGTGACGCGACCGAGGGTATCTCCAGTAGCGAGACGCAGGAAAAGACATCAGCATCGGCCGATATGGGAACGCCGACATCGACCGAGCAAAAGGGAGCCTCTGGCGACTCGGTCAACGCCTTAGGTTTGATCGCAAAACCGGTTGCTAAACGAGCACTACCGGTCTTTGCGATCCTTGTCGTTCTTGGCATTCTGATCCGTCGAACGAAGCGAGCGAGTGGTCACTAGTTTTCACCGGGACACTGCAGGAAGGGTTCTGGAGGCATTTTCACCGGCAGAGCGTGATCTCACTGAGGTGGCGGAGTGCCTCGGGCGCGAACCCACCATAGCGTTTCGGGTGGCAGCTAGATATGCACGTACTGGCGAGATCCTGGTGATAGAGAGCCTTCCGGTAGCAAGTGATGGCAGTCCAAACCCCAATTGGATGTGGCTGGTGCATCGGTCACTGAAGAAGGTCATTGATCGTCTCGAAGCTTCGGGAGGGGTGAAGCGTGCCGAGCGAGCAGTCGGTGAAGTTGGGATCGCTCGCTCCCACGCCCTCTATCGATCTGGGCGCAATGCATTGTGTGCAGAGCTCGGTCTCGAACCTCTTTCAGGAGGAGTGGGGGGAGCGAGAGTGGGCGTGAAGTGTCTCCATGCGCATGTCGCCTTCCATCTGGCGGGCGGTTACTCGCCCGTCGGACGTTGGGCACTGAGCGAGATCGGTAGTGGGGACTATGGAGAGGTTAGTGTCGGTTCGTAGTACTGGTCAGACGTGCTTGGTGTCGATCGTGATCCCTTCGAAGGACAATCCCATCTACCTGGCGAACTGTATCGACTCCCTGACGAAGGTCCCAAGTGGTGCGTCTTTTGAGATCGTGATCGTTGACTCCGGATCGACCACTGCGGCGGCAAAAACGTTGCAGGATGAGTTGCAAGAGGATTATCTCGTCAAGTGGGTCGACTGCGATCAGGGTGGGGCCTTTAACTTTCCGGAGCTGGTGAACGCTGGAGTTGCTGCAGCTCAAGGTTCGTATGTGCTTTTGCTGAACGACGATACCGAGGCTCTTCATGATGGATGGCTCGCTTCGATGCTCGAGACTGCCGAGCGAGATGATCGCCGAAGTATCGTTGGCCCTGTCTTGGTCTACCCGGATTTGACTATCCAACATGGCGGAGTTGCTCTCGATCAGAACCACCTGACGGTCCATCGTGACGTAGGTACCCCTCTTGCTCGCTGGAGACGAGGAGTGGTGGAACCCGCCTCAACTGTGTGGGCCGTGACCGGAGCGGCGATGCTCGTTTGGCGGGATCTCTATGAGGAGCTGGGCGGCTTCGACGAGCGTTATGCGGTCTCATATAACGACATTGATTTTGTTCTTCGTGCCCGACTGGCAGGCATACCTTGCCGACTCGAGAATGATGCCGTGTTGATTCATTTTGAGTCTAAGACTCGTGGTTCCGATGCTCAATCTCAGGCGAAGACGCTTCGACACTTGCGAGAGGGCTTGATCTTCCTACAACGCTGGTCTGAGCTTCTTGAAGCAGATGGAGTGAGTTGCGAACAGCTTCGTAGCGGATTCATGCAGCGCATTCGCGCAATTACTGGCGTTGACGATCGGTCGGAGACGATACGATCGTAGGGGTTGCCCGGGTGGCGGAATGGTAGACGCAGGGGGCTTAAACCCCCCGGACCGCAAGGTCGTGCGGGTTCGAGTCCCGCCTCGGGTACTACGAGCGCTCGTTGCAAGTGGCGAGCGCCATAGGGGAGGCCCTTGTGCGTCTTGGTCGACTGTTGTGTTCTGTGGGGTCTCTCTGCGTACGATCTCGCAGGTGCGAACCACGCAGACTGTTAGCGAATCCATAGTCGATAGTGAGATGGAGCGCTCGGTTCGACGACCGTGCCGGTTCGACGACCGTGTCGGTTCGGCGAAGAGCTGATCGATTATTTGGAGTACGAGACCTGCAACTTGGAGAAGACGCTATGGCCATGGTGGTTTCGGAGAGGATGGCCCAGGTGGTGCGGGCCGTTCAGGGGAGAGATTACTCGTTCAACGGGTGAGGCTGAGGATCGTCTTGTCGGCCGAGCCTCGGCCGTGAACTGAGGACTGATAGTCCAAAGCGTTCTGAGAATTTGGGGCCCGATCGAGCCTGTTCGTTGGTTCGATCACGGATCGAACGTACGAACCTCCAGTGTGAGCACTTGGCTCTAAGTTTTGCGCGTATAGTGAACGCGTCCTCACTTGATGCAGCGGTTGAGGTCGCGTCGGGCCGCAGATTGGTTTAATCGGTTTAGCTGACCGGTCGTGTGGGCACAGTACCGATCATTATGAATACTCAGTCTGTGACAGCGCTCCAAGAGCGTCCTGATCGTGCAAGGCAAGAGGTAGTAGTTGACGGTGGCCATGAGCTTCGGACCCCGCCGGTCAAGAGCCTCCCCCGGTTGACATCGTTGCGCTACCTTGCAGCGATCATCGTTGTCCTCACCCACGTTGGCTATCAGTTCACGAGCTCGAGATTGCTTCGTAAGGCCGAAACATACGGTTTCGATGCAGTCACTTTCTTCTTTCTGCTCTCGGGCTTCGTGCTGGTCTGGTCGTACAAGGTGCAACCGGCGGGCACCTTCTTTTGGAAGCGCTTTACTAAGGTCTGGCCACTGCAGTTCTTAATTGCGGCCTTCGTCCTCTGGACGATCGGTCCTCTTGAGCGGATACCGGCCTCGCTCTCGGGGAGATTGGCCGACCTTACAGGGCTCCAAGCATGGTGGCCAAACTCACAGGTCTACTTCGGTGTCAATGGAGTGGACTGGTCGCTCTCGTGTGAGCTCTTCTTCTATGCACTCTTTCCCTTCTTGATATCTCGGTTGATTCGTTTTGATGCTCGTCGCACCTGGATCGCTCTTGGTTCGGTGGTGAGTCTGTTGGTCGCTTCCCCAATCCTCGTTGCTCTAATGGGTGTTCTGCCGAGAACGTATCGCTGGCTCTTCTTCGTTTTTCCGCCCTACCAACTCGGTTTTTTCATGGTGGGAATGCTCGTCGCATATCTCATGCGTCAGGGCTACTGGCGACCGACGGTCCGGGGTCTGGTGGCCGTGTCGTTGATATGGCTCACAGGTTTGACTACCTATGGTGCTTACTATGACCTCAGTGTCGGGCACGATCTCTCCCGGCCATTGGTGATGTTGCTTGCCGGTCCTGCAATGATTGCAATCATCGTCGCATCGGTGACGAGAGATTGCGCTAGCTCGTCGTCATGGCTCACCTCAAAGGCGATGGTGCTCTTTGGGACCACCTCCTTCGAGCTCTACCTCATTCACAAGCCACTCTTTGTAATCTCTCAACACCTTGGGGTGTGGAACCATAATGGGGCCCTTGAGGGCGTGTTGCTCGGAGTAGTTTTTCTTGCCTTAGCGACCGTGGCCTCTATCCTGCTACACGCTGGATTTAGTGGCCGACTCGAGCGGTTTGTTCGCGAGCGTTGCACACTCAGTCTTCGTACGCAGCCGTGAGAGTGCTGCAGTGCTGTGGAGTGCTGGGAGTTGACGGTTGACGAGAGATCGTTAAAGGGGGTTCACCCTCTGTGAAACGGCTCTGATGCCAGTCGCTTCTTTTGAGTTCAGGAAACTCCGGGGAAGTGCTGGTTGGCGATTGCTTGACGGTGGCTTGATGTGGTTATCGTAGATCTCGTAGAGACTCTGCTTGACCGAGTTGCGAGGGAGGCGTGTCAAGTGCTTCGAGAATGGATGAGGTCAGTGGGCAGAGACGGTCTCCGATTGATCCTTCCGAGGCTCGTGGTACTTGGTCTCGTTCTCGTCGGACTGCAGACCACTGTTGTCACCGACCAGAGTTCGCTCGCGCGTTCCAAGATTAGGTCCGTAAGCATCGAGAGCGTCATGACGGCAGAGAACGCGACGTCCTCGCTGCTAAAAGGGTGCTCTCTCGACTCGATGTTTTGGAATCAGCACAATAGTGGGAGATTCTCGCTCTGTCTTCGAGTTCCGCCGTCCGTGGGAACTGCGACGTATCTGGAGATCCGCAGTTTCGGAACATATGTGCAGGTGCCGCCATCGCTCAAAGCTGTCATGACCAGGCCCGCCCCGGTACGAGTCGTCCTGACACCGAAGAGCGGTCCTCCGGGAACGGAGGTCACGGTGCATGGAACCCTTCTCGAGGGGAGGCGAGGGCCTGGATCGAGCTATATCGACCTCTGTTGGAATAGCTGTCGAAGCGGACTTTCGTATCAGGCCGTCCCGGCGCGATGGAGCTCGTCGACGAGCTTTGTCACACGGTTACGAGTCCCCTCTGCTCCATGGATTCAACGAGAGACGCATACGTTACGCATTCATCCTCTCACTGCGGGAAAGTATCAGATCGGAGTCGTTTGTGTCGGCACACAGCGAGGATGCGCTCTTGGGCGGAGCGCTGGATCTCAGTCCTTTCGGCTCACCGTGCCACGAGGTTACAGGGTCTGTGGTGGCCACCCTCTCTGCGACCACGTAACGATCTCCCCGAGCTCGGCCTACCCTGGCGAGCTCGTTCGGGTGCAGGGCTGGGCGCCGCTTGATGAGATTGTCAGTCATCCTTTCGGCTTTGGGGCAAGCTTCTCCAGCGTCTACCACTCTCCACATGCGGTTCGAGTGCTGGTCGACCACATCAAGAACTATGACAGTCTCCAACTTCCAACAGCTCGACTTCGCTTGCGACCGGAGTTGACCTGGGGGAGCTTTCCGCAATTGCCGGTGCTCAACGAGCAGTTCAACGGCTACTCTGCCGTTGCGGTACTGAATGCTCAGAATGATCAATATCTTTGGTGCGGGCCGGGGGGAGTCTTAACGGGCAGACCTGGGACAAGTAAACCTGGTGTGATCAGCTCGGCGTCTGTTGCGAAAGCTCTCTTGGGTTCTGGGTATTCAATTGAAAGCTCCCCGACGTCGTCACCGGCCTGTCAGGCGGTAGCCGTCAATCCAGCTCAACCATCGGTGGTCGATGCGAGCTTCTCGGTGACTCAGGGCCCATCTCCCGATGCGGGTGGTCCTCCCTTTGGAGAGATAGCCATGCAGACCGTAAACGGCGGGGTCTCTTGGAGTATGATTCCAGCCCCGCAGGGTACCTCGCCTGAGGACTTTGGAGGTTTCATAGAGCAAGGCTCCACGGTTGAAGCCGTTTTCGCCTCGAACAGCTCTTCGGGCTCTGTGCAGAGCTCCGTTCCTGGGACACCAGATCGAGTCGTGGTACCGGTGAGTATCTCTGCGTCTTCGGGGACGAGTTGGACGAGTGGTACTCTCAGCTGTCCGACAACGGGACCGTGTCTGCGCTTTGGTCCTGCATCGCTAGGCAACTGTGCCATGAACGGGTCCCCGCAAGCCATCCTCCGTGAGGGAGGTACGGCATCGGCTCATCGATGGGATCAGCTCGTATGGCCCGCATCGGTGAACGTTTGCTATCCCGCGTCGATTACTTCGGTCGGTCAATCGTCGGCACTTGTGGTGGCTGGCGGTTCGTCCTACCCACTTCGGATCTCGACGGATGGTGGTATCCATTGGGCTTCGGTAGCGGTACCGGCACTTCGGGGTCAGGGGATCGGAGCCCCCTTGCTCTCAGCGGCAGCGATAGCGATGACCTCGCAGGGTCTAGTAGCTCTTGCGCCGATCGGATCGAGCGATCTGATGACGGGAGCGTACCTGTTGAAGCCTCAATCAAATCGATGGTGTCGTGTTGCAGGTGGACCTTTACGCGCAACGATTAATACGGGGCTCATCTCGCACCTGCACCTTTTTGGCGGCAATCTTGTGATGCGAGTCCCGGAGAATATTGTGGTCGGATCCGCAACTACAGTAGGTCTAGTCCAGGTTCCAGTAGCGACGCTTCGATGCGCCGGTCAAACCGGTTGAGGGAACGGCCTCGTGGATAGCTAAAGGTTCGGTTCGGCCCTTCACATCGAGATACCTAGGATCTCCCGTATGGTTTGGTGGGTGCTTGTGAGGTGGTCGAGGTCATGATGACGAATGGTGATCTTGTGGGTCTGGATGAGGGCGATCGATTTCCAGGAGCTTACGTCGTAGGCTTTGGCGGGTTGCAGGAGCTCCAGCGATCTGGTCAGGATGGGTCACTCACTGAACTTGGCACTCGGGAACTCGTTGCTCCATTTGCTTCGGTGACGAAGCTTGTCACCTCCTTGGCGGTGATGGTCGCGGTTCAAGAGGAGATTATGGCTCTCTCTGAGCCCGTTGGACCTTTCTCCTTTACGGTCGCAGACCTTCTTGGCCATGCATCAGGGCTAGCGCCCGATGGTGACCCAGGGAACTTGGACGGTTGTTTCATGGCTCCGCCACAGAGTCGGAGAATCTACTCCAATCTCGGTTATGAACTGCTGGCGCTCCTGCTCGAGTCTGCGTCGCAGATGCCATTTGCACATTACGCCACCGAAGCCGTTCTCCGACCGCTTGGTATGGCGGGAGCTCGTTACGAGGCTCACCACCTCCTTCCGGGCGGAAGAGGCGGTGCCACCGGTCTCGTTGGTAGCCTTACGGATCTTCTCGCGCTCGTTCGAGGGATCGCTTTCCCGGGTATTCTCGACCAAGCACTGCACGATCTCTACTCTCGTTGCTACCTCGACGGCCTTGGCGGAGTCCTTCCTGGATTTGGTCTGATGGAGAACAATCGTTGGGGGCTCGGTCCAGAGATTGCTGGGACGAAGAGTCCGCACTGGAGCTGCTCGGAGAGCGATCCCACAACCTATGGACACTTTGGGCGTTCCGGTTCCTTGGTCTGGGTCGACCCCGTTGCTGAGATCTTCCTGGTCTCGCTCTCTGAAGTGCCCTTTGGTTCTTGGGCGGTCTCACTCTGGCCAACACTTGCTCGTCAGGCCTATCGGCAGTATCAATGAGACTGCTCCTGAGCGCTGGATGTGGTGTTGGTGGCTAGCTTTCTACTGATGTGTCGGCGTACCCTTAGGTGTGACGTCGGAGTGACTCATCAGGATCGAGTCGTGGTGATTCTCGGAGAAGAGCGGGATGCAAGAGCGAGGCCGGACCTTTTACGAAACGACTCGGACGTTCTCGAAGGGTGCGAAACGGGACGATGAATCCCTCTATCGACATGACTCGCTGGCGAAATCGCAGTGGGTTTAAGGAGAATCCCCAGATCGCTTCGTAGGCGCCCCTGAGTTGTTCAATGGTAAATGAAGGTGGGAGAAAACTGGTCGCAAGGGTGGTGTACTCGATTTTGGAGCGTGCACGCTCCACCCCGGTAGTCACAATCTCTTGGTGATCGAAGGCGAGAGGCGGGTCGCGATGCTCCAAGATTGTGGCTACTGGGAAGAGCGATGGTTCGTCGAACTCCGATGGTACGAGTCGGATGTCTCTCTTGGGGTCCGTGCTGATGAGTAGGTAGGAGACGGAGATCACGCTTCCGCGCGGATCGCGCTTTGGAGAGGTGTGTGTGTAGAGCTGCTCGAGATGGTTTGGCTCATGGCTCAGGTGCGGTCCAAATGAACGCAAGAGGGTCTCATCAAGAGTTTCAGTCTGTCGGACGAGGGTTCCTGGCAGGGCCCAGGTATTTGCAAAAGGGTCGGTCCGTCGGCGTACGAGGAGTACCTTCAGTGTCGCGTCTTCGATGGTGAGTGCGACGATATCGATGGCGAGACCGAAGCGGTCAACCGTGAGCAGTTCACTCATCGTGACTCTGACCAGGGTTGAACTTGGAGAGCAGGTCGACCGGCAAGATTGATCCGATCGTGAGGTGAAAGCTCCTCCATCGTCGCTTGATGGTGGAGGCGAATGTCGGCGAGCGTGTCGCGGTAGAGAACCCTTCCTTGTTGCATAATTGGTCGCTGGAGTAGGCGATGCTGACCACCTATGGGCGGCTCGGTCGTCTCTGGGTCGTAGGTGTACTCTGCAGTGGCTGTCCCATCGTCGCTCTTTCTGCGTACTGCTGCCTTGCGTCCTCCGATCGTTGCCTTGTTCTCAGAGGTCTTGGCGACGCTCTGGAGCTGCGCTGGAGACTCCCCGATGGCAACGAGTTTAAATACGAAGTTTGCGGTTGGGTGACCTGAACCTCCAACGAGCCGAGTGCCAACCCCGAATCCGTCAACCGGAGCATCGCTGAGCTCGTCGATAGCGTACTCGTCGAGATCCCCCGAGAGAATGATGCCGGTCTTTTCGGCTCCGAGAGCATCAAGGCGAGCTCGTGCGAAGGCTGCTCCTTCCGCGAGATTTCCTGAGTCGATTCGAATCGCGCGCAATTTAGGTCCAAAGACCGATACCGCACGTTCAATGCCCCGCCCGATCTCAAAGGTATCTACGAGCGCGGTGGTGTCGGCTCCTTGAGCAGCCACCTGAGCCTCAAAGGCTGCAATCTCGCTCTCGTGCGCGAGCATTAGGGCGTGGCCGGCCGTTCCGGTAGTGGGTATTGAGTAGATTCGACCGGCCTCGAGATTGGAGGTTGCGGCAAAGCCAACGACGTAGGCGGCTCGAGCGGCGGCGATGGCCGCTTGCTCGTGAGTCCTTCTGCTTCCCATCTCGATGAGGGTCCGACCTTTAGCGACTTGAACCATTCTGGCGGCCGCCGAGGCGACGGCGCTATCAAAGTTCAAAATCGAAAGGACGATAGTCTCAAGCAGGAGAGTCTCTGCGAAAGTTCCTTCAATACGCGCAATGGGTGAGTTCGGGAAGTAGAGCTCTCCGTCGGGGTAGGCGTGGATGGAACCGCTAAAGCGAAACTCTTCTAGGTATCGAAGCGTTGTGGGATCGACGATCGCCGACGATGCAAGGAAGTCGAGCTCATCTGGGCCAAAGTGGAGGCGCTCCACCGCTTCGGCCACTCGGCTCACCCCACAGACGACTCCGTAGCGACGACCTGGTGGAAGTCGGCGAGCGAAGACCTCAAAGATAGCGTGGCGATGCGCAGCGCCGCTGTGAAGGGCGGCCTGGAGCATCGTGAGCTCGTAGTGGTCGGTGAGTAGCGCCGTAGATCTCATGAGTGTGTTTCGTGGGAAGTCTTGTGCGATGACTCATCACTGCTGGTCTCGGGATCACCCAGTTCATGTTTTGCCGTACGCCTCCACGATCTCACGAGTAGGGCTGAAGCGGCGATTGAGAGCACGAGGAGAAGGAGTGCAAAGACTTCGACCGCGTCCCAAAGGCGTGGGACTGCGAGCCAGAGGAACTCGTCGAAGAAGCGCTCGATCGACCAGAGTGCGAGGCCGATGGTGAGTAGCAGCCCGGGAGGAGCGGATCTTTGACGGAGGTAACGCTCGACGCGAAGGAGAACGAGGTAGATGAGAAAGTCTTCGATAGATTGAAAGATCGGTACGGGTATGCGGCGACCGCTCTCCCCAGCGTAGGCGAGTCCGTACCATGCGTTGGTCGGGCGACCACCACCTCCATACATGAGTTGAGGTCCGAGAAGGCGTCCCATTGACCATGCGGCGAGAAGTACCGGCGTGATGATATCGAAGACCACGAGTGGCTGTACTGGAGGAGAGGCCTTTCGTAAGAAGTAGAGACCGGCGACGACACCTCCGACTATTCCGCCGTACGAGGAGAGTCCACCGTGCCAGATCAGAGGAATCTGTCCTGGCTGAGCGAGGTAGTAGGAAGAGTTTGCGACGACGTGTACGATCCGAGCTCCGACAATGGCGGCTCCGATGATCCAGAGGAAGCCTTGCGATAGCCAGAGATCCGGTAGGTTCGCTGATCGGAGGCGCCGGTGAAAGTAGGTGTAGGCAAACCAGAACGTCAGGGCCAACCCGATCCCGTAGGTGTGGACCTGAATCGGCCCTAGGTGAAAAACCACTGGTATCGGTTTCACGTCGTTTCGTCACTCCATGTCGCTCGGTCCATGCTTGTCACGGCACGAGTGCCTTGCACTACCGTCATGTTAGAAGCTTGCTGGGGCACTGACGTAACTCTCTCAAAAGAGGTACGCCTCTCTCTGTCAGACTCCTTCAGCTTGTGTTGTTCGTCTAAGGGATCTGCCGAGGTCGTAAAGGTGCGACCTGTGATAAGGCTGAAGCCCGACTGCTTCGTCTTGATGAGAAGCAGTGGGTTTTAGGTCCGGACGGTCCAGGTTCTTTGAGTCAGCTCTGTACTTCTTGGGACTACCTTCTCCTCGTGGTATCTCTCAATGGTGAGGTACGCGATCATCGAGTGCGTTGCGTGATCTCTCGTAGATGTCACGAACGACATGTGAGTGCGCGATCTTGAGTGGGCGATCGAGAGTAACTGTGTAGCCGCTGCTGTACTTTTCATTCCATAAGCGCTCTTGCTAGAGCGATTTCATGACGACTTTTACTCTCGTCCAGGTCGGTAGCACGGTGGCTGGCAGTCTCGCACCCGGCGCGGAGGCCGACACTTCACGGAGGGCGAATGAAGCAATCTGCATCGTCGTCGCAGATACTCCCAGCTTGCAGAGCTGACCTGTTCGGTGCCGTGACGCACACGCCATGCAAAATGGAGAGACTGATGAAAAGTCTTTGCTGAGAGCGACTCTTACGGCCGAGCCAACTGCACCATTTGCGCCAGGGCGTTTTCGATGGCATTGTGGTGTGCGCTTCGAACTTAACTACAGGTACGCGACGACAGCGGCGCTCCTCGCAATGGGTTACAGAGTCGTTTGAAAAGCCATAGGCAGGTGACTCCTGCGGTGGTATCTGCGAGCTGAGCATTGAGGACGGAAGCTAGCCGATACTTAGGTTTCTGGGAAGTTGATGATGATCTTTCCAAGCTTGCCGCCCGACGCGAAGGCGTCGTAGGCAGCAGCGGCATCGTTAAAGTCGAAGATGCTATCGACAGGGACGCTCGCAAGACCTTTCTCGACGAGCGGCACGACGTGTCTCTGCACCTTTGCGGCGACCGAGGCCTTCTCGGAGCTCGAGCGGGACCGCAGGGTCGAACCCATGATTGTCGCTCGCTTGCCCATGATTTTTCGGAGATCGATCTCTCCAACCGCGCCTGCACCGACGCCGATGATGCAGATTCGCCCGAACTCATTGAGCTCGTCGAGGTTGGCCGATAGATTCGGGGCTCCGACTAGCTCGAGAATGAGATCGAACGGTCCACGCCCGGGGAACTCCTCGGGGAGTACTGGATTCGTTCCGAGGCGCTCCAGGTACTCGTGGTGTTGGGGGTGTCGTGAGGTCGTGGTAACGATGGCGCCGGCGGCCACGGCCAGTTGAGCAGCTGCGAGCCCAACCCCGCCCGATGCCCCGTGAATACAGACTCTCTCGCCGACCGTTAGGTGACCCTGGCTGAAGAGGGCATCGAAGGCGGTGTAGAACGCCTCGGGGAAACCTCCAGCGATGTTGAGGGGAAGATTTGATGGAACGTCGACGACCCAGGATTCATCGACGGCGATGAACTCGCATTGGCCTGCTGCCGCTCCGATTCCCATAACAAGATCGTTGATACGGCGCTGCCGTACTCGACTACCGACCTCCACCACGCGACCGGCGTACTCGAGACCGGGAAGGTCCGGTGGGAAGTTTGGTGGCGGGGGGTAGTGTCCTGCCTTCTGGAGAAGATCGGCGCCGTTAAGTCCTGCGCTTCGTACCTGTATGAGCACTTCTGTGGCTTGTGGCTCGGGGCGATCTCGCTCTGCGACCACGATGGAGCCATTGACAAGCGTGATAGCCTTCACCGGCGGACCTTACTGAACCCGGCCAAAGCCGACCGGATTTCCAACGTATCCAATGGGATCGATCTCCACCGGTATACCGTACGTATCTGCCTCGAGGACTCTGCCCCCACCGACATAGATGGCAACGTGGTCGATGTAGCCGCTACCACCTGGTTCGTAGAAGACGAGATCCCCGGGCTGCAGCTGCGAGTACGAGATGCGAGCCGTTGCATCGTACTGGGCTGCGGCATTGTGTGGTAGGTAGATGCCAATCGACCGGAAGGCGTAGGCAACGAGTCCCGAACAGTCAAACGCGTATGGTCCGGCGCCGCCGAAAGAGTAGGGCTTACCGATTTGGGCTTCTGCTGTTGCGAGGACCTGACCGATTCCGCCTGTGGACACCGTTGGTAGTGGAGTTGGGTTCGCGTTCGCTGTAACTGCCTGTGCTTGCTGATGCTGACTTGAAGTCGATTGTTGGGCAAGGTTCTGAGCGATCTGCTGTGCTGTGGCTAACTGTCGAGCCCTCGCCGCCGCTTGAGCTTGAGCGACGAGGTGAGCGATGAGTGAGTTCTCGCTTTGAAGCTGTGCTTGCTCGCTGGCTATTTCGCCCTGTGCCTGTGCTTTCAATCGTCCAGCGACGGCCAGAGCATTAGAGGCCTGTTGTCGATCGTTGGAGAGCTGAGACTGTTCGGCGGTCAGGCCGGCCTGTGCTTGTTGGAGACGGAGCACGAGAGTCTGTTGCGTTGAAGAGACCGAGTTGATGAACTCTTGGGAGACCGAGACGTCGGTGGCGTTTCCTTGTAGCATCGCAAGAAATTGAGCAGAGGCGCCGGATTGAGTAAAGGCGGTGATCGCCTCGCTGACCATCTCGTGTTTGAGCTCTCGAATGTGGGTTCGTTGTTTTGCGATCGCGTGCTGCACAGATGTGATCTGATGGTCGATCGAGCCAAGGTGGGTCTGGGCTTCATCATAGCGTTCTGAGAGTACTGCGATCTGGTTTCCGAGCTGGTTGATTCGTTGAACGATCGCTTGTGCCTGGGACTTGGCAGTGGTGATTTGATCTGCCATCGCCGGAGGTGAGTAGGTACTCACAGCGGTGGCGACGAATACGAGTGGTACGCAGAGCGAGACCAGCCGTTTCGAAAATCTTGTCATGGTCGTCCTACTTTCTCCGCTGTCGGGGACAGGTTCGAGCACACAATGGTGAATAAAACTAGCAGAGAAGCGTACGATGCCTGAGCTTTTCAGAGAATTAGTGGGAATAAATTGGAGTGTCGAGTGAGTTAAGAGCGGTCGCTCGAGCTTCAATGTGACAGGGAGCGTAGTTGGAGCTAGTCTCACAACTATGGATTCACCGTCTACAACTAGCCATGAAGTGCGACTCGAACACGATTCCATGGGCGAAGTTCAGGTGCCGAAGGATGCTCTGTGGGGTGCTCAGACGCAGCGAGCCGTTGATAACTTTCCGATATCTCACCATCGGTTACCTCTCTCGCTGATCAACGCTTTGCTCCGGATTAAAGACGCTGCGGCGCAAGCGAACGCGACCCTTGGTGTGATACCTACGGATGTGGCTGACAGCATCAAGAGTGCTGCTGCGGAGTTGCTGAGCTCACAAGATCTCGGATCTTTTCCGGTTGACGTTTTTCAAACGGGTTCCGGTACTTCGACCAACATGAATGTCAATGAGGTACTTGCAAGGAAGGCACTCTTGATCACCGGCCAAGAGGTCCGTCCAAACGACCACGTGAACGCGTCTCAATCCTCGAACGACGTTTTCCCAACCGCAATCCACTTAGCGGCGGCGTACGAGACGACCTTTGCGCTCATTCCCGCGCTCAAGGTTCTCGGTGACGCCTTCGAGGAACGCTCCCAGGCCTTCGCTAACGTGGTGAAATCAGGACGGACACATCTCATGGACGCAACGCCGGTCACCTTGGGCCAGGAGTTCTCCGGCTACGGTGCAATTGCTCGTTATGGGATCGAACGCCTCGAGAGTGTCTTGCCTCGCGTGCAAGAGGTGCCCCTTGGAGGTACAGCGGTTGGAACGGGACTCAATGCCCCGCCAGGATTTGCGACCATTACGTTGAGCGAGCTCAATCAAAAAACTGGGCTCTCTCTCCACGAGGCTCGCAATCACTTCGAGGCCCACGGCGGACGGGACTCTCTTGTTGAGCTTTCAGGCGCCCTGAAATCGATCGCGGTTGGGTTGTATAAGGTCGCGAACGATCTTCGCCTTCTTTCATCGGGACCGATGTGCGGACTCGGCGAAATTCATCTGCCAGATCTCCAACCAGGCTCTTCGATCATGCCGGGGAAGGTCAACCCTGTCGTGCCGGAGGCGGTGTGTCAGGTAGTTGCTCAGGTGATCGGTAACGATGCAACGGTCTCGTTTGCAGGCGCAGCTGGGACGCTCGAACTCAACGTGATGCTCCCGGTTCTGGCGATGAATCTTCTCGATTCCATCTCCCTGTTGGCATCGGTCTCGGTGGCATTAGCTACCAAGTGCATTGCGGGGATCACTGCCGATGAGGAGCGATGTCGGAACTACGCACTCTCTTCGCCATCGGTTGGCACTGCGCTGAACCCATATATCGGGTATGAGGCCGCAGCGAAGGTGATCAAGCGAGCGATAGCGGAAGGGCGTGACCTCAAGTCGATCGTAGTAGATGAGGGCCTTCTCACTCCTGCGGAGGCCGAGGTCGCTCTGGACGTGCAAGCAATGACTCGAGGAGGCATCCTACGCTAGGCGGGTCGAGATCTTTGCGAAGATTTGGGCTAGTCTGAGACTGTGAGAGGCGTTGAACAGCTCCGTCACATAGTTGGCTGGGATTGGGTTTCATCGGCAGATTTTGTCGATGCGATATTCCCACTCCTGTGGGAGATTGGTGACGACTCTGCTTCACTGCTCGCCGCTATGCGTCGACTCCTACAGCATCGTTATGAACTGGGGGAGCTATGGACCGTGGTTGGATCGATCACGAGTAGTTCAAGCGTTGAAGAGGGTGTGGGCGAAGCCTACGTAGCCTGGGTCGATCACCGCCAAGACTGTATTTTGCATGAGTTTGTCGACGAGTACGATCACTTCGACCCCGATGTGATATTTCCGAGTGTGCACTCTGAGACGACGATGCTCCTTGGGTCGCGAGAGATAGATCCTTACGACTCCGAGGTTCCCTTGGCGGATCGTTGGATTGAGTCGTGCTCATATCGCCTAGTTGACGAAGCAGTTATGAAGGTCGTGGCGAGGGAGAACTCACTCGACACTCGCAGTGGTCGAGTGGTTAGAGCGGTGAGAGAGTGTGCGGGCATGCGCACTCCACAGGCTCAGCCGGTGAGTGCGCCCTCGGAGTCGTTGTTGGCTCCGTTTCCGCCTCGACTTGGACGTTGACGAGCGGAGCGATCGTTCGACGGTTGAGGCTCATCAAACACGATGGCTTGGCTCTTCGTAGAGGTGGGACCAGGAAGTGGGGCGGCGGGTATTTGTAGGGCGCTAGCGAGCCGAGAGCAACCTGTAGAGATCTATCCAGACGCAGTACAGAATAGGTGCCAGGACGATCGGCGTAGCGCTCGTCTGTGTCGGTACAAGGTGGAGCGTAGCAGGTGCTGAGCTATGGTTTTAGACCCTCCTCGAGCGTCAGAGAACGGTCGACCTTCACGGTATCTACCGCGAATCTTTCTCGTCGAAGCCGATGCTCGTGATGGGAGGCAACGTTCTACCACTGCACTCTGCGGTGGTCACAAAGTTAGGGAGAGTCAGTAAAAAGAGTCAAGGACGAGTTCGTCCTCACGATAGCGTTGGCGACTCGTCGTCGAGGATACTACTTGATGACCGAATCGCAACGTCCTGTGGTCGATCCTCAATTCGATTGGGCCGTTGCACTGCTTCATCGCAAACTTGGAGCGGTCGATCAGGCCGAGGGGTTTGTGTCACCCGGCGAACGCGGACGGCGGTGCTCGCTCCCTGAGAAGGGGCCGATTTCGTGACAAGGAGCCCGTTGTTATCGTCGGTCCTGATTTCGAAGTGCGGTGCTCGCCTTCTCAAGAGTCCGCCGGGCTGAGTTGAAGCGACTCCTACGGCCCTGTTGCATGAGAGGCGAGGTCTGTGAACACTCTCCTGTGTAGGGTCGCTTCGGGCGGTGATGGTGATAGAAATGCCGACCTGGCTATGGGTTTTTCGGAGGCTGAGCGCAGACTTCGTGCTCGTCAACGATCTCTCGTGCAGCGTTGTACGAATCGCAGCGGTGAGCCTGTAGGTCGCTGGGCGTCGCACAAGCATTCGGATCATCGGTCGACCTCGGTTCGGTGTCTATTGGCGGATGAGCCAGAGCCGACTACGTCGAAATCGGCTTGATGGTACTGTAAGAAATCGTGGCGAGTACCATTCGAGTATGACGTTGTTGGCAAGTTCGACGACTGCTACGAAAGTTCCTGTTGACGCCCCGTGGCGAGCATCGCTCAACCCTGTTGATCGGGCCGAACCTCAATCGCTGCACCTCCAGGTCGCAGCAGCACTGAGGCGAGCGATCGCAGAGGGCGAGGCTAGCCCGGGTGAGCGTCTTCCTCAAGCTCGCTATCTGGCGCAGGAGCTCTCCGTCAATACCAATACAGTCCTCAAGGCGCTAAGAGTCCTGCGGGACGAGGGTCTCATCGAGATGGGACGTGGCCGTACGAGTAGGGTTTCAGGTACTTTGGATCAAGGGGAACTCGTGCGCAAAGCGCGAGAGCTCCTCCTGCTAGCTCGCCAGCGTGGCTATCGCAGAGAAGACTTGATTGCCTTGCTCGTAAAGCTCGATACGGGCCGCTCAGCGCGAGAGGTCGGTCTTCATCGATGACGTGTCAGTTGCTTCGCACTACGAGACCTGGGTATCGATAAGGCTGCTAGCGCAGTTTTGGAGGCAGGCCAAAGCTCAGTTGAGCGGATGCGTTGGCAGGTTTGAAACCTCGTAGTTGTGGACCTTACCCTTGAAGGTGTAGAGAACATCTACCGACGTAAAGTAGGTTGCGTTTCGGTGTTTAACTGGCCGGGAGAGCTCGATTCTTGCGCCGTGAATGGTCGTGAGCGGTGATGCGGCGCAGTACGGAACGCAGAGATTAACGACAAAGGTCGTAGTGCCCACCGCATGACTCTCCGACCAGGTTGTCCAGTGAGTGTTCTGCACGGCGGTGTTGCCGTCGGCACAGGCGATGATGAAGTTCTTTGGACGTATTGCGGCGACACCATTGCACTGTAGAAACCGGGTCGGTGAGCTGTGGGTAAGTGTTTTCGTGTTCTGGGCCGGTGTGAGTGCATTCGATCGGGGTCCTGCCGACGATCCTCCAAGATGGTATCCGATGACGAGAATCGAGATGGCGATGAGGACAACAAGTGCTCCAATGCCGGCTCGAAAGCGGCGCTGACGACGACGGGCCTCACGTATGAGTAACTGGTTGTCATCAGTTACGAACGGCTTCTCTTGAGCTTGAGTCGATGAGCTACCTACCATGACGCTAGTTTACTTGGCTTCATTTTCAGAAGGGCGCTCTGCGGACACGAGGTCGAGGGGCGCAGAGGGTCGACGACGAACGCTCCGGCACGTAGTCCAGCCCGTTGAGCTTGATGCTCGCGGCGGAGGAGGCTTGCAACTGTGAGCTTTGGAAGGGTCGCTGCTCTCGGTCTTGGTGGTTAGATTGGAAATGTGGGACAAATGATTGAATTTCCAAGTAATGGTCACACTGCCAGTGGATATTTGGCGGTGCCAGCAGCAGGAACCGGCCCGGGTGTCGTGGTCATCCAGGAGTGGTGGGGTCTCGTCGATCACATCAAAGAGGTATGCGATCGCTTCGCTGCCGCAGGATTTGTGGCGCTTGCCCCTGATCTCTACGACGGGAAGGTCGTTGAGGAGCCCGATGAAGCGGGCAAGGAGATGATGGCGCTTCAGCTTACGGAGGCATCGAAGGCTCTGAGTGGAGCGGTCAGAGAGCTGCTTGGACGCTCGAATCGCTCTACGGTCGGCGTCGTTGGTTTCTGCATGGGCGGTGGCCTGGCGTATGTATTGGCTACCACGATGGCGGAGCAGGTCTCTGCCGTTGCCCCGTTCTACGGCGTGATTCCTTGGCCGGATGCGAAGCCGAACTATGAGGCTATGACGGCGGCAGTTCAAGGGCACTATGCGGAGCACGATGGTTTCGCTAATCCAGAGTTCGTGCGTGCACTTGAAAAGGAGCTCGAGGACCTTGGTAAAGATGTTGAGTTCTACATCTACCCTGGCACGGAGCATGCATTCTTCAACGACACCCGGCCAGAGGTCTACGATGCAGCTGCATCCTCTCAGGCGTGGGACCGTCTTCTTCCCTTCTTGCGAGAGACGATTCGCTAACACACCGATAGCTTGGTGAATAGATGACACTCTTCGTTAGAAGAGTGTCATCTATTTTGCTAATCGCGTGAAGAATCTCCGCTAAAGTACCTTTCTATGTCTCAGCGGTCGCGTGCACTTCCCAGGCGTTCTTGCCTCTCTGTTCCTGGTTCTTCTGAGCGTTTTCTGTCGAAAGCGCTCTCTATTCCGGCTGACATGTCATTCCTGGACCTGGAAGACTCGGTTGCTCCTTCAGAGAAGATTGAGGCTCGGTCGAAGGTGGTGTCGGCTATCCGAGATCAGTCTTGGGATGATCGAGTGCTGTGTGTACGAGTCAACGCATGGGATACCGCATGGACCTATGGAGATGTCGTCGAAGTCGTGAGTCAAGCTGGAGAACGGCTTGATGAAGTGATGCTACCGAAGGTGCAGCGTGCTGCAGATGTGATCGCTCTCGACCTGTTGTTGACGCAGGTGGAGAAGAACGCAGGGCTTCCAGTGGGCCACATTGGGATCGAAGCTCAAATCGAGACCACTCAAGGTTTGATACAGGTCGAAGAGATCTGCGCAGCCTCTCCTCGTCTGGAGACGATCGTTTTTGGCCCGGCCGACTTCGCCGCCTCGATGGAGATGCCGGTCTTGACAGGAGGCGTACAGATATCGGAGTATCCAGGAGACCACTTTCACTACGTGTTCTCCAAGATCCTCATGGCCGGACGTGCTCACGGTCTTCAAGTTATCGATGGACCGTATCTCAAGGTTCGAGATGGCGAAGGTCTAGCGGACTACTGTCGGCGGACTGCAACCCTGGGCTTCGATGGGAAGTGGGCACTCCATCCCGATCAGGTTACGATCATCAACGAGATCTACTCTCCAACACAAGAGCTCTTCGACCGTGCTTGGTCGATACTCGATGCTTACGAGCGTGCCACCGAGAGTGATGGTCGAGGTGCCGTCATGTTCGGTGACGAGATGATCGACGAAGCTAGTCGCAAGATGGCGCTCAAGTTCCTGGCGCGAGGCACTCGGGCAGGGCTCCGTCGGAGCAGCTAGGGGACGGTAGGGCCCGTTGCGGGACGTGCTCGTCGGCGGTACCTGACCGTCAAGACGGACCGAGGGTCAGGGTTCCGTCGTTGCTGGACGCCCGAGCCGAAGGTGTTTTTTTTATGCAAACTTCTTGATTGCTTGACCGAGACCGGCAACGATGACACCGAGACCGAGGAGCACCACGTAGAAGCTTGTGGCCGGTCCGCTCACGGCGCGGAGCACAATTGCGAGTATCTGCGCCCAGCTGAACCCGATCTGTGGCAGCAGGTAGGTGGGGATAAACCAAAAGATCAGTGCATTACCGAAGGCCATGCCAATCATCCAGAATCCGATTCTTCGGATGACCGAGCCTCGACTGGGGTGGATGATCAAGGCGATGATGACGCAGATGATGGCGAGGGAGAGAAGAAGCTTCTCGATCTTGTGTGCGTTTCGCGCGTAAGATCCGATATTCGGCAGAGCAGAGCCGGGAATGGTAATAGAGATTCCTTGCTGCGCAATGGTTGAAGCGGCGGTCGACGAGAACGGAACGACTCCGGCGGCAACGACCTGAGAGAAGGCTGATCCTCCAAGTACGATCGGCCCATTCGATGCTCCGAGGAGGTGCTCTTGGGCTTGGTTCATCGATGCAGCGAAGGCGGTCTGTACCGCGGGATTGGCGACGGCCTGATCGATGATTGTGTGAAAAGTACCGGTCGGTATGTTGAGGGTGCTGCCAAGCAGGGGTGTGAGGCTAGTCGTAAGAGCATTTGTGAGTGCACCTCGGACCGCAGAGTTGTGAATGAGTGTCGTCGAGGCCTGCGCTAGCCGTCCTGGTTTCAGAAGCGAGAGCTGACTGAGATAGACAAAGGTAGCCCCCCAAGCGCAGAGGAGACCAATGGCTAGGACAATACTCCCAAGGCCTCGTCTCACGCCCATCCCTTCCCTCTACAAATTTTCGTTTTCTTGTGTCATCGACATCACTCTGCTGCGCCTTGAACGAGCCGTTTGCGTTCGATCCTAGCGATACTCCGGCTTATGACCAGTTCATTGTCCTCGTTCTGGCAGAGCCTCTCCAATCTCTCGGCCCTTGGTTGCCTGATCGAGGAGGCGTCGAGCGATGACTTTGAGTGCAAGGGTCTCGTCCGCACCTTCGAAGATTGAGAGGACTCTTGCATCGACGAAGAGGCGACTCACGGTGAACTCTTCTGCGTATCCCATGCCACCGTGGATCTGCATTGCCTCGCGGGTCACCCACTCTGCGGCCCTGCAGACGTACGCCTTGATCATCGAGGCTTCCAGTGCTCCTTTACCACTACCCATAAGCCCCGCAACGTGATAGGAGAACTGTCGGGAGGCCTGGATAATGGCGGCCATTCGTCCGAGTTTCGCCGAGGTGAGCTGATAGTCAAGTACCGCCTGACCGAAGACGTTGCGATGACGAGCATACGAAAGAGCCTCTTCGTACGCTCGTTGCATCAACCCGACAGCTCGTGCTGCGGTTTGGATCCGTCCGTTCTCAAAGCCTTCCATCTGGAAGTAAAAGCCTCGACCAAGACCGGATTCGCCTCCGATGAGGGCGTCGTCATCGACGAAGAAATTGTCGAATGCGATCTCGTAGGAGTGCATGCCACGATAGCCAATAGTGTCGATTGCCCTTGCCTCGAGTCTGCCACCACCTCTTTGGTCGATCGTAAAGGCCTCTCCGTAGTAGCGTTCTTTTGGTACCATAAAGAGCGAGAGTCCGCGATGCGCTAGTGACCGGTCAGGATCGGTCCGAGCCAGGAGCATCAAGACGTCGGCGCGTCCTGCGAAGGTGCACCACGTCTTGACTCCGTTGATCAACCAGCCGTCCCCATGTGGAGATTTTGAGGCTGTGGTCCGAAGATGAGCAACGTCGGAACCGAAGTCCGGTTCGGTGACTGCGACGGCGTTCATGACCGAACCGTCTGCGAGGAGTGGCAGCCAACGTTGTTTTTGAGCCTCGGTCCCACCTCGCAGGAGTGCGCGAGCAAGAATCTCTGGCCTCGTGATGAGGGAACCTCCGATACTGAGCGAGGCTCGAGAGAGCTCCTCGGTTGCAATAACCATTGCCATAAAGTCGTCAGGAGTATGTTGAGCGGAGCCTCCATAACTCTCTGGGATTGAGAGTCCGAACGCTCCCAACTCGCCTAAGCCGGCGATGATATCCTCGGGAACGTCAAGATTTTTTCTGTGTACCTCTGAAGCGTATGGTTCGATCCGCTCGGTTGCGAACCGGTGGAAGCTCTCTTGAACGAGCTCGTAGTGTTCCTCAAGATGGTTTGGCCCAGGAGCTTGAGCGAGGGCCGCTAAGACCTTGGGTTGGAGAAACTCTGATAAAAAGTCTCGGATCGACGAAGAACTCGCTGTAGATCTCGGGAGAAGAGCCTCTCGTCCCAGCAGCTTTGCGCAGGCCTCCCGGGCAACATCGGCAATGAAGACGAGAGCGAGCTGCTCCTCCATGGGGCCGTGATGACCATACTCGACCATGACGCTCGCCGCCTGCGCGCCAGCGCTGAGGTGGGCAAGGTCGTAAGCGAAGACCTGCTCGTCCTCTGCCTCTCCGTTGGCGACGAGCGCTTCGGTGAGCTCGAGGTTCATTGCCTGTAGAAAGTCGACGACTCTGGCCGCCTCGTCAAGGTAGGTACGTGACATCTTCCAAGTCTACCAAGGCTTCACGGCCTCTTTGGGGTCGCTCACCTCGAACGTGCCGACGTGGCCGTGACTGGTTACGGTTCTGTCTTGCGACCTACAACCGTCATGAGTGGAGGGACCACCACCACCTCATTGTCGATGGTCGCCTCGGTCATCTCCTCAAGATACTCAACGACCGGTCCATTGCGATAGCCCACCGGTGACTCTGCCCAAGCATCGGTGAGCTCAAGTCCGATGGCGTGGAAGAGAGAGGGGAGGTCCAGGCCGAGATCAGGATGGAGGATACTCGGAGCATCTGCGCTGATTGGACGGTGACCAACTCTGCCCGCTGAAGTGATTGGTTCTTGCGCAACGACCCATCCGCCGGTGCGAACTGCTTTCATCATTTGAGTGAGACCCTGACGAGGTGAGGGTATACCGAGGAGCAGAAACCGACAGAACGCTAGATCGATCGGCTCGGGCAGCGCAAGGTCCTCGACACTTTGGGTGATCGCTACGACCTGTGAGTGCTCTGAGGCACGAGATGCGACGTCGTTGCGACGTCGGGGGTCGATGTCGATGGAGTAGACGCGTCCAGTCTCTCCAACCACGGTGGCAAGGGCGACGGAGACGTCCCCATTTCCAGCTCCGACATCGGCTACGGTCCAGCCTCGTTCAATGCCGACTCGCTCGAGCGCAGTGACGAGTGGACGACGATAGATGTCGTCTCGAAGGTCGAGAAGGTCGGTGGTTGTCACGAAATCACGCTAGTTTGATCAGTTGTGAAAGCATCCATCTTACTCTGCGACTCAGCGCTCGTCTCTGAAGGTAAATTATTCATACTCGGTGGTGGCTGGACCGTCACTGGACCGGGTGTCTCCCCAATGGCGATCGCTCTCAAGATCGACGTTGAATGGGGTGAGACCTCAGCAGAACACCACTGGGAGCTTTTTCTGCAAGATCAAGATGGCTCCCCAATCTTTTTTGAGACGCCGGAAGGTCCTCAAGCCGTTGAGGTTCGTGGAGACTTTCAAGTTGGTGACCCAGTAGGAATTCCTCTTGGAGCGTCGATCCCAGTCAACTTGGCGGTGAATCTAGGACCACTTCCTCTCCCTCCTGGTTCGAGCTTCTCGTGGCGTCTCACGATCGATGGTCAGAGCGAAGAGGGATGGGTCGCTTCGTTCTCGACGCGAGAGGCGCCCGATGGAGAGCCCTTAGGTTGATTAATACCTCCCTGGGAGGCGCTCTACACTGATCGAGATGACTGTGTATGAGCGGCCCTTCGGCCGGTATCTTGAAGACTTCACTCCTGGGGACCGGTTTCGACATTGGCCAGGTAAGACGATCACAGAGTACGATGATCATCTCTTCTGCATGATAACGATGAATCATCATCCGCTGCACACCAATGCCCTCTTCGCGGCCGAGGAATCTCCGCAAGGTCGAAACGTGGTAGTCGGCAACCTGGTGTACTCGCTGATTTTGGGTATGAGTGTTCCAGATATCTCTGGCGCAGCGATTGCAAACCTAGAGGTTGAGTCACTGATTCATCGCCACCCTGTGTTTCATGGTGATACCGTCTACGGCGAGACAAGAGTATTGGATGTGCGTCCCTCTGAGTCGAAGCCGGACCGCGGGGTGGTCACAGTTGAGACTAAAGGGTTTAATCAAGATGGCAAGGAGGTCTGCTACTTCCGTCGCAAGGTCTTGGTTTGGAGGAGATCCAGTGCTCCGGAGCGTCGTCGACCCTACGACGAGTCGGTCTGGGACGCTTAATCGGAGTTTTTGCGGAAAAACTTGAGCGATCTCTTGACACTAATGGTGGTTTTACGTCACACTGGGTAGCGCTAAGGGCACCCAGTGAGTCAAGAGACGGAGGAGATTGCTGTGAAACCGATTCGACAGAGAGCGCGGGTAGCGGTTGGGGCTACGGCGCTTGGGGTGATGGGAGTCGCCATTGTCGTGACTGCGAGTATGCATTCGCGAACCTCACTTTCGTCAAGTCCTGTGGTCGGTACGACAAAGATGACCAGTGCGTCGATCATCCGTCATGGATCCTCGGGGAACACAAGTACCCCAGCGAAGGATTCGATACCGACGACCTCCGTTGTTCCCACGACCTCGGTGGTTCCTACGGCTTCGACGAGTGCGCCCGTAGCCTCGGCTTCGATTGGATCGACCGCAACAGTCTCGAACACAGCTTCGCCGAGCGCATCCGTAGCCTCCACAGCGAGCACGGCTCCCTCGATCACTGCTCCGGCATCCTCGCCAGAAGCGTTGGCTCCGGTTCTCTCTTCTCTCAGTCTCTCGGGTGAGACCGCACTCGGTCAAAGCGGTGCGGTTGTTCAGTACATCTGGATCTACGGTTCGAACTTTCAGAGCGCTACTGGCGTACGCTTTGGAGCGGTAGAGGTACCGATCTATGCTCGATCGGGGTCGAATGCGTTGGAGGTCGCAGCGCCTTTGCAGCCTGTAGGCTCGGTCGACGTTCGGGTTGTAGCTGGTCAGCTCGAGAGTGCAATCGTACCGTCTGACACCTTTCGATATGTGCTCGCGCCACTGCAGTGACTTCAGCTTGCAGCAGCTTGGCGAATTTTGGTTAACTCACGGCTTTCTACTCAAGGAACCGATACGACTACCGATAGACCTTTGAACACGGAGCGTGGTCGGGAGAACGTAGACTCCCCCTAGGTTCGCTAACGACCACGCTCTAAGGTTGTAGGTGGCCACCGCAGGTAGTCATCGGAGACCATCTCATGACGGAGCGGAGGCTGGTCGAGCGGCGTGGAGTACGTTGAACGGTTGAACTACTACTTAGGTGAACTCCTCAAAGCGGGCGGTTCGGACCTGCATATCAAACCATTCTCGCAGCCATGGACGAGAGTAAATGGAGCACTCCTGCCGCTCCCAACCGATCCGCTCTCGCCAGATTCGACGGCCCAGATAGCACGAGTAGCGATGGGAGACGCGGCATGGGAACGCTTCAAGGTTAAAAAGGAAGCCGACTTCGCGTACAGACAGGCCGGTTTGGGGCGTTTCAGAGTCAACGCATTTGTTCAGCGTGGGACGGTCTCGATGGTCTTCCGATCGGTGAGCATTGATCCACCTACCACGGCCGATCTGGGGCTTCCCGATACCTTGAACTCGATCGCTGACCAGCGACGAGGCTTAATACTGGTCACGGGTCCAACGGGCTCGGGCAAGACGTCAACACTTGCGGCGATGGTCGATCACGTCAATGCGACCCGGCACGACCATATCGTGACGATTGAAGATCCAATCGAGGTTCTTCATCGAGATAAGGCGTCGATCATCAATCAACGAGAGATCGGCATGGATACGGAGAGCTTCGCTGTCGCCATGCGAGCTGCGATGCGACAAGATCCCGATGTGATCCTCGTCGGCGAGATGCGCGATGTCGACACTGTCACCGCCGTACTGCAGGCGGCTGAGACCGGCCACCTGGTCTTCTCCACCCTGCACACGATCGGTGCGGCGGAGACCATCGTTCGGATCGTGGACTTCTTTCCCCCTCATCTCCAACAGCAGATACGGGTTGCTCTAGCGGGAACCTTGCGTGCAGTTATCTGTCAGAGGCTTGTACGTTCTGCAGATGGCAAGAGTCGCTACCCGGCTCTCGAGATCATGATCAACAATGGACGGGTCATGCAGTGCATCTTGGATCCGGCCAAGACCTACGAGATAGGACAGATCGTGGCGGAGGGTGGGTTCTATGGCATGCGTACCTTTGATCAATCGTTGATCGAGCTCTTTCGAGATGGGAAGATAGCCCTTGAGGAAGCGATGGAGCAGGCGTCGAATCCCCATGACTTGAAGCTAGCGCTGACGAATGCAGGGCTGCTGTCGCACGCCGAGTGAGCTGTGACGTCGGTCACTACTTGAGATTTTGTGTCGGAACGAGTTCGTTAGCGTGACTGGACGGTGATCTCTCTCAAGTTTTACGGTGTCCGTGGTTCGTACCCAGTTGTTGGAGATCAGTTCCTTCGCTTCGGTGGTGATACCTCATGCTGCGTCATACGCGAGGCGCACGGCGATCAACTTGGGCCACCGATCGTCTTTGATCTCGGTAGCGGTGCGATAGCGCTCGGTCGAGATCTTGTGACAGAGGGCGTTCAGACCGTGACGGCCTTTCTGACTCATCTTCATTGGGACCACATGCAAGGACTTCCCTTCTTCGCTCCCCTCGATGTCGCTGGCACTCACGTAGAAGTGGTCGTTCCCGCTGAGTACGGTGACGTCGAGGAGGTGGTGATCAAGTCTCTGTCACCACCGCTCTTTCCGGTGTCTCCGAATCAGCGTCCCGGTCAACTCACAATCTCTCCTTCTCGGACGATACGTCACTTTGAAGACCCGTTCTGTAGCGTTACGGCGCTCTCGATACCTCATACCAATCCAACTGTCGGACTTCGCCTCGATACCGAGCGGAGCTCGATAGCTTTCGTTACCGATCATCAAATTCCAAAGGACGGGCGGTCGATCCACGAGAACGTCGCTCAGCTCTGTGACGGTGTAGACCTGTTGATCCACGACGCGCAGTTTGTGGCTTCGGATCTCGTAGCAAAGGGCTCGTGGGGGCATGCAACGGCGGAGTACGCACTGCACGTCGCAGCATTGACCGGGGCGAAGAGGCTCGCCTTATATCATCACGATCCAAGTCGGACCGATCGAGAGCTCGATGTGATGATGGAGAATCTTGCTCGACTCTGTCCGTCGGTCGGGTTGATGGCGGCGCGGGCCGGCATGGAGATCTTGCTGCCCTAGCGTAATGTCGATCTTGAAGATCAGATTGATATGAAGGAGTGCTCGCTATGGCAGAGATTATTGCCCATCCAGAGATTGCCGATGTACTAGTGGTGAAGCCGTCGTCGTTTAGCGATGCACGGGGTCGCTTTAGTGAAACCTACCGTCGATCATGGTTCCCTCTCGGTCGGGAGATGGTTCAGGGGTCGAGGTCCGATAAGGTCGCTGGTTCACTCGTCGGTCTTCACTACCACCTTCATCAGGCCGATTACTGGTATGTCCCTTCTGGGCGAGCGACGGTCGTTCTCTTTGATCTTCGAGAGGGCTCTCCCACTGAGGGAGCGACGATCTCACTTGAAATGGGTGAGCGAAACGAGGTGGGACTCTTCATCCCACCCGGTGTGGCCCATGGATTTGCCACGATAACCGACCTCGTGTTGACCTACCTGGTGGACGGATACTACAATCCCTCCGACGAGCTTGGCCTTCGCTACGACGACCCAGCGGTGCACGCCTCATGGGGGGTCGAGAACCCAGTTATCTCGGAGCGTGATCTCAAGAACCCTCTGCTCGGGGAAATTCCGGAGCATCTTCGCCCGAAAATCACTCTGCGTACATAATCTGGTGTACAGTAGGCCTCTAGAGTTACCGCTGTGAGCGGTAACTGGTGCGAGGTTGCGCAAGGAGCGGGAATCGAATGGACTCTTCTTCGAAAACGGATGAGCTAGGCGTAGACGGTAGCGCGGGAGAGATCTCTATGGACGATATCGCTCGCTGTGCGCTCGCAGCGCAGAGAGAGCGATATCGGTCGCTGGCCCTCTTATTAGCGGCCGTGCTGACCGTCCTGGCCGGTCGTGACGTCCTGCGATTCACAGGTGGCCAGTCACTTTCGTTCGGGATTCACCTGCCCTCCCAGTGGCAGCTCTATGCGCCGGCGTTGCTCTTGACGCTGCTGCTTGCAGTCGTCGTGGTGGCTCCAATGGTTGGGCTAGGGCGGTCTCCCCACCGGGCGGTGCGTCCCGAGGACGTTGACGTGAAACTCGATGATATCTATGGTGCGGATCATCACCGTGCATCGCTACGCCAACTCGTTGAGGAGTATCGCCATTTTGCAACCCTTGAACTGCGCTACGGTGCTCGGCCTCCACGAGCCGTTCTCTTTGAGGGACCACCAGGAACGGGTAAGACCATGGCGGCAAAGGTCTTGGCTCGCGAAGCGGGTGTCCCATTTCTCTTTGTCAGCGCTTCCTCCTTTCAGTCGATGTACTACGGGCAGACCAATCGGAAGTTGCGGTCCTTTTTTCGCAAGTTGCGGCGTTTGAGTGCTCGCTACGGAGGCGCCATTGGATTCATCGAGGAGTTTGATGCGATTGGTGTGGCTCGATCCGGGCTCGGCGGCTCCTCGGCGCGAGATGGGGTGGCTGGAGTCGTGGGGGAGCTCTTGGTACAGCTCCAATCCTTTGACGAACCTCAACGCTCGCTTCGGCGACTACTGCACCTACCTGAGCATGGTCGCGTCTCAGCCATTCGACCGAGATTTCTCTTGCTTGCCGCAACTAATCGTGCCGCTGATCTCGATCCAGCGCTGATCCGACCTGGAAGATTCGATAGAACAATCACCTTCGATCTTCCCTCGAGAGTTGCAAGGTCACAGATTTTAGAGGGACTGCTCGAGCGTCGTTCCGTGGCTGGGTCAGCAATGGAGCTACGCGACACGGTCGAGCTTGTCGCTTCAATGACGAGCGGAATGTCACAGGCCGGGCTTAATCGACTGGTTGAGGAGGCCGGAGTCTTGGCTTGGAGACGAGGAGAGGGAACCGTTCGAGGTCAGGATCTTCTCGATGCGGTCTCTTCTATGACGCTTGGCCTCAGCGAGGGTGCCCCATATAGCTCAGCGCAGAAGTTGCGGATAGCGGTTCATGAGGCTGGACACGGGTGCTACGCATGGCTGAGCAGGAGGCCGGTTCGTGTGGGTTTGGTGTCGGTTCGAAAACGTGGTCACGCTCTCGGTCTCACGGCATCGTACGAGGCAGATGATTACTACCTGCAAACGGAGACTGAGCTCATGGATCAGCTCTCGTCGCTGCTGGCGGGACTCGTGGCCGAAGAGCTCCTTCTCGGCGAGGTCTCGACCGGCTCTCAGTCCGACCTCGAACGGGCCACCGAACTCGCTCTCGGTATGGTCATGAACTTCGCCATGAGGGGGACTCTGTTGAGCTCGCATCCCCTATCACCTAGTGAGATGACGAGTTTTTTACTTGGCGAGTCGCGAGAGCGAGAGCGAGTTGAGTTACTTTTGCACGAGGCGAAGGCTCGTGCGTCTGAGCTGTTGTCTCAGTATGAGGAGCGGGTGTGGAGTGTTGTCTTGCGCCTTGTCGAGCAGGAGGAGTTGAGCGAGGAAGAGCTCGGTGAGCTTCTTGGGGTCGGTCAGTCGGTGACCATTGGCCTGACTGGTGCAGGTCGAGAGCGCACGAACGAGGCAGATAGACGTCCATAAGTGGTGTGTCAAGCACGAGAAGTGAGATTCTAAAGGTGTGCCTGTGGATTTCCTCAGACCTTGCTTGACTCGTGCGAGAGAAGGCGTTAGTGAGCGTAGATTGTTGGGTAGTACAGTGGTGGTGTAGGGATATCCTAATTTCCCATCCGAGTCTGGGCGTCGAAACTCCTCGGACAACAGAGAGGTACTGACCGAGTGACACCTATTTTAATTGTCGCAATTCTCATTCTTATTCTTGGAGCGGTATCTGGAGCAACGATGTCTGCTTTCCGGAAGGAGAAGCGGTCGATAGAGTCTCATCAACGCGTCATGAACGTGATCGAAGATATCGCCCATGGAGCCTCCGCTTCTGGAACCGGTGCCGTGGAAGAGCAAGGCCCTCGGCGCTACGCTCACGTTCGGACGATGGGGAGAGTGAACGGCCCCGGTCAATCTCGACTCGGTGATGCCAAGGTTGGTCCCGACGAAGGGCTCGCAGCGAGACTTAATCCTCCGGAACCACCTCGACCCGCTGAGGAAGTAGGCTCGCAGAGCTTGAGGAAGCTCGCAGACCAGCGTCAGCGCCCTCGGACCGGCAGAGAGAAGGAGCACTTGAGCTCACCACGGAGCACAAAGGCCTTTGCGCTCGATGAGCCGACCGTGGAGATGCAGCGAGTCGTTTTCGATGATATCCACGGTGTCCCAACCACTGCTGCTCGGCCGACGGAGGTGCCGCATCGGACGAAAGGGCGTCACGTTAGCTCTGGGACCGGACGGATAGCGAGCCTACTTGTGGTCTTGGTTGTCGGTGTCGTGTCGGTCACCGGGGTCCTGGTCGCACTCTCAAAATCAAAGCCGTCCCGCGCTGGTACAGCTGTGAGCGGCACTACCAAGAAGGTATCGAAGGGTACGTCGGTGCCGAGTTCGACGACGAGCACGACACAGGCCACACAACTTTCAGCAGTATCGACCTCTTCCAGCGGGGCGGACTTCCAAGTCAACTCCAGTGCGCTCACGGTCGTCTTGCATGCTTCTGCGCCATGTTGGGTCGAAGAGTCGTCAACTCCCTATGGGAAGATTGTATGGGATAGTACGCTTGCTGCTGGGCAGTCCTATACGATCACGACGACCGCTCCGCTTTGGCTCCGAACGGGAAACGTCGGCGTTCTCTCTCTGAACGTCAATGGACTACCCGTTGCGTTCTCTGCAGCGCCCGGTCCATATAACTTTACCTTTACGGCGTCGTAAGGGTTGGGTGCTGGTAGCTCCGAGTTAGGGTCGGTGCTCAGCTCTGTTGAGGGGATCTCCATCCATCTCTCTGCCGACAACTGATCTTGGCTCGTGTCCTCCCTACTCGCTAGTAAGGCTGATCATGAACGCAAGGGTTAGTGCTTCGTCTTTCCACGCGTCGTAGCGACCGGTCGGTCCCATGTGGCCCGCGCCGAGCTCGGTTTTGAGGATTACCGATGCTTGTGGGGCGAGCAAACGAAGCTTTGCTACCCACTTCGCCGGTTCCCAGTAAGAGACGCGCGGATCGTTCATGCCTGCGGTGACGTAGAAGGCCGGAAAATCGTCCGTTGGGGCAAGGTTGTCGTAGGGGGAGTATGCCAGCATCAGGTCGTAGATTGCTCGGTCGTTCAGCGGGTCTCCCCACTCCTCCCACTCTGTCACGGTGAGCGGTAGTTCGGGATCGGAGATAGTGGTAAGGCAGTCGAGAAATGGGACCTCTGCCACAATGGCTTGGAAGAGCTCCGGAGCCTCATTGGCAATGACCCCCATTAACATTCCGCCGGCGCTGCCACCTCGAGCGACGAGCTTTGAGGGACTGGTGTAGTTGTGGTCGATGAGAAAGCGAGCTACATCTATGAAGTCCCAGAAGGTGTTTCGCTTGTTGAGAAGTTTACCCTCCTCGTACCAGCGTCGACCGAGCTCACCTCCACCGCGAACGTGGGCGATAGCGAAGATGAAGCCGCGATCTAAGAGAGAGAGACGCGTGACGGAAAAGCCGGGATCGATGCAGTGCTCGTAGGAGCCGTACCCATAGAGCAGGGTGGGGTTACTGCCGTCGTAGGTGACCTCTTTGAGGTGTACGAGTGAGACCGGGATCTCTCGACCATCTCGGGCCTTGACCCAGATCCTGTCGCTCACGTAGAGCGCTGGATCGAACTCCCCAAGAACCTCTTGACGCTTGAGGAGTGTGGTGTGACCACTCCGAAGGTCGAGCTCGTAGATCGAGTGTGGGGTGAGGAATGAAGTAAAGTCGTAGCGGAACGTTGTGGTCTCATACTCCGCATTGAGTGATGGCCAGATCGTTCCATAGGCATCTGGTTGCGCAATGGTCGTCATGGCTCTAGAAGCAAAGTCAAAGAGTTCGAGTTCGAGTTGTCCTTGGCGGCGAAGGAGGAGGATGAGGTGCGATTGGAAGAGCTCGATTCCTTCCAGACGATCTTCGTCCTGCAAGGTAACGAAATCTACCCAGTTGGCGTGTTCAAAGTCCGAAGTATCTTCATGAAAGGCCAGACGGAAGTCGATACGACCGTCGTTGGTGACGAGGAAGAATCCACTGTCGTGATGGTCGAGTGAGTACTCAATTCCGGCTCTACGAGCCATAACGAGTTGAGGGGCTGCTTCAGGCGTGTCTGCAGGAATGATTCGTTGCTCAGTAGTAGTTTTCGATTGAACATCGAGAATGATATAACGTTCGTCTGAGGTCTTCGAGACGTCGACAAAGAAGCGCTCATCATCCTCTTGGTAGACTAAGACGTCGCTCGAAGGGGCTGTGCGGAGCCTGTGTCTGAAGACTTGGTATGGCCGCATTGAATCATCGGTGCGTACGTAGAAGATCGTTTCGGAGTCAGCTGACCAAACTACGCCGTACGAGGTATCTGCGATCTCGTCGTGCAGCGATTCGCTCGTCTCGTCTTCGTCGAGCCCGATAATGCTCATTGCGAAGACCTCGGAACCGTCGTAATCGACCGAGAAGGCGAGGCGCTTATGGTCGGGGCTGACGCTCGAGGCACCAAGTGCGAGGTAGGAGTGTCCTTCAGCGAGAAGGTTCTCATCGAGCAGAATGACTTCGTCGCCCCCGTCTCGCGGCCTTCGACAGTGTTGGGGGTAGTTTTTTCCTTCCTCGGTTCGTGCGTAGTACTCGAAGGGGCCCTTTGGTACGGGAACCGAGAGGTCGGTCTCGAGTGTGCGCGATTTGATCTCTCCAAAGATCTCGTCCCGAAGAGGGTGGAGTGCCTGAGTCACGGTTTCGAAGTACTCATTCTCCGCCTTGAGGTACGAGATCGTCGCTTCGTTCTCCTCTTCCCTGAGCCAGTAGAACGGATCAGAGCGATCTGCACCGAGACCTTGGAGTCGATGGTGGATAATCGGTGGGTGATGGGGAGGAGTATGGTTTTGCGCAAAGAGAGCGTGGCGTGGTGGTGATGTCATGACAGGGTTATGCTAGCTGCTCGCTTCTCTCGCTCTTTGACGACGGAGTACAGATGACTACCTGTTTAGCCCTCTACCTAAAAGAATCGTATACCTCTCACGTGAAGGTCTACCCTTTCGACGTAGTTGTTACTATGGATGTAGGAGAAATTACTCTTGGACTACCACCAGGTGGTAGGGAGTAGCTTCGCACGCAACGAGAGGTGGCAACTATGTCTCCTGAGAGCTTCGATCTCGGCAAGTATCAATTGGGTTGGAGTGACGTAGAGGACTACGTCTTCAAACCGAAGAAGGGTATCTCGGAAGAGATAATTGCGGAGATGTCGCGGATCAAAAAGGAGCCGCAGTGGATGCGAGAGTTCCGCTTGCGCTCTTTTCGCTACTTCACGAAGAAGCCAATGGCACCTTGGTTTGCGGTGAACATGCCCGATCTCGACTTCGATGATATCTACTACTACATCAAGCCGACCGAGAAGCAGGTCGATGTTTGGGACCAGCTTCCGGACTCTGTGAAGTTGACCTACGAGAAGCTCGGAATACCCGAGGCCGAGCGTAAGTATCTTGCTGGCGTCACCGCTCAGTACGAGTCCGAGGTGGTCTATCACCGAAATCGGCAGGAGCTCGAGGATCAAGGCGTGCTTTTCTGTGATATGGATACCGCGGTTCGCGAGTATCCAGATCTCGTGCGTGAGTACTTTGGTACGGTTATTCCGCCGAATGACAATAAGTTCGCTGCATTGAACTCGGCGGTTTGGTCTGGAGGCTCGTTCATCTACGTCCCACCGGGCGTTACCGTTGAGATGCCGTTACAGGCCTATTTTCGTATCAACGCCGAGAACATGGGACAGTTTGAACGGACTCTGATCATAGCCGATGAAGGTTCACGAATTCACTACATTGAAGGCTGTTCGGCACCGGTGTACTCGACGGACTCACTCCACTCAGCGGTGGTGGAGCTAATTGCGAAGCCGGGATCTCGGATCACCTACACGACTATTCAGAATTGGTCGACCAACGTCTATAACCTGGTGACCAAGCGTGCTCGTGCTGAAGCAGAGGCTCACGTCGAGTGGATCGATGGCAATATTGGATCTCGCTTGACCATGAAGTACCCGGCGGTCTACCTCGTTGGCCCGAAGGCCTCTGGTGAGGTTCTTTCGGTAGCGTACGCCGGAGCGGGCCAGCATCAAGATGCCGGTGCCAAGATGGTACATGCCGCCCCTGAGACGACGTCGACGATTATCTCCAAATCGATCTCGAAAGATGGTGGAGTCTCGACCTATAGAGGTCTCGTGCACGTTGACGAAGGAGCTGTGGGCTCGAAGTCCTTCGTGCGCTGCGACGCACTGTTACTCGATGATCACTCGATATCGGAAACAAAGCCGTATATGGAGGTCAATGAACGTCAGTCCCAGATAGGGCATGAGGCGACGGTCTCGCGTGTGGGGCAAGATCAACTGTTCTACCTCATGTCTCGAGGTCTCTCCGAAGCGCAGGCGATGAGTTTGATCGTGAATGGCTTCATCGAACCCATCACCAAGACGCTTCCGATGGAGTATGCGGTCGAGTGGTCTCGATTGATCGAGCTTCAGATGGACGGCTCTATCGGCTAGGTTGCGTAAGGTTCGCTGGTCTCATTGTTCGAGAGGATACTTATTCTCGCCCCTTGGGGCCGGCTCGCCTAACGATCTCGTCATGGTATTGGTATCGGGGGCAGCGTAGGCGAACTCGAGAGTGGCAAATCGGGACTGAGTTGAGCTTGGTCTAGGCGTTTGAGTTGTGCTGGAGTAGCTGGTCTTAGAGTAGGGTCTGGCCTGTAGGGATCGGTTGGCACCGCAGCGCTGAAGTTTGCGGAGCGGTGTCGATCAGACGTTGTAGATCAGGCGGTGCGGACCGTTGAACACGGTTCGTTTCGTGCGATGACGCACGCTCTCTGGCGCACTCACGGCGCGTGGTGGTGTCGGCTCGTGAAGGTGTGGACATTACCGATCTCACGATACTGAGCGCAAGGAACTTCTCGGTGCTCGTGGTAGGAAGTTGTCGACCCGGATCGCACTCTCGTGAGCGGTACGTCGGTCATGGGTTTATGAAGCCAACGATGGCAATGGTTTGTATCGAGCGTTAGTGAACGAGTGCTCGATACTTTGCATTTATCGAGAGATCTCCTGTAATCTCGAAGAGTTTGACGCTCGGTTCCAATCGGTTCCAGCACCAGAGATAGAGGTATGTGCTGGGTGCAGCAATTCGGAGGTGGGGAGCGCTAGTCGGCGTTGCGGAGGCGTGAAACGCGTCACTGCTGATCTGGAGCTCCCAAGTGACTTCGGGGGCGTCAGTAGAGACGATGTGCACGATCGTGACGTCGTTCGCTATCGGTGACGTGAGATCTGGCCACCAGCTAGGTAGGAGCACTTCTACGATCTCGCGTACGCCATCGCGTGCCATGGCTGTGGAGATATCGAGCTGCGATAGGGCCGAGAGTGCGTCGTTCCCCTCAGCTACGGCTGCGAGAGCGTCAAAACAGTGGACCGTTGCCTCGTGTGCCTGGCGACGTTGGGCCCAGGCGACGGTTTGATTGGCGCCTGTCCAATTCCAAGCTTGCGAAGCGGGATCGAGCTCTCGAAGCGCCGCTACGAGAGCGTTCGTGGCCTCTCGCAAGTGTTCCGACGGCGATCGATCGTCCCCAAGTGGAGTCAAGAGCGATGGGTCAGGATTAGAGGTGGCGCCGAGCCGAAGCAGCTGACGGCGCTGGACCTCGGCGAGGTGAAGGCAGAGATCGGAGAGCGTCCAGTCTGGGCAGGCTGGCACGTTCCGTAAGGCGTTCGTACTCGTGGAGAGCTCGACGATCATCCTTGACGAACGCAGTATTTGATCGACGTAATCGAGAGACATCACCTTTGCACCTTAGTGGATCTTGTCCTGGTTGGAGAGATCGCAAGTCGCAGGTCTGACGATGTAGATCCGTGGAGGGACGTTAATCGACGTGGTCGAGGCTCTCTTCCTGGTTTGTGGTATCAAGCAGCGGAAGGTCAAAACCGAAGGTCGCGCCCGTTCCTGGACCATCGCTCATTACCCAAGCTCTACCACCGTGAGCTTGGACGATAGCTGCGACGAGTGAGAGACCAAGTCCTGCGCCGCCAGCAGCTCGGGATCTCGATGCATCTGAGCGGTAGAAGCGCTCGAATACTCTTTGAAGTTGCTCTTTCTCCAGACCGGGCCCGTGATCTTCAACCTCGATGCGGAGAAACGACTCCCAGATGAGACCTTTGATAGTCGGATCGACACTACCGAAGAGATCGACGACTTGATCACTCGAACGTGCTCCTCGTGGAATTGGCTGTAGGCGCGAGATGCGGTAGACCCGGATCGCCACTGCTGAACCGGCCGGCGTGTGGCTCCGCACGTTGGAGAGGAGATTTGCAACGACTTGTGTGAGCTGATTACGATCTCCTAGGACCCAGTAGGGAGCTTCAAGAACCGTCGTGATCGGCCGGGCCGGTTCGACCACGGAGGCATCGTGGGCAGCCGCCTCGACGATCGCGGTCATGTTGACCTCCTCGAGCACGAGTGGTCGATTTTGATCCATTCTCGCGAGCAGCAAGAGGTCCTCGACGAGCACACTCATGCGCTTGGACTCTGACTCGATCCTGTCGATGGCCTTCTTGAGGTCCGCTTCATCGCGTAAGGCGCCGTGTTTGTAGAGCTCCGCGTACCCCTGGATAGACGTGAGCGGCGTGCGGAGCTCGTGGCTCACGTCGGCAATGAAGACCCGTAAGCGATCCTCGGAGTTGCGAGACTTGTCGAGAGCGCCTTGGATGCGACTGAGCATCTTGTTGAGTGCATTCGCTAGCTTGGTGACCTCACTTCCGGTGCCACGGGCCTCTACTCTCCGCTCGAGCCCGCCATCTGCGATGGCGCTTGCGGTATCGGTCATGTCTTGGAGAGGTCTCAAGCCGATTCGGAGGAGAGCGCCTCCCACCGAGGAGAGGAGTAGCAGGACACCGAATGAGACGAGTAGCTCTACGACGAGCAAGCGATGGAGCGTCGCTTCGAGAGTGCTCTCCGGCAGAGCTATGACGACGATCCCGTTTCCGAGCGCATCGTTCACTGGGCCTTGCGTTGCAAAGATTCGGTAGAACGATGGATTAGGAGAGGAGCTAGCAATCGTCGTTGGTTGATTGAGTTTGAAGTTGTAGGCGAGGTGCCCATGGTTCGTAACTGTGAGCTTTGGAGCAGCGGCGACCGATCCCATCGATCCACCGATTCTGACAATTACTCCGACGCCGGTGGAGTTGAGAAACTCAAGGTAGGTCCCCACGGGCCACTGTCCTAGTGCATTCTCTGGTACTGCGCCGCTCTGTGTCGAAGCCACACCGAGCGCATGTCCCGCCTGTCCGACCGAAGATTCGAGCTGTTGATCGAGTCGCTGGAAGAGGAAAGATCGGAGAGACGAGTAGGTAGCTAAGTCCAAAATAAGAATCGTGAGTGCTAAGAGGCCAAGGATAGTAGCGAGAAGCTTACTGCGTAAGGACATTCTGAAGTCTAGGAGGGGACGCGGAGACTATATCCAACGCCTCTGATGGTCTTGATGATGCCTGGATGATTAGCGTCGATCTTCTTGCGCAGATACGAGATATAGGTCTCGACGATATTGGCGTCGCCGCCAAAGTCGTACTCCCAGACGTGGTCAAGGATCTGAGCTTTTGAGACCACGCGGTTAGCGTTGAGCATCAGAAAACGGAGTAGTTTGAACTCCGTTGCCGTGAGTTCGATCTCCTCGTCACCGCGAAAGACTTCATGAGTGTCCTCGTCGAGAACGAGATCTGAGAAGACCAGTCGAGTGTTGCGATCGGGAGAAGAGCCCGAACGCCGAAGAATGGCTCCCACTCGAGCCGAGAGTTCTGCGAGAGAAAATGGCTTGGAGAGATAGTCGTCGGCTCCTGCGGTAAGGCCTGAAACGCGGTCCTCGACTGCGTCTCGAGCTGTGAGGAAGATGACCGGCGTTTTGTAACCCTCTTCTCGTATTCGTTGCAGTACTTGGAGACCATCGAGATCAGGCATCATCACGTCGAGTACGATCAGATCTGGGCGGAATGTCGCAAGGAGCTCAAGCCCTTTTCGACCAGAGTTAGCGAGAGCAACTTCGTATCCTTCAAACCCCAACGACATGTTGAGGAGCTCAGTAATTGGTGGCTCGTCGTCAACGACAAGAATCTTCAGCCCGAGTGGGTCTTTACCCACTCGGGCTCCGGTTGAAGAAGAGCTGCTCTGATTCACCTGCGATACCTTTTCTCTTGGATACTTTCAGACCTATGCGACAGGAGCGCTGCTCAGCGTAACTGTAGCATGGTTTTGACCGGTGTTCGGGTCGACCCAGGCGATGCTGATCTGTGAGCCGGGCTTCTGGGATTGGATGATTTTGACGAGTTGTGTAACGGAGGTAACGGTCGTACCGTTCGCAGAGGTGATGACGTCGCCGGAGACTATCCCAGCCTGACTTGCGGGTGAGCCTGCAACAACGTTGTCCACTAAGACTCCACTCAGGCTCGAGTTGTACCCGAGCTGACCCGCGATAGACGCACTCAGAGTCTGTACTGCGACCCCCAGATAACCCTTGCCCGACGTTGTGGAGCCGGCCGCATTCGGATGAGCCTCGATCGACTTCACGACTTGGAGTACGGAGTTGATCGGCTCTGCGAAGCCAATGTTCTGCGCAGACGTTCCAGAGCTCGAACTTCCGGCCGCCGCTGTGTTCATCCCGATGACGTCGCCAGATGAGTTGATGAGCGGTCCGCCTGAGTTACCGGGGTTGATTGGTGCGTCGGTCTGCAGCATGTTGTAGAGTCGTTCGGTGGCGCCGGTCTCACTTTGTGCTGTAATCGTTCGACCCAGAGCTGAGACGATACCGGTTGTTACGGTTGGGGTACCGCTCAGTCCAAGCGCGTTTCCGATGGCGACGACGGGATCTCCAACTGCAACGTTTGCAGAATCTCCGAAGGTGAGCGTTGGAAGCGCTGGTGCTCCTTCAATCTTCAGTACCGCAACGTCTTTTGTCGGATTCGTTCCGACGACGGTTGCCGGGTAGGTCTTGCTTTGGTTGAAGAGTGTCACGGTGACCTTCGTTGCCCCGGCGACGACATGGTTATTTGTCACGACGTATCCATTTGACGTCATGATCATGCCGGTTCCCTCCGAGACAAAGGCCTGTGTTCCACCGCCAAAGAAGCCGTTCGATACGGTCGTTGTGCCTTTTGCGGTGACGTCAACGATGGCAGGCTCCACCTTTGAGAGGAGAGAAGTCAGACTTCCTGAAGAGGTCGACGCACTTGCCGTCGCATTGGAGCTACCGACGACTTGACGAATCACGGGTATGGCGGTCGAAGTCGAGGAGGAGTTGTGGGCGAAGTAGTAGCTCACTCCACCCGATACGCCGGCCGCTACCACTGCTGTGAGAGCTACTGCGCCGACGAGCGTGCGACCCGACCGGCCCTCTCGTGCCTTTCGCTTTGGAGTTTTTGTGTAGGGAACGCTACCGTGAGGATAGCTCACTTTTGGTGTACTTCCCTGTGAAAAGGTCTGATGGCTGTCGGGCGACGACTGTTTATTAGGTGCTACCTCCGAAGCATCGTTGGTTGCCGAACCATCGCTTGAACTGGCCGAAGCGTACGGATGGGAGAACTCAGGCTCAGTGACGTCGTCGAGAGGATACGTCCATACTCCCTCTCTGCCTTGTTCGGTCTCATCGCTCTGCTGGTTCGCAGGGCCATCGCCACGCCTCGTATCGTCTTCGGATCGAGCAGGGTTCTGGTTCTCAGAACCATTCACGTCGTATTCACTTGAGTTGTCCATGACGTCTCCTTGTGTCGATTCGGTTTCAGAGGCCGCCGCTACTGTCCGCTTGGGCGGCTATCTTCAACGTCCTAACGTCTTCTCTGTCTTTTTGGCTCCGAGTCTTTTGAATCCTCGGGAACCAACTCACAAACTTTTACTCTCTCCATTCAAGAGCTACTTTCTAGGATTCAACTGGGAAGAGCGTTAGTACTGCTATGGACTTTCTGCTCGCTGCCTTGGTCAGCGTCGTTTGCTTCCAAAGCAAATCGACGGTGCACGCTCACTAAGGTGTCTCCCTTTGCTCATGCGGTTTTGGCATGGTGGTTCAACCCTGGATGTGTACGTGGCGCCGCAATACGGACTATCTGTGGAGGGTGATCTTTCGACGGCGACAGGTGTCTCGTGAGACGTGATCCGCGTAAATGGACCTTTGAGGTCTGCCGCCAACCGTACAGCTGAGAGATCGGCTAAGGCTCATTTCGCGTTGATTGTCTCGATGAAGGCCAACCTTGTTAGTTGCTTGATTAGGTGGCGATCTGGTGGTCCGAAGTGCCCCGTACGTGACAGTCCCTCGTAGAGCTCAGCGAGCCTGTGTTCTGTGAGTCTGGAGCATGGGAACCAGTCTCGTGGGTGAGCGAGAGACGTTGAGAATACGTGCCTGATCGGTGGAAGCGTCGCACCTAGTAGTACTCTCTGTGAGATTCACACTCGGGACTGGAGGTGGTGGACCTTTCGGGAAGTTTCTTCTTAAGAGGTCTTCTCTCTTCGGCAAGAGGCGTTTTGATTCCTTACGAGTAAGGGTGGTCGTGCGGGAGGACGGGAGTTCTTGCACGCAGTGGGGGCGAGGTGGAAGGTTTTGATCGAGCTCTGACTGTGTTGCGAACTTCGTGAGGGCCATGCGCACAGCACTGCCGGTGAGAGTGGAGCGCAGATGAGTTCGGCTTTATGGGGCGTACCGGTCAGAAACCGATTGCGTCGACATCTGCCGTGAGATGTGTGGTCAACACCCTCTGGCTCGTGGGTGTTGGAACGCTGTCCCTTTAGACAGTCAGCGGACTAGGCGGCGCCTGCAGATACTGTCGCAGGGTGCACCGCATTCGATGGTTGATGGGTGCTCGGGGCAGGCTGAATTGTAGAGCGTATGTGGTGGCGGATTACGTCTCTGATCTGATCTGATCTGATCTGATCTGTGGTGGGGTAGTTTTCTACTTCCTGATCGGTGGAGTATGTTTTTCGCCCACTTTGGTCACGCACGTGAGCTTCCTTCTACGGAGTTCGTCGCTCTTGCTCAGAGAAGGCGGTCTAGCTCTGAGTACCTGAATCTTCGCTCGGTCTCGCTTTGTTTCAATTCACCTGGCCGGATGCGGTACCACCGGTAGTGAGGTGCCCTCTTCATTACGTCACTACCTCGTACAGCTCGGGGACCGGGGTCAAAGGGTGAGTTGGATCGAGTGGTTATCTCGAGCCGTGGGGGCGAGGCGGTGTCGCATGGCCTTGGGACATCGGGCCATCACTGATGCGTGGAATGCGGTCATGGGGTTACTGGTCACCCACGTGCTTGAAGCAGCGTGTGACGCCCAGGGTGGTTTACGAGGAGTCGGAACGGCTCGAGATGTTTTACTGGTTAGCTGTTCCGTGTACGTAAGCGCTTGCGACTGACCGGTCTCTATTCGATGCTGTCAGGTGAACCCAGGGCTATCGCCTTACCGAGAGCGGTGGGTAGTGCCCGAGTGAGAGAGAAAGTAACAAGAACAAGAACAAGAACAAGAACAAGAAGAAAAAAGGTTGGAGCTCGTCGATTGTTTAGAGAGTTTCTGTGTGCTGAGAGTGGTTAGGAACGGTCACGCGCGAGCGGTCAACGACCGGTCGGTTCGAGCGAAATCGAGTCTTCTCGGCACAAAGAGTGACAAACTTGAGCTTTTTCTGAAATTTTCTTGACAAGCGATGACCTAGTGTGCCATTCTCTTCAAGGTGCTCATGAGAGCTAACTCACCTTCGTGATGAAGATCGCTTAGTTAGGCAAGAGAGCGATATTTGGTGAGCGTTCCTTGGGAACACGATCGAGGGAGTGTTGACAGATAGATGTCTTCCAACGCTCCACGAGAAACTGGCGGGATCTGCAAGGTGGATCCAGTGGTAGTCGGCTGTAAGGCCGAAGATGGAGGGTAGCAGTGAAGAAGAACATCAAGCGTGGACAGAGCTCGGATAAGGCTGTGTCCCATTCGTTGAAAAAAGGTGCTCAGGCCGCTACGGCTCTTCTGCTTTCTGGCGGAACGGTTGCAGGAACCTTGGCGCTCACAGGCTCGAACGCCTTTGCTTTCACTAACAACGGAGGAGGTGGCGGCGGCGGAATTGGAGGTCAGGGGGGCAGCAATCCAACTCCACCGGCACCGACCGTCGCTCCAACTGGCTCCACGGTTAGCCTTGCGTGGAAGAACCCAGCGGTTAACTCCACAAATCTCTCAGATACATTTACCGTAACGGTGACCTCTCCTGGGGCAGCGGGATACAGCGGCAACGTCGGTGTGACCTTTGCGAGCGGATCGACGAGTGGTGGAGTGAACAACCCTCTGTTTCTTGTCGATACGGCAACGAAGGCGATCGTGACCCCAGACTCTAACGGCGTGTATCACGTTGCGGTTACGGCCGGTCAACCGCAAGGAACTGGCCCGAGTCAGACCGTAACATCGACCGGTACGTTCGTGGCTTACTTTGGTAATGCGACGCAACAAGATGCGGCTTTGCCGTACACCGGTATCTTGACGGCCACTGCAACTCTGAATGAGCAAGGTGCGACGCCGAGTTCAACGCAACAGGTTAGTAGCACCCCTGCGAACGTGGAGTTTGGTCTCCAGGCCGGTGAAGGTGGGACTGCAACTCTCGGAATTACTAATAACCCCGACGGTTCGTACACCGCAGACGTGAGCTGGTCTATTCCGACTAAGACCTATCAGTACAATATCAACGGTTCCACAGAGACCGTTACCTACTCCTATGACGGCCAGAGCGGTGCGGGTGCAACGGTTTCGATCTATGCGCTGAACCCATCCTCAGCTGGATCCCCGACGTTGGTCGCGGGTCCCGAAACGTTCTCTGGTACGTCGGCATCGATCAACATTGCGGCAGATAACACTCAGCTTGCGCAAGGTGGCCTCTTCTATGCGGTTGTTCAGCCGCAGATGGCGGAAGGCGTCAACGGCAACCCGAAGGGTGACATCGCTCAGTTCTACGACGTTCCGGCTCCAAGCACACCGATGTTCTTCAACGTCAATCCCCACGCTGTCGGTGTGAGCAAGTCGACGACATCGGTGACTTCATCTTTTACTTCGAGCGGGGGCGTACAGTCGACGCTGACCTTTAGCGGTTTGACCCCGAGCCAACTCGATGCGCTTTCACAAGAAGACATTACGCTCGAGGGGTATTGGGTCTATCTCTCAAGTCCAGCTGGAGCGACAAACCCCGAGCCAGTGCAACAGCCCTACTTCATTAAGGCTAGCGACGCGGAGCCGTACACCCATACCTTTGCGACACAGGACGGTGTGAGCTATGTGGCTCATGTCATTCCACTCCTTAACAACGCGGCGGGCGGGGACTATTGGGGCTCGGATACGGCGGTCACCTTCACGGCGTCACCTTCGGCAAATCTCAATAACCCAAGCATCTCTGCGATAACTCCAGTTCCAGATGGCAACGGTCAAGCCACGATTGCAACAGTCAACGCGCTCGCACCGGCTGCTCCGGGAAATGGTGCGACGCTCAGTGCGCTCTACATCAACCTGCTTGATCCCACTACCGGAGCTGTAGTTCAGTCGCACGAGGTGGCTGGACCGCAGGACAACACGACTGTGAATCCTGGAGGTGGCTACGCAACGACTTTTACCGGTCTAACGCCGTCATATCAGTACGAAGTCGAGGTCGTGGCGACGTACAACCTGCCGACGAACCCGGGTGGGCAGACGCCTTCGACGACAGCGGCGCAGACTTTCACGGAGTCATTGCCAACCGCTACCGCTCCGAAGGTTTCAGGTTTTGCTGTAACACCACAACTGGACTCCTCTGGTAATGGGACGGAGGCAGTGGCTACTTGGATGACGCCGGTAGCCCCCGCTCACTACTCGCTCAAGAGCTATGAGATCTCGGTCTACAACAACAACGACCAGCTTGTTCAGGTGTTGCCTGTCTCAGCTGGTGCAACGAGTGCGACTATCCCCGGTCTCCTGCCGAACACGAAGTACACAGCGTATATCTCAGCATCATATGTATATGGAACTTCGCCAGTTGCAGAGCTAGTCAGTGCGAATGCGGGTGCTAAATTCGCTACGTACGGCTCGTTCCCAGCCCCGACCGTTAGCCAATCATCGCTCCAAGTCAGCACGGTTCAAGTGGGAACGGCGGCACCCACCGCTGATATCTCGTTCTCTTGGGAGCCAGGAGTGGCAACTAACGTCCCGACGGGAACTCCCCAGGGTTATGTGGTCCACCTAATCGACCACACCACTGGTATGACCTACACCGAGACCTATGGAGCGGGGACGACCGGCTGGCAGATGGCGGCCTTCAATGGGATCGCCTTCAACGATAGCGTCACTATCCAGGCGACGGAGAACTGGCTCGTCGACGGAAACACAGTCAGTGTTTCGTCCTCACCGCTCAACTTCAATGTAACGTCCAACCTAGCTCAGACACCGCTTCCGGCACCGAACCTCAATGCGGCAACTCCGGAGACGGCCTCTGGCGGTGCGGTGACGAATATGAAGGTGACGTGGGAGGGTCCCTCCTCGGCGGTTCCCGGTGGTTATTCGTTGGCTAACTACGTGGTAAACCTGTATTCGGTCACCAACGGTAATGTTGCGACGACACCGACGTTCTCGGACACTGTCTCTGGGGGTACAACGAGCGTCGTCTTCAGCGGACTTGACGCTGGCGGTACGTACAAGGTCGAGCTCTTTGCTCTTTATCACGACAGTAGCTCGACTTCCAGTGGAGCGCCGCTCTACGTTGAGGCAGCCGGCTCTCCGACTGTTACGGAAGCGACGACGGTCTCTCTCCCTGCACCGAGCACCGTGTCGGCAACACCGATGTACGACTCGACCGGTCAAGGAACTGAGGCTCAGATCACCTGGTCTACCGTCGGTAGCGTTGACGGGTACTCCCCATCGAGCTATACCATCGTGGTCGTACCTGCTGCTGGCGGTGCTTCCCAAACGATCACAACTACAGGTGCGGCTCAAAGCTCACTGTTGGTCACGGGTTTGCAAGGTGCAACCGACTATAACTTCTCGGTGCGAGCAAACTTTACGTACGGAGGTAGCTCTCAGGTTTCGAGCGGTCCGAGCACCTCAAGTATCTTTACAACTTTGACCTCTCTACCTACTCCGAGTGAGAGTGGTACACCGACGGTGACGTCGGTGGTGCAAGGAGGTGCTACGACGGCGAGTCCGGAGGTGACGTTCGGGTGGAATCCCGTCTCAGCGTCATCTCAAGCGGGTGCGACGTTGACGGGGTATACCGTTCTTTTGACTGACTCCACGACGAACGTGACGTATACCGAGCAGTTTCCTGCATCGGTGACCGGTCTTCAGGAGTCATCGTTTGCAAACGGTATCAACACTGGCGATTCGCTTACGTTTGTGGTTGAGGCAAACTGGTCGATCCTTGGATCTAGCACGCCGATTATGACGTCCTCCGCTCCGTACGACTACACGGTATCGACACAGGTTTCGTCGGCAAGTCAGCTCCCTGCACCATTCATATCGGGTGCGATACCGGAGACTTCTTCGACCGGCAAGGTGACCGATATGAAGGTCACATGGACCGGCCCAAGTGAGGTACCTCCAGCGGGCTACGCGGTGAAGAACTACATCGTCCAGGTATTCCGTCAGACGTCTTCAGCAGAGACGTTGGTTCAGTCTTCGACTGTCGGCGCAACTGCGACAGAGACGACGTTCTCGGGGCTGTCTCAGGGTGACACCTACGTGGTGAAGGTCTTCGCTCTCTACAGCTACAGTGGTACGTCGACGAGTCCTGAACCATTGTTGGTTCGTGCGGCGAATACCCAGACCGTAGTTGAGCAGGTCCAGGTGAAACTCCCTTCACCGACCGCTGTCTCGGCCCAACCGACTTATGATCAGGCGGGTCAGGGTACTGAGGCCGTCATCAGTTGGACGCCGGTTCAAGCTGTCGACGGCTATAACCCAGTGAGCTACAACGTGATTGCAGAGTCCGAGTCTGGAGGGCCGGTACAGGTGCTCAATGTTCCAGCCTCCCAGTCCTCGGTAGTGTTGTCGAACCTGCAGCCGGGAACGGTCTATTTCTATGCCGTGCAGGCCAACTTCGAGTATGGCTCGAGCACTGGTGTTGTGAGCGGCCCGTACTCTGATGAGTTTGGTACTAAGTCGTTCATGACGCTTTCTGCGCTCCCTGCGCCGACCGTCAATGACATCGTGTTCAATACGGCGAGTAACACTTCGATCTTGGCCGATGTTAAGTGGCAGGACGTGAATCTGGATGGATTGAATGCGCCTTCGTCGAGCGTGAGCTATCAGGTGCAGCTGGCCGTTGGAAATCAGGCGCCGGTTACGATCATGACCTCTGGTGGGAGCTCCGGTGCATCAGAGAACACTCTCTTCGGTGAACCGCAGGTGCATCTCGCTGCCGGTGATATCGTCACCGCTACCGTGACTGCGACCTATCAGTATGAGGTCAATAACGTTCTTCAGACCGAAACGATTAGTTCGACGACGAAGACCGTGCAGGTCAGTGCGGGCGCGATTCACCTACCTGCCCCTGGTGCGCTGCAGGTCAGCTCGGCGCTGGACAGTTCCGGTAATGCTACGTTGGCGAATGCTAATTTTGAGGCCCCTGTTACTGCCACCCCTCAAGGATGGGCGTTGAAGGGCTATCAGGTGATCGCAGTTCCAACCAGCGGCAATACCGTGTACGGGTCGTTCTATCTCGGTAGTACGTCCGCTATGACCGGTAACATCTCGAGCTACAGCTGTTCGGCGATCACGGGCGCTTGCCAGTTCCAGATGAACGGGTTGACAAGTGGAATGACCTACACGATGTACGTGGAGGGAATCTACAACAACACGACAACTGGAGTCCCACAGCTCGGTGATGCGACGTTTGCTACCGTTACGGAAACCGCGAATGTGCCGAACTCACCGACGATCACGAGTGTTTCGGCACAACCGGGGGATGTGCAGGTCATGTGGATGCCGGGTGCCGATGGAGGTTCTCCGATCACGCACTACTCGCTCGAAGCGGTTCCGACCGAGATCTCGTCACAGACCCCTGTGGTCAAGGCGACCAACATCAATCCCCTCGATACGGGTTACACGCTGACCGGGCTGGTGAAGGGCGCGGCATACACGTTGTATCTCTATGAGTACAACGTAGAAGGTCCGTCGTCGCCTGCTACAGCCTCGGTGATCATTCCGAGTGCGGCCCATGCTCCGTCGGTAACCAATGCTGACGTGACTGCTACTCCAGGTAACGGTTCGGTTACGCTGTCGTGGCAGCCAGCCACACCTGCGAACGGCGAGACGATTGCTGGATACAGCGTTACGTACGGCCCGACGGATAGTAACGCAACTCAGACGGTCGTTGTATCGAACTTCGATGCAAATCTGATTCCGGTAACGACGACTATCTCCGGCTTGACCAATGGAACGCAGTACAGCTTCGTTGTCCACGCCTTCGATGGTTCCATCGGCGATACTAACGCTGAGGTGAGCTACAACCAGGTGCAGGCTACACCTGAGTCAGCGTCCACTGGTGGAGGCGGCAACGGTAGTGGAGGCGGTGGTGGTGGTGGCGGTGTGACGACGATCGTCATCACGCAACCCGCTCCCTCAACCGCTCCCACGACTACAACAGTGTCAACGGCTCCGTCCGTGTCGCCGGCTATCGTCAATGGCTACCATACGGTCGGTAGTGACGGCGGTGTCTTCTCCTTTGGAGCAGCCTTCGGCGGCTCTCTCGGGAACATCTCGCTGAATAAGCCGATCGTCGGTGGAGCTCTCGATCAAGGCAAGAACGGTGCTTACTGGCTCGTAGCCTCTGACGGCGGTGTCTTCTCCTTGGGAGGAGCTCAGTTCTACGGAAGTGCTGCTGAACTCGGTGGAGTACAGGCTAAGGCCCCAGTAGTCGGGATGGCTGCGACAAGTGACGGTGGAGGATACATACTCGTCGACAACCAAGGCAACGTGTATAACTTCGGTGATGCGCAGAACTTTGGTGGCCTCGGCAATATGCATCTCAATGCGCCGATCGTAGGCGTTGCTATGACTCCTGACAACAAGGGTTACTGGCTCTTCGCTGCCGATGGTGGTGTCTTCGCCTTTGGCGATGCAACCTACTACGGTTCAATGGGTGGAAAGCATCTGAACCAGCCAATCGTTGGTGGGGCTGCTACTCCGGATGGGAAGGGGTACTATCTCGTCGCTGCGGACGGGGGTATCTTCACCTTCGGCGATGCTCAGTACTTCGGCTCGACGGGTGCTATGACCCTTAACGCTCCGATCGTTGGTATGAAGGTAGACCCAAGTGGCGGTGGGTACTACCTCTTCGCTAAGGATGGCGGAGTCTTTACCTTCGGCAATGCACCGTTTGACGGTAGTGCAGCGAACTTGAAGCTCAACGGACCTATCGTCGGAGGCTTCTAGGGCGCTTGATTCTCCAGTTGGAGAACGTATAAGACTGACTGGGGTGAGGGTCGTATGATCCTTACCCCAGTCTTTCAATTTTTCCTCAGACTAGAAAGCTAGTTTGTTCTCATTCGAGTGGAGGGCCGTCGTGTCAATGCGTGAGCAGTGCAAGAACTTTCAGAGTCGAACCTACGATTCGGGAGAGGTGGCTCGGTTCTGCGTTCTCGGACTGGCCCCCGAGGCGCCTTGGAGGTGTCCCGACGAGTGTTCGTCATACGCTCCCCGTCTCGCAGATGTCGCCTGGGTACATGGCAGTATCGTTCCTCCTTCAGTTGAGAGCGCTCCTTCTTCAGCGGGCTCTGCTGACGCATTGGAGATGCTTCAAGACGCCGAGGAGATCGTCGGATCTGAGGCGTCGAAGGCTGTGAGGCCGAAGGGTCGGGGTCTGTTCGGTGGTCTTCGTCGAAGGCATGATACGTAGGCGCGTTATGGTTCGCTGAGCGATGCAGTGAGCCTGGACTAGCACCCTCGAAACTGTGGTCTGCGTCGTTCGCGAAACGCTTGAAAGGCCTCTCTGAGATCGTCAGATTGCAGGAAGGCGGTGTTCCAGAGTGCCACCCACTCGAGGTCTCTCTCTTCATGCCTCCGGTAGATGGAGTTTAAAATCTCCTTGGTTCCTCGGGTGGCTAGCGGTGAGTTTGTGGCGATCTCTCCGGCCAGCTCAAGGGCAGTTGGCAGGAGGTCCTCGGGGCTAGTTGTGCGGTTTACGAGTCCCCATTGAAGTGCTTCGCTCGCTGTGAAGTCTCGTCCGCTCAAGGCTAGTTCGAAGAGGACCCCTTTCGGGATGATCGATGGTAGGCGCTGCAGCGATCCTAGGTCTGCCACGATGGCGATCTTCGCTTCTCGAATGGAGAACGTGGCGTCGGTGGTGGCTAGTCGAATGTCGCACGCAGCGATGAGGTCGACCCCTCCACCGATACAGGCGCCATGTACTGCTGCAATCGTCGGAATCGCTACCTTGCTGAGCTCTGTGATTCCCGCTTGTAGGTAGCGTATTCGACGGTAGAGGCTCTGGTTCTTGGTAGCGGTGGATTGGTTGCTTTCGCCGCCGTCTGGGTTGATGTTGGCTTCGTCGAGATCTAGGCCGGCCGAGAAGTGTCGGCCATTTGCGTTGATGACGAGGCATCGGATCTCTGGATTCTGTGCGATCTCGTGGAGTGCAAGGGGAAGTTCCCGCCAGAGGTCGTTTCCCATAGCGTTGTGTTTCTCTGCCCTGTCGAGGGTCAGGATGGCGATGTTATCCTTCAGTGTGATCGTGATGACATTCATGCTGACTCCTTATCCGTGGCTACCACTGGTACAGTACACCGCTCTGGGTCGATGGCAGTGGCAGCCTCGGCGGTTGTTGGAGAAAATTTGGCCTGATCAAGCTAGTCCGCCATCAGAGTGCGATGCGCAACGAGATGATTAGTAAGATCTTCATAGTGTTAATTCGTTTTTGCAACTGCGAGGTCGCGCGGAGCGTTTCCACTTTGAACGCTATCGAGGCGATGAATTGAGAGCGAGCCCATGAAGCTTTTTGGACAAGAGTACTTGATAGAGGAGGACTCTCGGAAGTCGAAGCTAGATCCGACTGCGTTGAGCCACCTTGAAAGTCTGGTGCTGCCGACCACCTCAGAGGAGGACTGGCGTTATGGGGCGATTGAGACTCTGAACTTTTCCAAAGTTCGCTCCATTAATGTTGTGTCCGATGAACGAGATCGTGAGCTGCAGGCGGCGGCTGCTCTCTGGGAAGGTCGTCTCGGTCAGAGTTTTGACTACGTGATCGGCGTGGTTGGATCGCACGTTCGGGTCCTCAGAGCCGGTCGCAGGCCGGAGGTGACAGTTGGCGAGCGGGAGTCCTCCGTCGCAACGTGTCGTAGCCTCATGACCGAGCCTTTCGCCGACATTGCGGACCTATTGTCGACTCGGATCTGTGAGGTTCGAATTGCAAGAGGTGAGTCTGAGCTAGGTGAAGCTCCGAAAATCATGATTGTTGGTCTCGCCGGTGGAGATAATGAAGTCTCGACGGCTTCTGTGTCGGTGATCGTTGAGGCGGGTGCGCGTGCCATGGTGGCAGAGGTTCACGTCGGCGGTGGCGACGATACGGTTCATCTCAGCCGAACGACCGTTGCCGTAGGGGCTGAAGGAGATCTGTCTCTGTTGACGCTGCAAGATATTCATGATCGGAGTACTGAGCTAGGGCATCTCGATATCTCTGTGGATCGTGATGGGGTATTTCGATCTCTGCATCTAGCGTTGGGATCGCAGTATGGAAGGTTGCGAACGCAGTGTGACCTTGTTGGAGAAGGAGCTCAAGCCGAACTCTTAGCGGGCTATCTCGGTGGTAATCATCAGACGCTTGAGTTTCGAACCTTTCAAAATCACGATGCTCGTAATACGAAGTCGAACCTTTTGTACAAGGGCGCGCTCGCCGGGGCCTCTCACGCCATCTACACCGGAACTATCAAGGTCTCGAAGGGTGCTAGCGGTTCGACCGCTTTTCAGACCAACCGTAACTTGATTTTAGGAGACGACGCACTAGCTGATTCGGTCCCAAACCTCGATATTGAGGAGAATGATGTGAAGTGTTCGCACGCCTCGGCCGTGGGTCCTGTCGATCGGGACCAGGTCTACTATCTCGAGAGTAAAGGGATCGACGGAGAGAAGGCCGAGCGAATGATAGTTGGAGGTTCGTTTCGAGATCTCGTCTCAAGTGCGGGATACGATCCTCTGCGACAGGTACTTGAAGAGAGACTGGTGGTGAAGTGGTGAGTCGAGATGCTGGTCAATTGGTCTGTGTTGGTCGGGTTTCGGAGTGGAAATCCCCTGAGAGTAGAAAGGTTGTCGTTGGAGACCGGGCCGTTGTTGTGGTGCGGATAGAAGATGATTTTTATGCTTTGGGAGATGTCTGCTCCCACGCTAACTTCTCGCTCTCTGAGGGTGATATCTACGTTGATGACCTCGAAATTGAGTGCTGGAAGCACGGAAGCACGTTCTCGCTCTTAACCGGAAAGCCGCAGTGCTTGCCGGCAACTAAGTCAGTTGCTGTCTATGACGTGACCGTTGATGATGGGCGAGTTTGGATCGAGGTTCGATCATGAGCGTTGAAGGATTGGTGGTTCAAGGTCTCGTTGTCGACGTAGCTGGACGAGAGATTTTGCGAGGCATTGATCTCGCTGTGCAGCCCGGTGAGGTCGTTGCAGTGATGGGACCAAACGGATCCGGTAAGAGTACGCTCGTATCTGCCCTGATGGGTCGGCCCGGTTATCAGGTACGAGCAGGGAGTGCAACGATCGGGGGTAGAGATCTCCTCTCCCTCTCGACGTCTGATCGGGCCCACGTAGGACTCTCTGTTGTCTCTCAATATCCCGGCGAGGTCGAGGGGGTCGATGCCTACCAACTTGTGGAAGAGATGTATCGTACTCGTGGTCTACCATTGGATAGTTTTGCTCAAGATCTCCTCTCAGAAGCTACCGGCGTTGGACTCTCGACTGCGCTGCTCTCTCGTTGGCTCAACGTCGATCTCTCTGGCGGCGAGAAAAAACGACTCGAGACGGTTCTACTAGCTCTGTCGGGTGCGAAGATTGCCTTGTTGGATGAGATCGACTCCGGCCTCGATATCGACGCTTTGCGGGCTGTGTCGCGAAGAGTGGGAGATCAGGTGCGTCAGGGAGGGCTTGGAGTCCTTGCTATCACTCACTACGCAAGGTTGCTTCGAGAGCTCGTTCCGACGAAGGTGATCGTATTAGCCGGTGGGAAGATCGTACGGGAAGGAGACGCCGGTCTTGCGCTCGAGTTGGAAAAGACCGGTTACGCAGAGTTCTTGCCAGAGAGTCAAGAGAAATCATCTGACTCGATCTTTGGTCTCTAGCTACCTCTTTGAGAAAGTTTGCGCTCGATTTGTGACCTCTGTCACCGATGTGCTACTGTTTCGGTTAGGTTAAGTTCCTAACTTCTCGGAGGGGAAGTCGCACTGCGACGAGCAGAAAGCCGGTAAGGGGCGCCGGCTTTCTGATTCTTTGAGTTCTTGAGATAACTTCGTTCTGCTTTCGCATCTGAAGATTCTGATCTTATTGATATCTCTGTCTAGGATTCGTTACTAGCAGGTGCTGGTGCGGCATGTCAGAGAGATCTGAGACTTTGTGTGATCGTAGTCTTGACTTCGCCTAAGTGTGCGGACTGGTCGATCAGAACGGCGGCCCGACACCGACCGTGGTCGTCGTAGTAGCCAAATGACTGTCCGTGTGGCGATTCATCGGAGAATTCGAGAGATCGCTCCAGATAGCTAGGGTCCGATAGACCTAGGAACTGGATGACCGATCCGTGCTGATCCGACCAGGCAAACGGTAACTCATCGAGTGGGCTGAGATCGGTGCCGGCAATGGTAGCAGCAACTTTCTGTGCTTGATTTGTAGCACTTTCGAAGTGTTCAAATCGTAGGTGCCGACCGTAAGCGGGATGGAACCACGAGGCTACATCCCCAGCGGCGTAGATATTGTTGACCCCTTCGGCACGCCCATTGGCGTCAACGATCACTCCATTGTCTAACGTGAGCGAACTATTTGCCAGCCACTCAGTGTTCGCTTCGACACCGATGCCGACAACGATCATGTCGACGTCAAGAGTGGACCCGTCGCTGAGCGAAACTCTAGAGTTCTCTCCGTCGCGATCGATCTCTGCTTCACTGATGCTACAGCTCAGTCGAAGGTCTACTCCGTTCTCTCGGTGTCGCTGTTCTACGATGCTCGACGCTCCTTCGCCGAGGACGCGAGACATGATGCGTGCATCTAGGTCAACGAGGGTCACCTGCCAATTCTGCTCACGAGCGGAGGATGCAACCTCAGATCCAATGAATCCGGCTCCGACGACGAGAAGTCTTCCAATCGACTCTTGCACGCGCGTGCGAAGGCGAACGGCATCATCGAGGGTTCGAAAGTAGAGCACCGTTTCACTCGGAGGAAGAGCCGCAAGATGGCGAGGACGTGCCCCGCAGGTGAGCACGAGGTGGTCGTATGAGATCGACGATCGATCATCGAGGGTAAGCACCTGGTCCTCGGCAGCAAGAGCCGTTGCCTCGACCCCGAGTCGGAGTTCAAATGGAGGTGCGACTTGAGAACGAAGCGTCGCACGTTCGATGGGGGCCCGCCCAGTCAAGACCGCCTTGGAGAGGGGCGGGCGTTGATATGGTGAGTGACGCTCATTTCCGAGCAGGACTATCTCTCCTTCGTAACCTTCTCGACGTAGCGAGGCAGCACAGCGGAGACCTGCTAGTGATGCACCAACGATCACTGTCTTGGATTGATGACCCGGACCGGTCACGAGTGGCCTCGCTGCACTGTGTTTGCCATGAGGGGGGAGCGCTCGATCGTGCTTGTACCGGGCGAGCTACTCGTGTTCGGTTGAGAAAGTTCGTTGCTCGTCAATCTTGAATTGATATGGCCTGCGTCGGACAGTTTGCGACCGCCTCTTCAACGGATTGACGCAGCTCCTCGCCGGGCGCGTCTTGAAGAATGTAGAGGAATCCGTCATCTCTCACCTCGAAAACGCTCGGGGCGCTCTGCATGCAGAGCGCGTTCGATTGACATCGATCAAAGTCCACCTCTATTTTCACCGCAACCTCCAAGTTCTATGGATATCGACGATCTGCACTATCGCTCATGTTAGCTTGCTGCGCTCTCTTAGGCTCAGGCAGTGGATTACCTGACTCAAGAGGTCTACCACAGCGGGGACTCTACGCTCGGAAGCATTCACGCTCTTCCTAGGGCTCTTCCTAGGGCTAACACCGCTGTCTCTCAGATTGCTGAGTTAGGTTGCAAGAGTGCTGAAAGGTAGGGTGTCGTTGTGCGAATTCTAATTGTTGACGACGAAGTGAGTCTCGGAGATGCGCTGAAACGTGGACTCGTGGCCGAGGGCTTCGCTGTCGATCTTGCACGAGATGGGCTTGAAGGTCTTCGCATGGCTAAAGAGACTTCGTATGACATACTGGTGCTTGACATCATGTTGCCCGGAATGAATGGCTTTAAGCTAACTGATACTCTCCGGAAAGAGGAGATCTGGACGCCCATTCTAATGCTGACCGCAAAAGATGGTGAGCTTGATGAAGCGGAGGCCCTCGATACCGGTGCCGACGATTTTCTTAAAAAGCCCTTCTCGTTTACGGTATTGCTCGCTCGAATTCGAGCGCTTCTTCGTCGGGGTGGAGAGAGCAGACCACCAGTGCTTTGTACCGGTGACTTGACTCTCGACCCTGCGAGCCACATCGTTCGTAGGGGGAGCGTCGACATCGAATTAACCTCTCGAGAGTTCTCCTTCTTGGAGTTGTTGCTGCGGCAAAAAGGTCGGGTTCTCACAAAACGAGAGATTATTGAGCACGTTTGGGACTACGACTTCGAAGGTGACTCAAACATCGTAGAGGTCTACATTGGATATCTTCGGCGTAAGATCGACGTGCCTTTCGGCCGACGGACGATCAAGACCGTGCGGGGGGTCGGTTATCTCCTTGATGAAGATGGCGGCACCTCCACGAACGAGGAGTCTGCGGTCGATGCGCAATCGAGTACACCGATCCAGGTGTGAGCGATACCTTTGGAGCACTGATCACTCGTAGCTTCAGGTTTTTTGCGGCCATCTGGGTAGCTAACGCCATGGGTGATCTTGTAAGGTGATGATGATGAGCGGTGATCGCCGATCTAAAACCCGTCTCTCATCGGTTAGAGCGCGCACAACGTTGGTGGCGACGATCGTTGTGGGGTCGGCCTTGGCGGTGTCTTCGGTGGTTTTAGTAGCACTGCTGCGCTCTAGGCTCTTGTCCTCCGTCAATGCAACGGCTCGTAACGAATCGGCGAACGTGGTATCCCTGGTCGAAGGGGGTGAACTCCCAAACCCGATCCCCATTCCGCGAGGCGATATCGCCGCTCAGGTGGTGAGTTCGACCGGCAAGGTCGTCGCTTCGACGGCAAACCTATCCGGACGTCCCGACCTGTTTCACTATCCGAAAACGAAAGGGTTCTCTTCTGTCCCAATTGAGCGCGAGATGTCGGTTCCGGCCCTCCAGGCTGGAGAACACGACCATAACTTTATCCTTGTTGCAGCGAAGGTCCCCGTTACTGTCTCAGTGGTGGCACAGTTAAACAAGACTTACGTTGGAGTCGTTTCCGGCTCTCAGTCAAAACCTGGTTCCTCAAAGTCCGGGAAGGTGGTGTTTACAACCACCGATCCCGGGGCTTACTACGTAAGTGTCTGGGCTTCGGTCCAGGCCGTAGATCAATCGGTTCGATCGCTCATACTGATACTTCTGCTCGGTTTTCCCGTACTCTTGGCGGTGGTCGTGGGGTCGACATGGGTGATTACTGGCAGAGCTTTCTTGCCCGTAGAGCGAATTCGTGTCGATGTGGATGACATCTCTGGCTCAAACCTCTCTCGTCGAGTCTTTGAGCCTGGGACTGATGATGAGATCGGACGCCTCGCTCACACTATGAATCAAATGTTGGAACGATTGGAAAACGCCGTAGAGGAGAGAAAGCGCTTCGTTGCGGATGCGTCACACGAATTGAAAAGTCCCCTCTCTTCGCTCAGGACTTCGCTCGAGATTGCACTTCGACACCCTGAGAGTACAGACTGGGTGGAGGTGTCTCACGGAGCCATCGATGAGAGCCAGCGCATGCAGTACATTATTGAAGACTTACTCCTGTTGGCGAAGTCAGATGTTGGTCAGCTTCTGCTGAAGAAAGAGGTCTTAGATCTCGACGACCTCATCGTTGAAGAGTCTCGGCGGTTGCGATCGATATCACCGGTAAGAATCGACCTCAACCATATGTCCCCGACTCGACTCATTGGAGATGTGGAGCGTCTACGGTCGGTCGTTCGGAATCTTTTAGAGAATGCCGTGCGCCACGCTGAGTCGCGAGTGAAAGTTACGCTCTACCAACGTGATGTCACGGCTGTTCTAGAGGTGCTCGATGACGGTGTCGGAGTTCCGCTCACAGAGAGAGACTCTATCTTCGAACGTTTTACCCGACTAGATGAGTCGAGGAGTAGGAATCTGGGCGGATCGGGGCTTGGCCTCGCGATTGTGAAAAGTATTGTGGTAGCTCATGGTGGGGCTGTAATGGTCCATGATGGAGATGATCCGGAGTACTCCGGAGCGTGTTTCGTTGTAGAGCTTCCTCGAGAGAATGAGAACTTGATGGGCGCCAGTATTGGATCTCATGTTCAAGGTCTATTCTGAGGCTCGTTGCATGACAATCTGTGAAGTGGAGTGTATGTGAAATCGCGTCAACGCAGACCTTCTCGCATGGTCTTCATGATTCGGCGCACCGTCGTGGGGGCACTAGCTCTTTTTATTTTGGTTGCGGGCTATTCCTATATTGGTGCTCTCACTGCCCCCGGCGGTGCGAGCTTTGGCGTCACGACCGTCGAGTGGATTCGTGGACACGGTGGAGCGTCGCTCGTGCGGTTTGCAGAGAACACCTGGTACTCGCTGAATACCCCAAAGGTTGGTGGAAAACCTCCAAAGGGAGCCTTTAAGCCGAAAGGTCGTGCCCACCTGACCGCTGTTACCTCTCCATCTCTACCGCACCTTCCTGCACCTGCGCCGTTGAAGCCGTTGGCGTATCCAGCTATGGCCGGAGAAGGGAAGTGGACTCCAGAGGGCCTCACGGTCGATGGCTACCCCGGCCTGTACGTAACGTTGCTTCGGCCCGATCCCATCCACACTTCGTTGATAGCGGCAGTGGCATGGATGGATCCACATATTTTGTCTTTCCGTCAATTTGCCGGTTACCAAGAGCCTCCTGGACATCTCAAGTGGAAGTACACCTCGCCGCTTCAAGGGTCAGAGCTCGGAAATCTCGTCGCAACCTTTAACTCAGGTTTTCGGATGCAAGATGCCCAGGGTGGATACTATGCCTACGGCACCACGGCGGTTCCACTCGTCAACCATGCTGCATCGTTCGTCATCTACAAGAACGGCGACGTCAACGTCGTGTCGTGGGGATCGGGTTCGAAGATTCCGGCGAATGTTGCGGTTGTACGCCAGAACCTGTCCTTGATCGTCAACAATGGAAAGATTAATCCACAGGTGTACAACACGAACTACGCCGTGTGGGGTCAAACCGTCGCCAATAAGGTTCTTGTGTGGCGATCAGGAGCGGGGGTGACAAAAAATGGAGCAATCGTCTACGTTGCTGGTCCTGGGCTCTCAGTTGGCTCTCTTGCTAACCTCCTAGTACGGGCAGGTGCGGTGAGGGCGATGGAGCTGGACATCAATACTGACTGGGTTAACTTCTTCTACTTCAACCAGAGTGTCGGGGCTCTTGCGAGTCCCGCGAATGGATCTCAGCTACTTCCAGGAATGCTGCGGCCGGTCTCGCGCTACTTCTCTATTACCGATCGAGATTTCGTTGGAGCCTTTGCCCGACCTGCTCCGCTCTCGTTTCCATCTCCGTCTGCTACCGTGACCTCGTCATCGGCCACAGCAAGTTCACGGCCAAAGCGGAAGGGCTAGGGACTCCAAAGGATCAGTTGTCGTGCAGTCGTTATGCACGATGTCTCAGCGGCGGTAGTACGAAGGTCGGTAGAGGTCTCTCTTTTGGTTTCAGCAGACTCTCTATGGGGCTTCGCTTGGTGCAATCTTGGCGTCTTGTGCCTTTTTGAGCGCCAAGGAGAAGGTATTCCATGCTAGAGTCGCACACTTAATTCGTACGGGAAACTTTACGACTCCCTGAAGTGCGATCAGCTCTCCCATCTCAGCTTCGCTGAGGATTGGCGGGTCGGAGGCGTTCGATGGATCGTCGGGGCCGACGAACGGGATCGCTTCATCCTCGGGAATGGACATCATTGACTTGAATGTACGCACTATTGTGGCAATTTGGCGAAGGCTCTTTCCCTTCACCGCCGCGGACATCAGAGATGCTGACGATTTAGAGATTGAGCAACCCTGTCCATCGATCTTGACATCGGTCACGATCTCATCTTCGAGGAGAACTGACACGGTAATCTCGTCGCCGCACAGAGGATTGAACCCCTCTTCCAAGGTGGCAGGTGGGGATTCGAGGCGTCCCTGGTTTCTTGGAGACTTATAGTGATCGAGGATGATCTCTCGATAGAGATCCTCAAGACCTGACATGGCGATCCTTCCTGAGTGGATTCGACGTTACGAGCGCTGTGGATTGATCAGCGAAAGAAGGCTTGGCACTTTTGAAGTGCACCGACGAGGGCGTCCACGTCTTCGTGTCCGTTATAGAGGTAGAGCGACGCTCTGGCGGTAGCTGCGACGCCTAACTGACGCATCAGGGGCTTTGCACAGTGGTGTCCGGCACGCACGCAGACGCCCTCTTGGTCAAGGAGTTGGGAGACATCGTGGGGATGAATCTCCTTGAGCTCGAAGGAGATCACCGCTCCTCGCGACTCGGGATCGCGTGGTCCAAAGATTGTGATGGCATCTCCGAGTCCCTCTTCGAGAGCGCTCAATGCATATCGGGTTAGTTCGACTTCGTGGTGGCGGATCTTCTCCATGCCGATCGATTCGAGGTAGGAAAGAGCACACTCCCAGCCGACGGCCTCCGCTATCGGGGGCGTGCCAGCCTCGAACTTATATGGTATGACATTTGGGGTAAATCCGTCGAGCCGTACGTCTGCGATCATCTCGCCTCCACCAAGGAAAGGTTGCATCTCTTCGAGAAGCTCGTGGCGAGCCCAGAGGGCACCAATTCCTGTTGGGCCGAGCATTTTGTGGCCTGTGATGCAGAGAGCATCGATTCCGAGCTCCACAACGTTGGTGGTATTGTGCGGTACAAACTGCGCACCGTCGCCGAAGACAAGTGCTCCTGCCAGATGAGCTCTTTCCGCTATGGCTGCAACAGGGTTGATGGTGCCGAGTACGTTCGAGGCGAGCGAGACCCCTACTAGGGAGACTCCATCGAGTAGTTGATCTAGATCGGAGAGGTCGAGGCGACCATCGTCGGTGAGGGGAATGTAACGAATTGCAAACCCGAGCTGCTCTTTGAGGATCATCCATGGAACGAGATTGGCGTGATGTTCAAGATGGGTCAGGAGAACCGTGCTTGTTGCGTCAAGTCGCCGCCGTCCGAGCCCTTGAACGAAGAGATTTGCCGCTTCTGTTGCATTTTTGGTGAAGACGATCTCTCGAGATGGATCTGGAGCGCCGATGAAGTTTCCGAGGTGGGTACGCGCCCGTTCGTAGAGAGCTGTCGCCTCTTCGGCAATGCGATAGACACCTCGGTGAACATTGGCGTGGGTGGATCGATAGTAGCGGTCCATAGCCTCAAGCACAACAAGGGGGCGCTGAGAGGAGGATGCTGAATCGAGATACACAAAGGGTTTCTGCTCGACTTCATTGAAGATAGGGAAGTCTTCTCTGCGAATTGCGCTCGTTGGAGTCAGTTCGCTGGAAGTCAAGGTAGTACTTACCTGCGCCATTGTTCGTAACCTTCTTTCTCGAGCGCCTCAGCGATCTCGATACCACCCGATGCAACGATGACACCGTCGATGGCTATGTGAATTTTGTCTGGTTTGAGATAGTCCAAGATTCGTTGATAGTGCGTAATGAGGAGGGTGCCCATCTCGGGTCGGGCGGCTCGAACGGCTTCAATGCCAGCGGCAACCAGGATGAGCGCATCGATATCGAGTCCGGAATCGGTCTCGTCTAAGATGGCCACTACCGGCTCGAGGAGCGCCATCTGCAAGATCTCGTTTCGCTTCTTTTCGCCGCCGGAGAAGCCCGTGTTGAGATGCCGCTCGGCAAAAGCTCGATCCATACCGAGTCGGTCCATCCACTCCATGAGAGCGAAACGAACTTCGAGTGCAGATACGTCTTGTCCCTTTCTGGCCGATACCGCTTGGCGTAAGAACTGGATGACGGAGACGCCGGCGATCTCTTCGGGATACTGAAATGCTAAGAAGAGCCCGGCTCGAGCTCGCTCGTCTGGAGACCAAGCGGTGATATCGGCACCGTTCAGCGCGACAGTGCCAGCGGTCACCTCGTAGCTAGGGTTACCGAGAAGGCAGTTAGCGAGCGTTGACTTTCCGGCTCCATTCGGACCCATGATGACGTGGACCTCCCCGGGTAAAATCTCGAGATTGACGCCTTTGAGAATTGCATTATCGCCGCCACGTACCTGAAGGTTCTCAATCGCGAGAAGGGGAAGAGCCATAGTCTGTAGTCTAGTCGAACTAATTACTACTACGTAGGTAGTACAAAGCCTCCGTAGCAGGAAAGAGCG
>JAJYZP010000131.1 GCA_021799875.1 Actinomycetes bacterium | reverse complement strand
GGGTTCAGATCGTCGCTGATGACTTGGGTCTATCCGTTCGCTGGGCTACCGTGACGGCGGTCAAGAATGAACGCAGACCCGGCAGTTCGGGTGCCATGGATTCCGGAGGTCCATCTAGTGATGGTGGTCCGGGTAGTTACGCTTATGAAGAGGAACCGTTTTAATCATGGGTAAAAATTCAGATAAAAACTCAAGAAGAGTCGCTAAGGAAACAACCAAGAAGGTCAAGAAGAAGGTCTGTACCTTCTGTGCGCGCAAGGAGACCTGGATCGACTACAAAGACGCTGACATGTTGAAGCGTCACATGAGCGAGCGTGGGAAAATCCGGGCGCGTCGAGTTAGCGGAAACTGCGTTCAGCATCAGCGTGATATCGCAATAGCGATCAAGACCGCTCGAGAGCTGGCGCTACTTCCCTATACGCAGCGAACCGTCGCCGAGCGAACGAGGTCTCGGGCTCCGCAACGCAACGATCAAGAGCAAGAGAGCTCGTTTGTTGAGGAGTTGGAGAGTGACGAAGAGGATCGTATGACCTTCGGCGGCGACGAAGATAGCGAAGAGACGAGCGAGGTGCTGGCATGAAGGTCGTATTGAGATCGGACGTATCCGGACTTGGCAAGCGGGGTGACCTCGTTCAGGTCGCTGACGGTTACGGACGTAACTACCTCCTACCGCAGGGTCATGCAATACCTGCAACGCCTGGGATCATGGCTCAAGCGACTGCCATGCGAAAGGCTCGTGACATCAAAGATCATCGCGCTAAAGAGGCAGCGGAAGAGATCGCCGTGCGACTCGTCGGCATGACCTTTGAGATCGCTGCCAAAGTCGGAAAGGACTCCAAGCTCTTCGGATCCATCGGCGTTCACGATGTCATCGATAAGGTCAAAGAAGCTTCGGGGATCGAGCTCGATCGCAAGAGGGTTCATATGCACGATCCGATCAAGTCGTCGGGGGATCATCAAATTCCGGTGAAGCTCCACGATGAGGTCGAGATTCAACTCAACGTCAAGGTTGTGTCGGATTCGGAATAGGTTCTAGATCACACCGGTCGCAGCGAGGTAACGTTGGCGCGTCGTGATGGTGATTCGTCCGACCGACTCGAGCAGTTTCTCGGTCGTGTTGTACCACACTCCATAGAGGCGGAAGAGTCGCTTCTCGGGGCAATGTTGATGTCCCGAGAAGCGGTCTCGGAAGCGATTGAGATCATTAAAGAGGAGGACTTTTTCCGTCCTTCTCACGGACATATCTTTCACGCCTTGGCTACCTTGCACGCTGAGGGAGCGCCGAACGACGCGGTAACCGTCTCGGAGGAGCTCAAGCGCCATGGGTTGCTCGAGGTGGTTGGAGGGCTCGAGGCCCTGATCGCCCTTCAGGCGAGTACTCCAGCGATTGGTTCGGCGGCGCGGTACTCTCAGATCATCGAGGAGTACTCTCTGCTCCGAAAGCTCATTCGTGCCGCCTCGGAGATCGCTGAGCTGGCGTATGGACTTCCAGATGATATCTCAGCTGCGGTCGATCTTGCTGAGGCCAAGATTTTTGAGGTGGCCGAGCATCGAACTGCAGACACCATGCGTCCCTTGCGGGATTCGTTACTCGAGACACTCGATACTTTGGAAGCGTTCTACGAATCGTCTGACGCCGTGACCGGAATCTCGACCGGCTATATCGATCTCGATGAAAAGCTCTCTGGGTTGCAGCCTTCGAGCTTGGTGATCGTCGGGGCAAGACCGGGAATGGGCAAGACCTCTTTCGCTCTCGGTATGGGCGTCAATGCTGCGAAATCGATCTCCGAGCCGGTTCTCATGTTTTCCCTTGAGATGAGTCATCAGGAGTTGACGCAGCGTCTCGTTGCGGCCGAAGCTCGGGTGGACTCGACGAGACTGCGATCTGGCAATCTGCAAGAGAAGGATTGGGAGAAGATCCATCTAGCGATTGGTCGATTGGCCGACGCAAAGATCTATATCGATGATGACCCCAACTTGACGGTCCTCGATATTCGAGCTCGAGCGCGACGATTGAAGGCCCGTGAGGGGCTCGGTCTCGTCATTGTGGACTACCTGCAGCTGATGTCAGGCCGTCGCAACGTAGAGTCTCGCCAGGTGGAGGTCTCTGAGATCTCGAGAGGGCTTAAGATTCTCGCTCGCGAGCTCAACGTTCCAGTGGTAGCGCTCTCCCAGCTATCTCGGAACTTGGAGTCCCGCTCCGATAAGCGTCCACAGCTCGCAGATCTTCGAGAGTCTGGGTGTGTGACGTGGGATACCGAGGTTCAGTTTGCGAATGGAGAGAGTCTTCCTATTGGCCTTGCGTGGATGCGTGGTAGGGAGGGAACCTCGATACCATCGGTTGATCGAGATGCTTCCGTGGTGCCACGAGTCGTCACGTCGATCTTTATGACCGGTGTTCGGCCGGTCTATGAGGTCGAGACGGTAACCGGACGTACGGTTCGAGCTACGGCAAATCACCCATTTTTTCGAGATGGGAGTTGGACTCGACTCGACCAGTTGCGACCAGGAGATCGTGTAGCGGTCGGAGTTGGAAACGGTGTTGGTTTGGAGTCGAGCGAGACTCCTGCCTCGATCGGTGCTCTCGTCGGAGGAGGTCGACGCAGTGCGGAACGCTCTGTTGGTGGCCTCCGTCTTGAGAGCGAGCCTCAAGTAGCTCTCGTCGAAGAGAGCATCAGGAGCGTTCGTGCTGTCGGAAGAGAACCGGTCTTTGATCTCTCGGTTCAAGGAACTCACTGCTTCTTCGGAAATGGATTCTTGCTGCATAACTCGTTGGAACAAGATGCAGACGTTGTCATCTTCATCTACCGCGATGAGATGTACGACCCCGAGACACAAGATCGAGGTACCGCTGAGGTCATTATTGCGAAGCATCGCAGTGGTCCTGTTGGGACGGTCTACCTAGCGTTTCTCAACAACTACACGCTCTTTGCGAATATGGCGCCGTCTAACTAGAACGATCTGCCGCAGCGACCACATGCCGAGTCTGCCCTCGCAGGCTGTGGGGGCAGACTCGTGTGCATAGGCCGGATCTTCTGACCTGGCGTGCCTCCTTTAGCAGGCGTAATCCAGGTCTACAGGACCTCCATACTCGCCAGCAAGGACCTGGACGAGCCAGGGAACTCCCCCTCCGAAGTACTGGGCAGTATTGGTGCAGTAGCTCGTTGGTGTGGTTACGGGGGCACCGGCGATCCAGATGGGAAGTCCGGGTGAGTACGTCCCGGCCACTGCGCTGAACTGTAGATTCGTGGAGTAGATCCCGACCTGAACGTGGACCGAGCTATAGAACGCTATGGCGCCGGCTAGGACCTGGTCGTTGACGGCGGTGTCGCAGGTCCATAGCCCGGTATTGGTACAGCTCGTGGCCGAAGCGGTGCCGACCTCGATGTCGAGCCACCACGTTGATGCGGAGACACCTTGGCTTGCAGCGTAGCTGTAGGCCGATTGGGCGGCGTTGTAACCCCAGTTGAACCCCTGACAGGTGGTTGATCCGGTAGCGGCGCACGCTGCCTCTGGACCGGTGAGGGTCTCCGTGGTGCTCCCGGCGGTCGTAACTGGAGAGGAGAGGACTGCGTAGAGCGACGGTACTGCTCCCGCTGCGACTGCGGACTGGAACTGTGAGGAGAGACACGTGTTGGCGTTGGTGAATGGAGCGCTTGTCACGCCAATGACTGCGATCTCCTTCGGAGTGAAGACCTGTGGTGGAGCGGAACACTGTGGAAAGCTGAGGTCGATACCGGACTCTCCAGGAGCGTATGGATCGAGAGAGCTCACTGCCATACCTACGATCGGTGCGTTGAGCGTTATGTTGCCGGCAGAGCCCCGGAACGGCGCGTTGAAGGAGAAGATCCCTCCGTCGGAGGCAACGAGCCAGTATCCACCGGTGCTTGGATCTGCTGCCATACCTACGATCGGTGCGTTGAGCGCTATATTTCCCGTCGATCCGTAGAACTGAGCATCTCCAAAGGAGAAGATCCCTCCATCAGATGCAACGAGCCAGTATCCCTTACCATCGGGAGTCGATGCCATACCCACAATGGGCTTATTGAGGGTCATGGCTCCTGTGGAACCGTAGAACTGAGCATCTCCAAAGGAGAAGATCCCTCCGTCGGAGGCAACCTCCCAG
>JAJYZP010000130.1 GCA_021799875.1 Actinomycetes bacterium | reverse complement strand
TTCTCCTTTACGGAATTCACCTATATGTTGCTGCAGTCGTACGACTTCTTGCAGCTGTACCGTTCACCGCTCCACGTCACCTTGCAGCTCGGTGGCTCAGACCAGTGGGGAAATATCACGACTGGAATCGACTTCGTGAGAAAAGTCGAGGGTGCAACGGTCTACGGTATGACAACACCACTGGTCACTCGAGCGGATGGTCGAAAGTTCGGTAAGTCTGAGTCGGGAGCGGTCTGGCTCGATGCTAATAAAACAACTCCCTTCGAGCTCTACCAGTTCTTCCTGAGGTCCGAGGACGAGATGGTCATCTCCTATCTCCGCTACTTCACGTTCTTGTCTCTCGAGGAGATCGATGCCTTAGAAGAAGGTCAACGGGAAGCTCCAGAGAAGCGAGCCGCGCATCAGAGGCTCGCGTATGAGGTGACTGAGCTCGTTCACGGTCGTGACGATGCCGGTCGTGCGGAGGAGGCATCACGTTTGATCTATGGTGAGGGTGATATCTCTTCCGCCCCACTCGACACGATACGGCTAGCTTTCTCTGAAGCACCTCAACAGAGCTTGTCGCGCCGGGAGATCGAGAGCGGCATAGCCGTGGACGACTTTGCCGGAAGAACACCGCTCTTCGGATCGAAGAGCGAGGCCAGGCGTGTGATCAGCCAGGGTGGACTTTACCTTAATGGTCATCGCGTGAGCGAAGCAGGGGCCACAGTCACAGAAGATGAACTCCTGCATAACGCAGTGATCGTGTTGAGGCGTGGTAAGCGAGAGTACTGTTTGGTCGAGTTCGAGTAGCGGGGCCTGAATCCACTTTTTTCCACGTCTTCTTGGCTAAGACGGGATACCATGTCTTCGAGCGTTCTGTGCCGTTACCCCTCTGTTCTTGGCGGACGATTCCTCTCGAAACAGCGGCGTGGTCGAGTTGAACTAGCCTGATCTCGCTCTACGCCTGCTTTAGGTAAAGAGCAGGCCCGAGTACCTTGGAGAAGCGCAGTGCAGCAAGCCGAGGGTCGCACTCTCTAGCTACCGACCACAGATTGACGGTGTCAAGCTCTCGCCCTTATCCCGCCTACGGTCCTGCATTCATCTTGGTGGCCCACTTGTTTCGATGGGATCGTGGGCAGTTAGAGTGAGGTCAGTGCCAAGGTCCCATTCTTCGTGACGAAGACGGCCTTCTTGCCTGCTTTGATAGCGAGGAGGTCGGACCCAATGAGGTCGTAACGCCACCCGCCTTTCAGTCGGCTCTCGCTACCGAAGAGGAACTCGGTGACATCATCACGAGTGCCGATGAGCGCTGGATCGATCTCCTCGTGATGGGCTTTGGCGTAGACCCAGGCGGTACAGAGACTGATGAGAGCCCCGGAGCCACGAGGTGCAACCGACTCGTACGTGGGAATCTTTGGCGTGATATTTGAGTTTCGTGCGTCGGCGACGACCTCGAGAAGCTCTTGATCCACACCAGGCCCCAGGCGCCGAAGGTCAACTCCTCGTACAGCACCGAGCTCGACGAGTGATCTCGGCTTCGCTTGTGCGATTGCAGCGATGGAGAGATCGGAGAGGATAAAGCGATTTGGAATGTCTAGCTCTCGAGCGCGCTGCTCGCGCCAGCGAGCGACCGCCTGAGCATAGCGTCGAGCATCTGCGGGAAGTCCACGACACTCCTTGATTCGTAGCCATACGTCATCGAGTGGAATCTCGAGACGACGCTTGGCTGCTGCGAGATCGGTCTCCTCCTGGGCCCACTGTGCTCGCTCTCTTTTGGTGAGCTCCGTTGTGAGCGTCGTTTTGAGTTCCAAGAGCCACAGGACGTCGGAGGCTGCATAGTCGATCTGAGTCTGGCGCAGTGGACGATCCGTCCAATCGGTCAGCCGATCTGCTTTCGGGAGGGTAATTCCGCAAAATCGCTCGAGCAGATTCACGAGACTCGCCTTGGTGAGTCCAAGAAAACCTGCGGCGATCTGTGTATCGAAAAGGTTGCGAGGGACGATCCCAACCGCCCGATCCAAGATGTCGAGGTCTTGCTCGAACGCGTGGAAGACGAAGGTTGTTGTGGAAGAATCAAACGCTTCCGCCAAAGAGGAGAGATCGACTGCGAACGGGTCGATGAGATAGCAGGCTCCTGGCCAGGCAAGTTGAATGAGCGCCAGTTTTGGATAGTACGTCCGTTCTCGGAGGAACTCGGTATCGACCGCAATGGACTCCTGGTGCACCATGGTATCGACGAGACTCTGGAGCGCTCGATCTGAGTCAATCCAGATGGGTTGAGATGAAGAAGGTGTCGGAGCGTGAGAGTGACGGGACGACATCGCTACCCTCTGGCTTGAGCTGGGGGCTGGAACTCTTTCAACCGTGCCGATCGAGTTGCCGTGACGGCCGATGGAGAGAGGGTACGTAGAGACATTAAGGCTTAACGCGCATCGTCGTCGACGGTATCCTCAGTGGATCCTTTGAGATCGACGCGTAGTGTCAGTACGCCATCGATAATCTCTGCGGTCGAATCTGCAATGATTGAGAAGTCCATGAAGTCGTCCTGCGCTTGTTGGATAAACCGCTGGCGTTCGGAACCTTCGATCGGTGGAATGCCTCGTCGCCGAACTGCTTCGGCTCGGTCGTGGAATCTACGTACCATGGCGCTGGGATCAAAGGAGTTATCGCTCATTAGGGGTTAAGCGTACCCGGCACCTACAAGGGACTGTAAGCGCAGTGTTTGGTTTTCCTTCAATTGTGCCCGTACCCTAGCTTCACCGTTCCCTAGCTGAATTTGGAGTGGAGATTGACAGCGCCGTGGTGCGTGGGTTCCGATTCGCCGAGATGTGCCCTGCGTAAGGACTCTATCGCTTCGCCGTCAATGAATAACAGAACCACATACGTTGAGCTCCGAGATGAGGAGGTAGCAGTTGACGACTTTTGGTGATCGGTCCAGTAAGAGACGTCGTTCTTTGTGTACTTCGAGGCGGTAGACGTTGTGACGGGAGCCGTCGTCGTCTAGGAGAGCGTGATGGCGGGAGCGACGGAGAAGAATGTCCCTAGCTCCTCGGTCGGCTCGCCCGAGCCCAAGAAGGCTCGCCGGACGCTGTGAACAGTACCGATCTTGTTGCCCGATGGCTGTCTACTTGGGATTGGTGTACGCTGCTCCGAAATCTCTGCGATGTGGTGCGTTTGTGTAGAGATCTGAGTGGAGCAGGCGATCGAGGCGATTGTGTCGATCAGGCTTGAGAGAGCTCAGCGGCAATGGTGTTTTAGAACAATGGTGTTTTAGAACAATGGAGCTAACGACCGGCGAACTGTAACGAATGCGGAATCGACGTAGCAGCTGCGTAACTTTGGAGCACTGCTCACCGGATCGTTGCAACCGGTTAGCAGTGCTCTCTCGAAGATGGTGGTACGAGGTAGATGGCTATGAGGGATCGTTGGGAATTGTCTTTGGAAGTGAGCGTTAGTTAAAGAACCGGTGAATGGAGCGTGAGTCCGAAGTGCTTGCGCACGTAGGTGAGATGGTCGCCGGTAGTATGAGTTCATCAACTAGTAACCACAATGCAGGAGCCGCTCGTGAAAAAGGGTCGCCACCGAAGGTTTGAAGAAGCCCGGAAGGCCAAAAGAGCTTTCATAGAGCCGCTTCGAAAGTGCGAAGAGTGTGGAGGAAACTCCGAAGAGGGTCACGCATCTTGGTGCATGGCGTACCTCGAGGAGGAAGAAGAGCTTTTCGAGCCGCTACCTTCGCTGCATGTGCTTGAAGACGGTCCTGCCCGCCCAGAGGAGTAACGTCCGGCCGCGCCTCGCAGGCTGCCGTAGACTCTCTTTCGATCCGTTACGGTAGACGCCGTACTCGGTGCAGCGGCTCAGTTCGCTCGCTCCCTTCGTGGTCGATCGGGGCGGGATCTCAAACGCTTCAGGGATGCGGGCAACGAGTTCGGGTCGATTCGAACATCCTCTATGGTTACGTGCGTAGCGAGCAATTGCTTGGACGTGAACGTGATGTTGAAGGTCCCAAGACGCTCGAGTTCATGAGGCACGCAAGGAACGGCGGGAGATGCTACTCGTATGAGGTTCCCAACTGTGCCGATGGTGAGTTCGACGTGGTTCAGGACTCATTGGATATGGGCGCTGAACATGATGGGTACCCGCTTCCGCTTCGACCATCTGCTGGCGTTAGGTAGACATTGCGGTTGTCCA
>JAJYZP010000042.1 GCA_021799875.1 Actinomycetes bacterium | reverse complement strand
CAACGTCGAAGTCGTCATCGCAGGATAGTCACAGCCAAGAACGAGAAATCGAGAGATCTCCTCTCGATACCACAGAGCACGAAGCGAATCCACCGTAGCTCGTGCCGGACCAGATCCGACCTCGGACTCAGCAACGCACTCATATCCACTCAGCCCCATACCGCACTCGACTACCGTGCTCACGGTCTCAGAGAGCAACCGTGCAAGGCCGACAGCAAAACTGGTTCCAGCCTCTAAGGAGAGCTGTGCTTTCGGTATTCCCATTCGGGTGCTAGCCCCACCGGTCAGCAGTATGCCAGCTACTCCCATGGCGAGCTACTCCGAAGAGGTTGTGGGCGCAATCGATCGAACGAATGCCAGAGCATCGCTCAAAGGCCGACCGCTCCTTCCCACTAGCCAACAGGCAAGAGGGGCCGCCCTTCGTTCGCTCATGTGAGCGATCTCACCAGCGAAGGCGAGAATCTCGTCCATCTCCGCTTGCGACAGAACAGGCAGACCCCACTCCGCCGCCAGGCACGCAACAAGCTCAGTTACTTCCATGGAGGTACCCTAGCGCACGCCGGTGCGTCGAACACAAGCGGAGCATCAGATCTCGGGCCGGTAGCGCTCCGCAATTTTTGACTTCGGGCACGCTATACTAGGCTCTGTCGTTCCCATTCGGTGAATGGCTCGAGCGGACTGAGTCCTTGGTATCACGTAGTCGTCAAAGGGGCAAGGACGGACGTTCGATGGTCGAGATTGTGGTGTTGTAGAACGCTGATCTCTCGATTCATGAGGTGACACGACTGATACGACAACGAGAGTACGAGACGCTCCCTCCGACAACGAGACATCTCGTGATTCCGGTTCGTGGCGGGGCATGTCGACGAATGGCTCTACTTGCGGTCGCAACGACGGTAGCGATATCGCTCGTTTCGGGGACAGCCGGTGCATCGACAACACAGTCGGCACTCCAGGCTCGGGCCAACTCGCTCGCCGCGTCGATCGTAAGCGAAGGTCAGAAACTTCATGCTTTGGCGGTAGCTGAGGTTGCAGCACAGGCCAACCTCCGAAACGCGGAGCAAGCCGTAGCTGCCTCTCGTCACCAGCTCGATGTCGACCGAGTTCGCCTCAGAAACGCACACCACCATCTCGAGGGAGCTATCGTCAGCGAGTTCATCCACAACGGAGATATCAACTCACTCGCAACGCTCCTCTCCTCCACCGAACAGAGCAATCTCGTGCGAAGCGAGTACCAAAACGTTGCCGTCAGTTCCATCACCGACTATCTCTTCCAAGTTCAACAGGCTCAGCGTGCGACCCAAGAAGCGGAGCTACTCCTCGCCAATCACCTCCAACGTGCTCACCTCGCAGTGCTGCAAGTCCAAAACGCACGATCGGCCGTCCAAACCTCGATCTCAAACGAACAGTCCTCTCTCGCGGCAGTCAATCAACAACTTCAAGGGCTCATACAAGCGGCGCTCGCCCGTCAATCTCGTCAACACGTCGTTCAAGGACTGCCCTCTCCAACCGTGCTTCAGGTCGTTGCACGAGGACCTGCGGCAACGTCGAAGTGGGGCGGAACACCAGCACCGCCTCTTCCAGCAGCCTTCGCCGCTCTTCGCGACTGCGAATCGGGAGGCAACTACTCCGACAACACCGGCAATGGCTACTACGGCGCCTACCAATTCTCGCTCTCCACGTGGGTCGGACTCGGCTACCAGGGCCTTCCTTCTAACGCACCGCCAGCAGTACAAGACGCCGCAGCACAGAAGCTCGCGGCAGGGGGCTGGGGAGCATGGCCGGCATGTGCAGCTATCTTGGGTCTGAGCTAGCGATATGGGAGGTTCGAGTTCTTCGAGGTTGCGAGCTACGGTAACCTCGAGCAAGAAGAGCACTCTGTGAAACTCTTACTGCTCCGCCACGCGCAGTCCATCATGAACGCGGAGTATCGATGGGCCGGGAGTGCCGACCCTCCCCTGTCAGCGAACGGTATCGAAGCGGTTCGTCAGTTAGCACCCCAGCTCCAAGAGCTTGGTGTCACGTCGCTCTTCTCATCCTCTCTCGTTCGAGCCGTGCAGACCGCTCATCTCTTGAACGAGTATCTCCACGTCCGCTACCACGCTCCGGTGACAGAGTTCAACGATCGAGATATCGGATACTGGACAGGTCTCACCTACGAAGAGCTGCAAGAGAGCTATCCAGAAGAGCTACGCGCGTGGACCTCTGGTGCCAGCCGGGAGATCCCTGGCGCTGAGAGCTGGGGCGCTCTCTGTGCACGCGCACTCCACGGCCTCGACATCATTCGCCAGCGATGCCAACCCTCCGACGTAGCGGTGGCCGTTAGCCACGCTCAGGTTCTGACTGCTATCTGTGACTCGCTCGGCTTTAGTTCGACCAAGCAGCACAATCTCGAAGGACACTGGCTAGAGATCGTCGAAGGCTCCGTTGTATATCTCGAAGCGTTCTCACTAGCCCGGGCCCACCATCACTACTCCGAATGAACAAGGAGAGACCATGAGAGTAATCGCAACACGACTTCTTGAAGATCTCCAAGAGGAGGTGAGCGGCGTTGAGTTCTCCTTCTGGGACGCCGGTCACGACGAAGATCTACCGAGTGCAATCCTCGAAAGCTGTGAGGTCTACATTCCAACCTACATGTCTCGATCTCAGCCGTTCGCCATCCTCCCCCAGCTTCCGAACCTTCGTCTGCTCCAGCTGCTCACGGCTGGAGTCGACACCGTCCTACCGCTCGTGCCCCCCGGAGTAGCGCTTGCGAACGCCAAAGGAGTTCACGACGCATCGACCGCAGAGCTCGCTGTCGCCCTCATGCTCGCCTCGTTGCGTGGATTTCCCAGCTTTATCCGAAGTTCTCAGACCGGTACCTGGCACCCGCTTGTGACGAACTCACTCGCGGACCGGCGTATTCTTATCCTCGGCTACGGCTCAGTTGGACGCGCCATTGAGCGCCGTCTCCTTCCCTTTGAGGTCACGATCGATCGAGTCGCCAGACGACCGCGCGAGGGTGTCTTTGGGCTAGAGGATCTCGCCACTCTCGTCCCCCAAGTCGATATCGTCGTCGCTGCGACACCACTCACTGGCGAGACCCACCACCTCATCAACGACGACTTCCTCAGCTCCATGCGAGATGGAAGCTTGCTCGTTAACGTTGCTCGGGGTCCTGTAGTTGATACCGATGCCCTGACAAACCATCTCGCAGCTCAACGACTCTCCGCTGCGCTCGACGTTACCGATCCAGAGCCACTCCCGCCGAACCACCCACTCTGGACACTGCCCAACTGCCTGATCACACCGCACGTTGGCGGAGCAACGAGCGCGTTTACCCCTCGCATCAAAGCTCTCGTGGCCGATAATCTCCAACGCTACGTGATAGGTGAACCCTTACGAAACGTCGTGACCTCGTCGTACTAGCGACCGTCACGAGGCCACGTTATATCGCTTACCAACTCAGGTCACTGCCTCCCAAGGCTCTCGTCTCCGGTCCGTTACGAACCACTGAAGTCGTCCGCCATGTGGGAGCAACACATGACAGCCAGCGGACTAGCTCATCGCCGACTGCGCCTCCACAGCCGATGCAGACGAGATACCAGTGCGTCGTGAGAGCAAGAGCGCTGGACCCTTCATATAGAGCGATACCGCTCCACCAAAGTCGAGCTGCGAAGCCTCCAACGGGGAGAGCTCGCAGGTGAGAATCGATCCACGTGTGGTAGCAACTTTAACCTTAACAGAGGCACCCAGAAAGCTCTGACCAACGATCGAGCAACCACCAGTGGGGTCCTGCGCCAGACCGATAGCCTCCGGTCGAACGAGCACCTCCACGGCATCTCCACGAGAGTAACCACTATTGCCAGCGGTATGGTACTCAACGACACCAAGCTCGTCAACGAGAACCTTCCCGGTCTCGCCAACCACTCCTTGGACACGATTGACGCTCCCGACAAACTCGGCCACGAACTCTGTAGCGGGGTGCGAATACACCTCCAGAGGAGAGCCGAACTGCTCTAGTCGCCCACCGTTCATGACCGCAATCCGATCCGCGAGGGCAAGCGCCTCTTCTTGGTCGTGCGTGACAAAGAAGGTCGTGATACCGAGCTCGAGCTGGATACGTCGTATCTCCTCTCGAAGAAGGGACCGAACCTTGGCATCGAGCGCAGAAAGCGGCTCATCGAGGAGCAACACCTCGGGCTTGATTGCAAGCGCACGTGCAAGCGCGACCCGCTGTTGTTGACCACCTGAGAGTTGGTGCGGGAAGCGATCCGCTTGAGCCTTCAGACCGACGAGTTCAAGCATCTCACTTGAGCGCTCCGCTCGTTGAGCGGAGGACATCTTGCGAACGCGCAAGCCAAACTCGACGTTCGCCCGAGCGGTCATATTAGGGAAAAGGCTATAGCTCTGGAAGACCATACCGATATTGCGCTTCGAAGGCGCAAGGCCAGTAACGTCTCTCCCGCCAATACTGACCGTTCCCTCGTCTAACCGCTCCAAACCGGCAAGTGCTCGAAGAGCGGTAGTCTTACCACATCCAGACGGTCCGAGGAGAACGACGAGCTCTCCCGCCTCCGCCTTGAGATCCAAAGAGGATAAGGCCGCTACATCCTTGTAGTAGCGACTGAGCCCAACGAGCTCTACCGATAAACCACTGCGTTCCATACCTAGATCTTCCTTTGCTTGCATCTCACACAACCACGTCGAGCGTGATCTATCGATAAAAACTCGACTCCTCGGCGCACAGGGACCACATTCACGCTACGTCGTCCAACTGCGAAAGATCTCACACTTGCACCCCAGCTTCCAAGGGATCAACGGCATCGATCGCAGCAGCACGATTACGACGTTGGGCAAAGATAATCACGATGACAGCGAGAGGGATCCAAGTAAATAGAAGTGCTATCAACGAGAGGGCAACGGCCTGAGAAGCCGCTGTCTGTCCCACTTGGACCAAGAAGACTGGAAAGGTCGTAAAGCTCAAAAGCGAGGCTACCGCAAACTCTCCGATGCAGTAGGCGAAGGTCAACACCGCAGCTCCAAAGAGACCGGAGCGCAAGTTCGGAAGAAGTACGAAGCGCAGGAGCTTACCCCACCCGGAGCCGAGCGACTGACCCGCTTCCACCAGTGTTTTCAGGTCCAGCGATTGGACAGCAGAGTCGAAGGTACGATAGCTGTACGGAAGAGCCAGCACCACGTACTCTAAGGCCAAGATCACCGGAGTCCCAATGATCAGATTGGGAAGGTGTTTGTACGACGTGATCACTCCGAGAGTGATCACGACCGACGGCACCACGAGCGGTAAGAGAGAGATGGCCTCGAACACTCTTCGAAGATGAGGAAGGCGCAGGTTGACCCATATCACCGTCGGAATGAGGAGTGCCAAGGTCAGAAAGACCGTACCGAGGCCTATCTTCACCGATAGGAAGAGGGTTGACCAGAACTCATTCGTTCCAAAGAGTTCGGTATAGGCCGAAATGGTAAAGGTGTTGTTGTTTCCAAGGAACGAGTACCGGGCCGAGGCCAAGATTGGTACTAGGAAGAATACTGCGACCAGTCCTATAATCCCGAATCGAAATGGCTTTCCAAGTTTGAGGACGTCACTTCCCTTATCTTTGACGCCCTTTGCACCAACCGTCGGCGTTACCGCAACCATCTCGATGCCTTTCTCTGCACGTAGATATAGAGGCCGCCAGCGACGACCACAATGAAGATCATGCCGGCACCCAAGGCATCTCCAAGATTTGTCTGACCGGCAAGCACGTTACCTGAGATCAACGAACCGAGCTGAATAGGGACGAGGGGAATCGTTCCCGAGGTTAGTGCCTCTGCCGTTGCGTAGGCCGCAAATGAATCGGTGAAGAGGACGATGAACGCGGCGAGGATCGGCGGAAGCAAAAGGGGAATGCCGACCCAACGCCAGAACTGCGTCCGAGTCGCTCCAAGCGATGAAGACGCATCCACCCACTCTTTCCTGAGCGCGTCGATCGGAGGGATCATAATCAAGATCATGAGCGGGATCAAAAAGTACTGATATACGATCGTCAGGCCAAGCACTGAGTACAGCGAAAAACCGTGATTATAGGGGTTGAAACCTGCATCGGAGAGGAGCTTGGTGATCAAACCGAAGTTCCCCACCGTTGCCACAAAGGAGAACGCCAAAGGGACTCCACCAGTGTTCGCAAACACCCCTGACCCTGCGGTCACGATGGCGCGAAGAATGCGATTCGACGACGAGCACACAGCCAAGGCAGCGAGCAGACCCACCACGGTCGAGATGATTGCTGCTCCAAAGGAGAGCTTGAGGCTCGCAACGAAGGACTGAAGGTAGACCCCATGCACGGCCTCGTTGAAGTTCGAGAGCGTGGGATGCCCGGAACCATTCACAAAGGCGGTCACGATCACCGAGATCGCAGGCACCCCTAAGAAGAGCGCGAGATAGACCAGAAACGGCACAGTGCCGATGCTGTTGTGCCATCGGCCTCGTCGTGGACGTCTCCTTGATGAACCACTGGAGGCAACGACTACGCCGTTGCCTCCAGTTCCCTGATCAGACGTAGGAGAGAGAACCGTACTCACTGAGCGGCTCTCTCCTGAGCAGGAGCGTTGATCACGCTACCCTGCGCTTCCACTCGAGATAGTCGGCCACTGACTTGCGACGAGCGTCTGAGCCTTGGCCAGGTCGGACTGCGTCGGAAACTTCGGCTCACCCGACACCGGCGGGAGAAGCGCCAGGAGCTTCTTGTTCACCGAGCCGGCCTTCTGCATCGCTGGGAGTCGAATCGGCCGGGCAAATCCCTTGAGCCACAGATTCTGACCCTCATTGGAGTACAAGAACTCCTCCCATAGACGTGCCGCAGCCGGGTCTGGAGCGTTCTTCGAGATCGCTTGTGCGTAGTACGACGCATACTTTGCGTTCGACGGGACGAAGACCTTCCAGTTGACCTTGCCCTTTACCGCCTTCGCATACGCAGCATTGAGATAGTCCCAGTCAATGTTGACCTTGATCTGGCCACTCTCGATTACCGCAGGAGAACTCTGTACCGGCACGTAGTTGCCCGCCTTTGCCAGCTTCGAGAAGTAGGCCAGACCGGGCTCTATATTGCTGAAGGAGCCCCCATTCGCAAGCGCTGCGGTATAGACGGCCCCAAAGGCAGCTCCAGCGCTGGTCGGGTTGCCATCTAAAGCGACCGCACCTTTGAACTCCGGCTTGAGGAGACTTGCAAAGCTCGTTGGCGGATTGCCCTTGAACGCGTTCGCGTTATAGCCAATAGAGATGTAGCCACCGTAGTCGAAGAACCAAGAACCGTTCGAAGCCTTAGCGTCAGCGGGAATCTGATTCCACTCCTGAACCTTGTAGTTCGCAAACAGACCTTCCTTCGCTCCAAGAAGCGCAAACGAAGGGCCAACGTCGACCACGTCTGGCTCTTTGGAGGTTCCACTCTCAGACTTCAGCGATGCAAGCTCCTCGGCAGAGGAGCCATTCGGGTTCTCACTGGTGATCTTGATACCGTACTTATGCTCAAAGGTAGTGATGAGCTCACCGTAGTTTGCCCATCCTGGCGGTAGAGCAATCACATTTAAGTGACCCTCCTTCTTAGCTGCCGCCACCAAAGCCTTAAATCCTCCACCAGCTTTTGCCGATGTTACCTTGGACCAATTTGTCGACGCACTCGCGACTCCGGCCCCACTAAAGAGTGACGCCCCAACGAGCCCCAATCCGCCTAGGCCCAGGCCTAGAAACCTCGCATGTATTTTCAACTACCTAACCCTCCTGAGATCCTGTGCCATCACTACCGATTCGACGGCTTAGCTCGAAATTAGCACACTGTACGACTCCATGTGAGCGACGAAGTCAAACTACAGAATCGACTTTGACGAGACGGCAAATTTCGAAGAACACCAGGGAAACACCAGGGAAACAATCGATTCTGGCCTGAAAATCCCTGGTCAACAGCGTGGTTAAAGCTGAGATTATCCTGAGAAAAGTCATAGTTGCGGCTAGTCTCGCCTCGCCCAGGATCGATTGCACTCGCTGCATGCGCCACTACCCGCCTACGATCTGGGTGTGAAGAGAGGCAGCACAGGCTCTACGACCGAACTCATGGGAGACTTCCATGAGCTGCTCTCCCATCTTCGACAACACCTAGAGCCTGACCTGCAGCGATCGAACGCGACAGATTCTCACACCGCTCAGCTGGAGGAGTCGGCCGAGGCCCTCGCCTACAGCGTCATAGCGCACAGCTGCTCCCAAGAGCTCACTCCTGCACTCCTGCACGCCTTACTACCCGAAGAGCTCTCGCTCCATCAGGACCACCTTGCATCTGCCTTCGACTGCAAAGAGGTTCAAGCCTTGGCTAGCAGCTTGATACTCCACGACCGAACGCGGCATCCACCAGATCACGCAGGTGATGCGTTTCTTGAGTTGTGGGGCTTACACGAAACGCTCCTAGCTCACAGCTCCCGATCCACAAACCCGAGCATGACCCTTCAGAAGATGCGTGGATCCTACTATACGCCGTACTCTCTCGTCGACTCCATCATTGAGGTCACGGTCGGCGCGTGGACCGCCGAACACCGCAACGCTGCTCGCTGTCCGAACGTTCTCGATCCGACGTGCGGAAATGGAAACTTCCTACTGCGGGCCGCAAGGTATCTCAGCCTAAGTACCACGACTCCCCATCAACCATCCATCTTGGAACACCTTTGCGGCTTCGATATCGATCCCCTTGCGGTCTACATCAGCCGACTCCGCCTCTCGCTCTTGATGCCCAAGGCTGCCACGCCAGAGATATTAACTAGCACCATCATCGTCGCCGATGCTCTTCGCCACCTCGGCGAAGAGCATGACAACCAGCGCTACGACTGCGTCATTGGCAACCCGCCTTTTCTCAACATGCTGCGCGGCGGAGCAGAAGTTCTCGCTGCCAGAAGAGCATCCGTATCAGAGGCAACCACCGAGGAGCTTCGTAAACTCCTCGGACCCTATAGCGACCTCAGTGCTATCTTTTTACAGCTCTCGTTCTCTGCGCTACGACCAGGGGGCTACCTCGGCCTCTGTCAGCCGATCTCACTACTGAGTGCACGAGACAGTGAAAAGATTCGGAGCGACTTAAACTCACGCGGACGACTTGTAGAGATTCTCATCGACACCGATCAGTCATTCAGAGCGGCCGTTCACGTATGCGTACCGATCCTGCAGCGACACCTCCAAAACAGAGCCGATGACGATCTCCAACCGAGCTCACCTTCGTCTCCGTGGTCATCTGCACTCGTCGCCGCTCTCCACCTACCCAAAGTCCCCCGTGATCTACGGGTCAGAGGCAGCGCCACCGTTTCGGATGTAGCCCTCGTTGCTGCAGACTTTCGCGACCAGTACTACTGGATTACTCAGAACGTCATAGACCTCAATGACGAGTTCGATACCCGCACTCACGCTGCAGTGATCACCACGCGCTTGATTGGCTCCGGATTTCATCGTTGGGGTGCCCAGAAGGCTCGAATTGGAGGCATCGAGTACCTCCGTCCCGCAATCGTACGACCAAGTAACACCGAGACCGACCGCTACAGTGAGTGGCTCCGCTCCCGACTGAGGCCAAAGCTGATTCTTGCAACACAGAGCCAGACACTCGAGCTCGCCTGTGACATCGAGGGATCACTAGTCCCTCTCGTTCCCACTCTCTCCATCTTCCCACGCTTACTCGAAGATCTCTACCATCTGCTCGCACTCCTGATCTCCCCTGCCCTCACAACGATTGCGCTCAACCGCCATCTCGGCGGCGGTCTGAGTCCTCGAGCACTCAAACTCTCTGCCAGCAATCTCAAAGAACTGCCGCTGCCGCTCTATCAAGATCCTTGGGATCAAGCGGCAACGCTCCATCAAAGAGCCCTCTCTAGTGAGAGAGGGCTCGATACCGCCGAACGACGTTCGCTCCTGTTTGAGTCCGCACTCCTCATGGATCAAGCCTTCGGAATCACCAGCGAAGAAGGATCTCACCAGTGGTGGTTAGGAAGGCTCGACCTCTGAGCGAGTTACGTCCCTCATTGAAGAGGCATCATCCTTGACGAGGGAGATGATCCCTATTCACAACCATCGTCGCAATCTTCACGTCAAGCAATCGAGGCGGTTATCGCCGACCTACCGAGACTCGTATGCCACCGTCTTCTGCTGGAAGTAACCGGTCTTGTTGATGAGTCGAGCCACGATTACTAGCGGTATGCCAGCAGCCATGACGACGAGTGTCGGCACCGCAACACTGGTCCCTCCGGTGACAATAACTTCGTACCCCACCCAGAGCAGAACCGCTCCTCCAACTGCTGGAAAGAGACCGGCCAGCAAGAAGATGCCCACGCTTCGGGTCAGCACCTTGCGAAAGGCCCAGGCGCACGAAAGTCCCGTAACTCCGTAGTAGAACGCAACCAATATTCCGATGTCGGTAATCAGCTTCCCGAAGACGGTATTCGCACTGGATGAGAAGGTCGTGATCCCGATCACGATTGCAGAAAGAACTGCGAGAACGATCGTTCCCTCTGCTGGCGTCTTGAATCTCGCAGAGATCTTTCCAAACAGAGATGGGAAGACTTTATCCCTGGCCATGGAGTACGTAATCCTCGCTGCGGGCAGAAGCGTAGTCTGAGCGGTCGCAACGGTAGATGAGAGTATCGCCAAGAGCATGATCACACTCAGCGATGGCGAGATCGAGTGAGCAAAGTAGTAAAGAACGCTTCCACCTTGATTCACAATGGTCTTTTGCGGTACGCGCATCTGAATCGCAATGGCCGCAAGCACGAAGACGACGAGCAAGAGGAACATCGAGATAACTCCTGCTCGTCCAGGTGTCTCGTTTGCATCCTTCGTCTCTTCGTTGAGATTCGCCGCGGTATCCCATCCCCAAAAGAAAAAGACGCCAAGCACAAGACCGGCCGCAAGCGCAGAGATTCCTTTGATCGAGAACGGATTGAGCCACCCCCAACTAAACGAGAGCGAGCCCGTCGGATGACTCGCTATGACATCAAGGATCGCAAAGACCGAGAAGGCAATAACGGCCGTGTACTCAATTGCCACCAACACCCACTGAAAATCGGTGGTCAAGCGAATCCCATACACACACATCGCCGTGATGATCACGAGCCAAATCAGTCCAATCCCGGCCTGCCAGTAGACGCTATTGGCTGCCTTCGCTGAGATCCAGCCGATGTTGTTCAAAAACGCAAGCGTGTTAGCCCCAGCAAGAATCGGCGCCGAAGCGCAGAAGAGCGTTGAGGCCAGAACTTGAACCCATCCGTTGAACCACCCAAAGTACGGACTTACGGTTCTTGCGAGCCAAGAGTACGAGGCTCCGCAGTTCGGATCCTTCCGATTCATAAAGTAGTACGCGAAGGCAATGGTCAAAACGGCCACAAAGCTGACGAGCAGGATCGACGGTGCGCCGAATCCAATCCCTCCAATTGCCACCACAAACGCAATCGTCGATGTCAAAGAGTACGCTGGTGCCACGCTTGCCGTGGCTACAGCGACACTGTCGAAGAGTCCTAGCTCTCCCTCCTTGAGCTCCGTATGAACCACTCCAACCTCAGAGAGTGGCGCAACACGAGGATCTTTCGCACCTATCCCCATCAAGCTCCTCCGTTCCTCGACTCAGTCAGTCGAACCCTGCTCAACTTCCGCTCACCTCACGAAGTGAGGATGAGTATCACCCACCTTGTTTCCAATCGATATCCCGACACGATCTCTCGAGTCCGGTAAAATAGTATGACAGATCGAGAACCTCAAACTCAACCGAATGTGTTACTTTTATCTGAAGAAACAATCTTTTCAGTCGAAATCACACAGCAACGTGACGGATTTGATCGCCTACCGAGTCTTCCCAGACGCCAGAGTACAGCACTTCTTCCACCTGCTCAGGCCGTAACCGACAGTACAAGCTACCGCCATCGACCCCTTGACCCACTATCCAGGAAGCATCGGTTGCGCATCGAGTTCTACACTTTAAGTTTTTAGACCACGCCACTCAGCGAGTCCGGCGTGTCCCTATCGCACCGTCCCGGAGGAGTTGCGAAGAAGAAGTCTCATAAACCGACAGCAACGCCGCGGCTCCGATGGAGTGTCCAGAGGTTCCTCGCGCTCAAGGCACAGAGCTACCAGTACCATGACATCGCCGCACTCAAGCTGCGTAAGCCCTTGTTTCGCTATGACTACCAGGCCATCGAGTCAAAGATCGCCGCAACATCGTCCTCGGTGGTCAATGGATTGACAAAGCAGAACCGCAACAGTCTCTCCCCACGGTACGTCGTGGGTAGCACGAATGCAACCTGATCCTTAAGCGCTCGCTGCGACCACAGTTGATATTCTCGATCGGTCCAGCCTTTTCGTCTGAACAGCACCACAGAGAGCTCCGGTTCACAGACCAGTTCTAACTCGTCGCGTCGCTCAATCTCTCGTGCGCACCACGTCGCCAACGTAATGCCCTTCTCGACTGCGACACGATACGCGTTGGTTCCATGCACTGCCAACGAGAACCAGAATGGAAGCCCACGTACGCGCCGGGAGAGCTGATAGGCGTACGACGAAGGATTCCATTCGGCAGAGCTATTGATATCGTCAAGATACGAAGCTTCTTGCGTATGGGCCTTCGCCGCATGGTGTGGTTCTCGATAGAGCAGGGCAGCGCAGTCGTACGGTGAGAACAGCCACTTGTGAGGATCGACTACGAATGAATCGGCCTCCTCAACTCCATCGAAGAGATGACGCCGTGTCTCAGACGCCAGAGCAGCACCTCCGTACGCACCGTCTACGTGGAACCAGAGACCGTGTTTATGAGCAAAAGTACCAGCACCTCGAAGGTCATCGACGATACCAGAGTTGGTCGTTCCGGCGGTCGCCACGACCGCAAAGATCGAGTCCCGCACATCGTCATCCAGATCTGACCACGTTTTCTCGAGTCCATCGCCGGTTAGGCGATCTCGCTCATCGCCTTCGACCACAACGATCTCTACATCCATAATCGATGTCGCCGATACGATCGACGAATGAGCTTCCGCACTGCACAGGAGTCGCCAACGATCTGGACGCCCTCCTCGAAGCCTCCTAATTCGATCCCGAGCACTGTGCAATCCTGACAGGTTCGCTGCTGAACCTCCAGAAACGAAGGTCCCACCTGCACCTTCGGGGAGTCCAGCAAGATCTGCAAGCCACCGAAGAGCTTCATTCTCACAGTACACAACGCCGGCCGCTTCGAGCCACGACGTGCCACAGATCGAGGAGGCGGAGACCACCAAGTCAAAAAGTACCGAGGCCTTGGTTGGAGCGACAGGAACGAAGGCTAAGTACCGGGGGTGATCGGTCGACAAGGTCGCAGGAGCGAAGCCATCCACGAAACGCTGAAGAACCTCGTGACCACCTAACCCATCCGGGGTAATCGTGGCTCCATAGAGTGAATGGAGCTCCTCGTAGCTCCGAGGACCATCCAACGGAGGTGGCTGGAGCGATATGCGCTCTAGCGCATATCGAACAACCTCGTTCGCAAGCTGACGCGTCTCTTGATCCAAACGATGCACCGCATCTCCTTACTCTCTCGGACCAGGGTCCTGCGACCAGAGTATGCGATCAACGCATATTGTTTCACCGTTCAGTTGCGCAAACCTACCCGCAATCAACGACCTGTCACCCGCACGCTCAACTCTGAGCTTCAGTTACTATCGTTAGGACGATCCTCACTCCAAATCGCACCATCCGAACGACACGAGAGGACGCTAGCGATGTCTGAACCCGAACGCAATTCACACGAGAGTTCATTCGTGCAAGACCTCGAGCGGTCGATCTTCCGTCTCGGTCGCACCCTTCGGACGATTCGAGTCAACCATGAAGACAGCTCAACCTATGCTACTGGAGCAGGTTTCTGGGAGCTTGTTCTGCTCCACCACCGAGGTCCCCTGCGAGCGACCGAGATGGCGACGTTGCTCTCTCTCGACATCTCAACCGTATCCCGCCAGCTCAAACAGCTCAGCAGTGAGGGACTCATAACCAAGAGCCAAGACCCTAACGATGCCCGAGCCTTTGTTGTCCAGCTCACGACCCATGGTGACCAGGTGGTCAACGATCTGATGAGACGGCGAGAAGCTCTTATGGAACGCTCGCTGTCGACGTGGTCACCTGAAGATCGTCAAACGTTCGAGTCCCTCCTCAACCGCTTCGCAAGCGATCTTGAAGCTGGATCTTGATCCCTAACCACGCCAAACCATTGCTACACCTTTGAGGCCACCCTGACATCGCTTATCCCCTCATCAAGCATTCGCAGAGGTCGACTCTTCTCGAAAACTCGGAGTCATAGAGCGAGGGTCTGATCAAGGTTATCTATTCTCACACGTACTATCACTCACTCAAGAGGGCCTGCAATTGTCCATGTCCGCACAGACGCCCAACTAAAACTGAACACTACGATCCGTCACACAGCGCAGATGCTGGCTCCACGCCTATAAGGACCACCGACTCACAAGAACCGCTTCATGGTTGCAACGAGAGACAAGGAGATGGTGCTGATCACTGAGGCCGAGGAGACAAGCATCACCCGGATCTCAATCGTTGCACACTCTTGAACTCAGTCTTTGAAGGTAGCTCCAAGAACTTTGATGATCCACAACTTCTCGCAACACCAGTACGAGCTTTAAACTCATCGATCACCACCACTTTGGAGCCAGCCACCAGATCCCTATGCCACCCCGTCCGACACCGTTCGACGCCACAGAGCGCTAACGTCGTGCAAATCTTGCAAGGAGACCGTTGCATTAGCCGACGAGCTTCAGTCGGAACACTCCCTCCAGTAGGCACTGAAATGGAGCCAGGTCGCACACGGCAGGTCGATCGGATCCCTCTCAGAAAGGCTCGACGAGAAGGTCTCCAAAGCGAACTCTCTTACCGTCAAACTCTTTGCGCACAGGTCAGAAAACGGTATCAGTTCCCGCAAGATTCGAGCCGAGTGATAATCCCCTCGCCTGTCTCACAAGCTGCTCACAACCAACAATCACCTTTGTCAACTAGCGGTCCAACACCACGTCAAGACAGCGAACACTCCTCGCTGGGACCATCAAAATCCAGCGAGTAGAGGACAGATTAGAGACCCCACACCAACATTGCGCTCCGCACTCCACCGGGGAGCGAACGCCCAGTACCTCCACCGATATATCGACACAAATCTTACGCCAGAGACTACCCACGCTTTGGCTCACAGCGACGCACTCATTCAGAGCTGATAGAGAACGGAAATAATTGTAGCTATGTCTACGTTATCTGATGGCACGAGACCTCGGAGGTCTCGATAGACAAAACTTTGGAGGTCTCAATGACGACGCAAGCGAATAACCCAGGCGACCTGCTCGTAGCAGCGGTCCAACACCTATTTAGCTCTGAAGTCATGTCCCACTCAGGACATGCCAACCTCAGCATTCGGCTTGATACTGACCGTTTCGCTCTCACGTCGTCCGGTATGGTCCGTGATCTTCGCCCCGATCAACTGGCAACGGTAAGCGTGCAAGGTGAGGTCCTCGACGGAGAGCTCGGTCCCGAGAATGCAGAGATCGTCGCCATGCACTCGATTATCTACAAGGCACGCGCTGATGTTGGTGCCATTATCCATACGCACTCTCCATCCGCTACTGCCTTCGCTCTTGCCAACAAGGAGCTCCCATGTCGAGCAGAGCCGCTGCTACGGTTCGGTCAGGCCGAGCCCGTACCGGTCGTTGCATGGGGTCCTCGCGGTTCTGATGTATCAGTTCGTGGAATCGCCGACGCCATGGATCGACACCCAACGACCTCGGCGGTACTGTTGGCAAACCATGGTCTCCTGGCATTCGCCGCCGACCCAATTGCCACCGCACGCCTCGTTGTCGCCATCGAAGAGGCTGCCGAAGCAGAGCTGGCAGCAGCAACGATCGGTGGGGCAGTCGATTTCCCGGCCGGCGCCCTCGATGCCGTTCGTGCATCGATGGCACGAGTACGGTCATGACGACCAATCCCCCGACTCATCCCGCCGAGGCGATCCGTGAACGATACCGAGAGGTTTTTGGCACTGTGCCCGCCGGAATCGAGGCTCGAATCTCCGTAGCGGACAGAGTCGGACGACTCGATGCGATCCTGACGATCGAGCAACTTCGTCGGGTGCTACTCGCAGAGAATCCGCTCGGTGATCGTACTCAACAGCTAGTGCATTTTGCGCAGCTCATAGCGGTCGGACGGGAAGAACCCGCTCGACTCCACGCCCGTGGCGCTCTCCGCGCCGGCGCTACCCTCGCCGATCTCGTTGGTGTGGCCGAAACCTCGCTCATCACCTCAGGTATGCCCGCGTATGCCTCAGCTATCGAGATAATCGCTGAGATACTCGGCGACGAGGCCCCACAAAGCGAGACCACGGAGTAACCAAGGGCTCTCCGACTTGAAGTAGTCAGGCACGGAAAGAGCTATCGATACCATACCCGCAAAACAAGGTCCGGGTAGCACCGACCTTGTTTTGCGGGGATCGCGATCGCGTTCGACGAATCGCTAGGTCGCCTTACTCCTGAACCAAGACGGCCAGAAAGTGAGCCTCGAACTTCAAGTAGACTGAGAAGGGAGATGACGGTGTTTGACATCTTTGAGATCACGGTCACCCAGTAAGATGAACTTTACACCCAAATCGATCAAGCGGGTGATACCTTGGCCGGCATCATCAAAGCAAAACAACATGGGAGATCGCACCGTGGAAGAAACCACGCCAATCTCCGTTGCACGTCGTCGAGTCGGTGGCGAGCACGTGCATGGATAACGAGGGACCTCACATGACCACGCCCCCTCGACTCCCTACGACCGCCGACCATCCCGAGGTAACACCGCAAGGAGTTGGTTTTCTTCTCGGTGTAGCGCACCGAGCACGCCGGAGGGCGTGGGAAGTCTCTCTCGTGGACCTTAACCTAACGGCACCACAGGCAGCTCTACTACGACTCATCACCGCCCAACCAGGTCTAGGTATCCGCCAGCTTGCACGTACGCTTGGAACCGATCCAATGAATGCCCTTCGTGTCGCAACCTCTCTTGTTGACCTCGGCCTCTGCGAGTCTCGCCGAGATCTCGAAGACGCCCGTCGTCGGCCGTTCTTTCCCACGGATAAAGGTTCTCACCTCGCGAGCGAGATCGCTCGCCGAGCTGACTGTGTTGAACGAGAGCTTATCGATACGCTCGGGCCCGAGTCCTACGCTCGGCTACTTTCCAACCTTCAAGCTCTCGTCGACCTTGACCGAGCAAAACCTACCAAAGGGACGGGGAGCGAGATACCCTGAGCTAACACGAATCTCCGGCCAAGCGAGAACCCGCCGACTTTGGATATGGTGCTGGAACGCGAAAGTTTCAATCCTTAAATCGCAGCTAGCTCACTATCTGCTTGGTGTTACTGACATCTGCGAGCAATGGCGACAATTAGATATTCTTCGCTCAGCCTAGATACGCACTGAACAGATCGAGGATCCCAACACACCTTGCGCGCGAAGCTCCGCTCTTCCGTCTCAGATTACAGAATTCCTAGACCTCTCGCTCGTACCGCCGAGGGTCGGCCAGCACTCTAGCACTACCCGCGCCCGTCCAGCGCGTTCAACGCGTTGGACGTCTTCGACGATCCGTAGCTTGGACAACAAGGCACCGGCCTCCATCGTGTCCTACTCAAAGTGATCTGCAAAGCGGTCGTCCCATCCGCTATTCCGACGGAGCTCGGTCCCGCCAAAGCCACCTAAAATGAACTATTCGAGGTCCATTTACCCATAGGAGGGAAGGCATGCTCAATCTCACGCCCTTCTTACTATTTGATGGCAAGTGCGCCGAAGCGATGGCTTTCTACAAGGAGTGTTTCGGTGGTGAGTTGGCCATTACGAAGGTCAAGGACACTCCGATGAAAGCCCAAGTCCCGCCAGAACTGCACGACAACGTGATTAACGCGCATCTAACGAGTGGTGCCATCGAGTTTACGGCTACGGACTGGCTACACCAGACCAGAACACCAAGGCCAGGAAATACCGTATGCATGTATCTCAACGGGGGATCGCATAGTGAACTGAGGGCGATGTTCGACATGCTCTCAATGGGAGCGGACCCAGAACTACTGGATGACTTGCGAGATATGCCTTTTGGAAGCTACGGGCACCTTGCTGATAAATATGGCGTTCACTGGTTCTTCCAGGGAGAGAAGAGCTAGAGATTTCTGGCTCCAATATCTCCGTATCTGGTGAGTGGACCTTGGACTGACATTCTCTGTCTCGATAATTCGCTGTCGACGATGTCGCTGTCGAGCCAGCCATGAAAACTGTCGACATTGATTTAAGGACCTTCGACAAGGAGAGTTCATGGTCATGAGGTTGTCTCCTTCCTCACGGCGTTGTGCACACGCAGAAGTCCGCAAGCAAACAGACTAAATCGTGGCGGGGGTTCAGGACCATCGCTCGACCGCCGAGTTCAGACTCGACGAAGCCGCTTGTCACGGTGTTACCCCCTATGCACCGCATGATGCACTTCTCGCTCATTCAGAGGCCCATTGGTGCCGAGGTCCCGAGCAGTTTGCGCTTCAGCCGCTAAGCGCTCTTCAGGCAGTGTCGCAGCGCTCTACGAATGAACTCGGAGACCGTGCCGTCCTCGTTCTGCACGGCGAGCGATCACATCGCGCAACTCAAGCTCCAGGCGCACCGACTCCACTGACTTGGCAGCTCCACCGAGCGGGGGTCGGCCTGGTCCCCCACGAACTCTCTTGA
>JAJYZP010000129.1 GCA_021799875.1 Actinomycetes bacterium | reverse complement strand
ATCGCGGTGGTGCTGGTCGCCTTCTTTGTGGTAACCGTCTTGTGGCGTCGGTTGCGCATGACTCGAGGATCGATCTTTGGATCGGGTGATCTCGAACCTGCTGCTCGAATCGAGAGAATCTTCCCCCGGGAAGAGGCTGGGTCCGGTATCTCAGATGGGTCACTGCTAGAAATCTCCCAGCGTGCGACACTCTTCGACTCGATTGGGAACCTCTCATTGGAGCTCCCTTACGAGCCAACTGTGGTCTTGGCGCTCGTAACGCCGGATGGACATCGGACGCGAGTGTGTGAGGGAAGTTCGCACGACGGAAGGCGTCGAGCTGGACCGCTCTATGAGATTGGGTCCTTGACAAAGGTGCTGACCGGGACATTGCTAGCGGAGATGACGTTGGCCGGTGACCTCGAGATCAACGAGTATTGGACCCAGAATTTAGGAGACGTCTGTCTAGAACGGCTTCCGAGGGTCCCGGTCTCTTTGGGTGAGCTTGCTACTCATACCGGAGGTATGCCGGTCATGACCTTGCGCGAGCTACTGTCGAGTGTGGGAGATCCGACACAGCCCTACACGGGACTTACGGAGGATGACCTTTTTGCTATTGGAGTACGGCATAGTGGAAGGTCAGCGGCCTTTCGGTACTCCAATCTCGGATACGCGCTACTCGGTCTCGTGCTGTCCTCGGTTGGCAGAACATCTTTTCAGCAACTCTTGTACTCGCGTGTTTTGGAGCCTCTGGGTATGACGAATACCTACGTTACGGATGACCCTCGCTACCTCACACGACGCGTCTTCGGAGGTCGACTCGGGCGCACGACCGGTCCGTGGCGTCCGGGCGTCTTTGCACCATCGTTCGGCATGATGTCTTCCGTCGACGATCTGGTGACGTTTCTGGAGGCGTCTCTATACACGAGCACGAGCGAGATCGGCGAAGCAGTGGCGCTCACGCAGCGTACGAGGGTGATTACCGGTGATAGTCAGCTGGGTATTGGACTCGGCTGGCAGATTCATACCAATGGGCGTGGTCACCTGCTCAAGCACCCCATCCGGGGTCCAGGTTCCTGTGGCATCGTTGCGTTGGATCCAGGAGCAGGTATCGGCTTCCTTGCGTTAGCGAACGTGTGCGACTCGGAGATCCAGCGTCGTCTAGAGGCGATATCGGCAGAGATTTTGCAAGCGTAGCTTGATCGCATTCCTCTTGGGAGGTGCTGGTGTGATCGATAGCGGCACTCCGGAGGCTTCGCAACGGTATCTGGCCGGGAAAGTATCGAGATGACTCGTTAAACTCTTGGTCTTATCTGATAGGAGAGCGAGGATAGCTTGGAGGGTGGTCTTTCCCAACTTGGGAGTCGGATAACGCAATATCGGTATGATTCGCCGCTGGCATCGCAACTAGAGGTATTTTCGAATCCTTCACCGAATTCGCCTTTTGTTATCGGACTCGATTGTCTGGAGTTCACGAGCCTCTGTCCAGTGACTGGACAGCCGGACTATGGATTGATCTACGTGAGCTATATTCCCCAAGAGCTCTGTGTCGAGAGCAAGAGCTTGAAACTCTATCTCGGAGCGTTTAGAAATCACGGTGCGTTTCACGAGTCTTGTGTCAACCAGATCGCTCATGATCTAGCAACTCGGTTAGCCCCCCGAGCTCTGCGAGTCTATGGCGACTTCAATGCTCGTGGAGGTATTGCGATTAAGCCTCTTGTTTCCTACACAAGTGAGTCCCTCTCAGAGGAAGAACGCTTACGAGATAGTGCTCGGATGGCAGAATTTGACGCGTTGCGGAGGTCTCTGCGATGACAGTTCGGACCTACTGCTTGCGATCTACGAAAGTAGGTGGCTCGTGAGGAAGGGCTGGGGTTGGGCATCGTTCGTGCTCTACGTTGGCTCGATCGTTGCTGCTAACTGGATGATCGCCCACGTTGGTACTCCGATTCCGGGTGGCCATGTCCTTCCTGTTGGTTTTGGACTTACGGCTCCATCGGGGGTCTACTTTGCTGGTTTGGCGTTCGTGGCGAGAGATCTCGTGCAACGAACCCTTGGCTATCGTGTTGGTCTCGTCGCCATTGTTGTCGGCGCACTCTTGTCAGCTCTGCTCTCGACTCCCACTCTTGCACTCGCATCCGGAGTTACGTTTTTGATATCGGAGTCGGTTGACTTTGCGATCTTTACTCCACTGCAGAGCCGCAATCTCCCTCTCGCCGTTGTCATCTCGGGAGCCATTGGTGACGTCGTTGACTCGGTCGTCTTTCTGACCCTGGCACATATTCCTCTTGCTGTCGCACTTGAGGGCCAGATCGTGGGCAAGATGTCAATGACGCTGTTGGGTGGAATCGTCATCTTCTTTCTACGTCGAAGCAAACCGCTACAAGCGTCAGGGACCTCGTTTGGACGGGCTTAGCCGTCATCCACTCATGCTGAGCTCGTGAGAGTGGTCGGTCCTCTGCCCGGTCCTGACCGGCGAAGAATCGGGAGACGGGGTTGGTCGTTGGTACCAGGCGTGGTGAGCGGCCGAGATTGTTCAAAGGCTCTGCGCAGGCGATGACATCGTTGTGAAAGGTCCTAGTAACGTGAGCGATGATCTAGTCATAGTGCGGATCGCAGAGCGAGAGCTAGCCAGGGGCGCTCTGAGTGAGGCCGAGCTCGTTCGACGCGTACTGGAATCGCGCGATTGTCCGGTATTAATGCGAGGAGACCCTAACGCTCGAGACGACGTCATCGAGATTCTCCGAAATGACGAACACTTTTGGGACTCGATCGATCGCTCCTTCTCCCTTCTCGAGAAGCTTGTGTCCCCGGTGACACTTACCCACTTGGTGGGACCTGATGAGTTGACGGGTACCGTCTCGGTAGTGCCCAATCTGGAGCTGGGCCTTCTGGGTCTCCAAGGACCTATTCGGTGGAGCGTGAGTACTGGTGGCCTCGATGGATTTGTAGCGTCAGAAGAAGGTGATGCCGATGGCGCTGGCGTCGATTTCGGAACACTTCTACTTCCAGAGCGACGTGACCCCTTCGCACAGTATGTGGCACTCTCCCGGGACGGAGCACGGCTGCGCTGCGAGTGGCTTGCGGAGCCTCCTTCCTACGGAGAGGGAGAACGGCGGTTCTTAGCGGAAGCTGCCCGGACGTGGCTATCGTACGTGGAGAGGGTCGACGTAGTGTCGCTCGTGTTGCATGCCCGCTCGGTCGATCCCAACCTTTTCACGGTACCCACGATGCCCATCAGCGTCATGCTGGAGAGCTCTGGCTACCGATGTGTCGACGGGTTCGTGCACCGTTCAGCAGAGTGAGGCGAGACTTGCTCTGCTGAGGCGAGTGCTCCTCGAGTGCCAGCAGGATGCGAAGTACGACTTGCGAGTCCGCTGCCCAGGTTTGCAGGGATCCCGTAACGGAGACCCACGGTGTTCGTTCGTACCGCTTCGAGAAAGGTGCGTGGCGCTCTCTGGCCGTCGTAGCTCGAAGGAGAGCTCACCGAAGGAGCTCCAGTGAAGCTGTATCGAATACGAGCGTGCCGCAGTTCTCCTGCAGGAGTAGTCAGAGGATCTGGCGTGCAAGCTCTGACCGTTCTCGCAATGAGCCAAGTGGCGTCCCTGCTCGTTCCTCTTGCCGTGTCTAGCGTCTCAATGCTGACCCGTAAAAAAAAGATTGGTGAGCTCGATGTCGAAGACGTGAGATAAGCCCGATGCAAGGTACTGCGCCGCATCGCTTTCAGGTCGGTCGATTCCTTTTTGTTTGCAAATGGAGTGGAAACGAGGTGCTAGTGTCGGAGCTATGGGTGATCAGTACGTTCGATCTGGTGTAGCTACTGGACTTCATCAGTACCTTGATCTCCACTCCGTTGCACTCTCGGCGGACGAGGCGGGTGGTTTGGAATTGGGGAACCTCCTCAGAGCTCGAAGAGAAGAACTTGGTCTCTTCCAACACGAGTTGGCCATGCTCGCTGGCGTCTCGAGCCGTTACGTCCACATGCTGGAGAGCGGCAAGACCTCAGTGCGATTGGACACCATGTCCAAGGTGCTGGACGTGCTCGGCCTGCACTTGTCCTTACAGGTGCGCTCTGAGCCGCTCGTTGTGACGCTGACGTGAACGGAGAGACGATCTCTGGTCGGCAGAGTGTCGGTGAATCTGCTGAGCGTTCCGATCATTCTCTCGTAGTCTCGATAGCGAATGAGTCGCTCGGGCTTCTGGTTACGAGCGAATCTGGCTCTGACTTCCGGCCGCTTCGTTCACAGGTGGGCCGGCCCATC
>JAJYZP010000128.1 GCA_021799875.1 Actinomycetes bacterium | reverse complement strand
CAAGGATGGAGGTAATAAGGCAATGGACTTGTCTACAGTTCGTACCGTAGGTATGTCGAGAGCTCAAAGCTCAACAGCTCGAGACTCTCAAGCTATCGATTCCAATCAAAGGCCCATCGCTCGTCAATCTGTAGCAAAGGCCTCGACTGCGTCGCCCATTCCTGTGCGACTCCATCGAGCGGCTCGGCTCGTTGGTGCGTGGTCGTTGAAGCTTGCAAGTTTGATATGGAGATCTGTTGTTGCGCCATGTATGCGCCTGCTCTCTGCAGTCTTGGCGCTCGTAGTAGGGGTCCCGCCACTTGGTCGCTTGCAGTTTGACACTTCTATGAGCGATGAGACAGGAGAAGGCGTGATCTCAACGGCCATCGTGGTACTCATCATTGCCTTCCTAGCGGTCGGGATGTGGGTAGCGTTCAAGACCATTATGGCCACGACAACGACTGGCATATCCAATCAAGTTGCCCAGCTCGGGCAGTAACCTTCCTTGCAAAAAGCAGAGACTCCATCACGTCTCTCGTCGTCTGACGGCGGTGGAGTCATATCAACTTCGATAGCGATAGCGGTGATACTGACCGTATTCACCGTTATCGCCCAACTCGGTATCGTCGGCCTTGAATTTCTCCACCTTCAAGCCATAGCGAACAGCGCTGTCACCACGGCGGCCCTTGCGCCGATGCCGGGAGGAGGATCCTCTGTTACAGCAGCGGAGGCGACGATCACACATCTGTGGAGCAGATCCTTGGGCATGGCAGAGACACAGTGGACGACGAGCGCTCGGTCAACATCGCTTACCCTCACCGCTCTCCTACCCGTCTCCTCAGATCCCGTGCTGCACTACTTAGGGCTGACGACCCTGACGGTCCACGCAAGCCAGGCTCTCGAGGTAGCGAGTGCTGCGCCCTAGAACAAGGAGGGATCCCATGAACGGTCGGCCCACCTCGCTCTCCGATCGCCATCACAACAGAGACAATACGAGCGAAGAAGGCTTAGCAGGGGTTGAGACTCTTGCGCTTGTCACCTTAGTCATGCTGTTCTTTGTGACCGGAATCTTCGCTATCGTGCGAGTCGGATTGACCAAGCTCTCACTCATGGATGCCGCCTCGGCACGCTCTCGATCACTCGTTCTCGCCTTGGCAAGCGATCCAAGTGGAGAGAATCTGTCACAGCAGTATCAGACGCAGAACTGGCTCGGCGAAGCGGTCACGGTATCCGTTCTCGGATCGGCAACGAGCTGTTCCATGATCACCGTGCGAGCGGAGACCGTGGTTGAACTCCTCCCATGGAGCCTCCTCGGTGGCGCGGCCTCCGTGAGAATCTCTGCCACCTCGACTACCCCAACCGATGCATATCTCATACCCGGAGGCGGCGTCTCATGCGCATCGTAGGGAGGTGTTCACGTCGACCACGTGTCCCTGATGTCGAGCACGGAGGCGAACAGGGATCCGCCCTTCTCCTCGCACCCGTCGTACTGATGGTAGCGGTCACCATACTGGTTGTCGTTGTCAACCTGGCGAGCGCCGTCATACTGCAACTTCGACTCTCACACATTGCACAGAGCTGTGCCCTCGTTGGCGCTCGCGCACTGTCTCAGAGTGACTTCTATCAATCCGGTACGCTCGCGATCGATCCGATCGAAGCGAACGCGCAAGTTCAATCTTGCGTTCCCCAATTTCCGTGGCCCTCGAGCGAAGGACAGATCTCCACGACCACTCAGACGGTCGGGGCTGCAGTGCTTGTTCATGTGACCGCACAGTTTGCACCGCCGCTCTCGCTGCCGTTCATCGCTTCGTCGCTTCACTTGACGCTCTCCGCCCAGAGCCAGGCCCAAGAGGTACCGACGGGAGGGCTGTAGTTGCCAACCAACGTGATCAAGGATACGACCACGTCACGTTTCATCACCGGCCAGCGGAGAGAGGTCACTGCGGTCTCCGCTCGAGAGTCCTCGTCTTGAGCGCCACGGTTCCATCTCGCTGGCTGAACGTGCTGAGCAACTGCTCATCGAAACACTTGACGCAGCTAGGGGGTCTCCACCGGTCCCCACCCACTCTCCCAACACGATGAAGAGCTTCGAGCGTCACGGGAGCAAACCTTCGAACGCTACTAAAGTGAGTGGGTGCCAACCTCTCAGCCGATAGCGGCTCATATTAGCCCTGACGGTACCTCTCTCACCTGGGCACTGCCCAGCCACGATCAGCTCGATGCGTCAGAGATCGACCAGGGCTTTATCCGTGCGTTGCTCCATCATGTCGTCACTGGTGAACGACTTCACGAGGGAACCGTTCAAATCGATCGAGTGCACGGCCGAGCCCATCTCCGCATCGCATCGGTCATCACGCCGTCAATGGTCGCCGAGGTGACCATTGGTGACCAGCACTTCTCGATACGCCAACGGAGAATCAGTCTCGAGGGCCTTAGCAACTTTAGAGATCTCGGAGGATACGTCGGTTCCCAGCACACGCTGCCCTGGGGACGGTACTACCGAAGCGAGAATCTCGCTCTTGTCTCTCACGGTACGTGGACGACCTTAATCGATCTCGGACTTTCCCGCATCATCGACCTTCGCACTCCGACCGAGCGAGCCCTGGCACCGACCGCGATACCGCAGGAGTTCGCGTCGAAAATCGAGATCATCGAGGTACCACTACGAGGTCGAATCAAGGGATTCGACGATGCGCTCGAAGCCATCGGCCAAGGTGACCTGAACACCGTTGAAGATGCCGATATGGCAGCGATGTACACCGACCTCCTCGAGCATCACCTCCAAGACTTACGCAGAGTCATCTCCTTGTTGGAGGACGACTCCGACTCCGTCACGCTCTTTCACTGCACCGCCGGCAAGGACAGAACCGGAATCGTTGCCGCCCTGCTTCAATACCGCGCTGGCATCTCGTTCACAGATATCGTCGAGGACTACGCTCTCTCGAATCTCTATCGAACGCCTCTGCGACTAGCGCAGCTCCGAGAGTACTTCTACTCACATGGAATCGAGCCTCGACAGGTCCGTCCCTACCTCCGAGCGCCCGTCGTTGCGCTCCAAAGCGCCTTTCAATGGTTCGAAGCTCACGCTCCAGATCTCCTCTCGAATCGCTCCCAGCCTTAGGGCTGTGCACTCAAGCTCAGTCGAGCCACGCAAAACCGGTAGCAACCAAATCTTCCCACGGCGCAGGACACAAAGGTTTGGGTCGAGCACTGCGTCGAGACAAGTTCAAGAGAGCGCCCGCAACCCACACGACAGCGGCGATGCCGACAAGGGGACGAGTGCCGACTGAATCCAGACATTGACCACCACAACCAGTCTGAGTGACTCTCAGATCGACTTAGAGGCACAGTCGAGTGTTCTTGCACGAACTCCCAGGTCTTGGACCTCGCTCACACGAGACCGAGCACTCGACCATCGGGTCTCACAGGTGCAACTCGGTGGCGGCACCATCAAATCACCGTACATCCATGGTACGATCGACGGTACTCAACGGTATTGGATCGCCGGACTGGCGACCCACGACAAGGGGGAGTGTCGATGGAAGAGAACCAAGGAGTAGAAGCCCACACAATCGAGGCGCTCATGGATGAGCAACGGACTTTTCCACCATCACCTGCCTTTCAAGCAAGGGCATCGCTCACAGATCCTTCGATCTACCGAGATGGCGAGTCCTACGAGCGCTACTGGGAGGAGCAAGCAAAGGGGATCACTTGGACCAAGCCCTGGGATCAAGTGCTCGACTGGAGCAACGCTCCCTTTGCAAGATGGTTCGTCAACGCAACGCTCAACGTAACCGAGAGCTGTCTCGATCGACACGTTGAGTCACACCCGGACAAGGTAGCCTACTACTTCGAGGGCGAACCCGGAGATACACGCGTCCTCACCTACTTAGATCTCTATCACGAGGTCTGTAAGTTCGCCAACGGTCTCGAGGAGCTCGGGGTTACCAAGGGAGATCGAGTCGCCATCTACATGGGAATGGTTCCTGAGCTTCCGGTAGCACTCCTAGCATGCGCTCGCCTCGGAGCTCCGCACTCAGTCATCTTCGGCGGATTTTCGTCGGACTCCCTACGCGACCGAATCAACGATGCGGAAGCCAAAATACTCATAACCTGCGACGAGTCCTGGCGCAATGGCGCCCGCATCGCCCTCAAAGCGTACGCCGACGAGGCGCTGCAAGAGACTCCCACAATCGAGCACGTTGTGGTCGTCGCTCGAACCGGAGCAGACGTGCCGATGGCCGTCGATCGCGACATCTACTA
>JAJYZP010000003.1 GCA_021799875.1 Actinomycetes bacterium | reverse complement strand
TTCGCTATAACCCGAGCTACCGCGGGGGTTACAGTACAAGACGCCAAATCCGGCTGCGCTTTGGAACTGAAACTCATCGAAGAGATGATTCCCGTACTGTGTGAACGGACCACCGTGAACGTTCAGCAAGGTAGGGTACGATCGGCCAGCTTCGAAACCCCTCGGAAGCAGCGCCCAGCATTGGACCGCACTCCCGTCAGAGGAGATCGCAGTAAATTCAATAGGCTCCGCCACGTCGATCTCGTTGACAAGCGCCTCTGAAAGCTTCGTCACCAACCGGTCATCCGATCTTCCTCCATCGGATACAGATTGAATCGCTGTTCCCAGTCCAAAGCTTCGAGCATGAGGCACAAAGTCGGTCCGCACAAATAGCTCAGGCAAAGTCGTTGCACTCGAGGCAACGTAGGCCAAAGTGTTACCGCTCACGCTCCATTCAGAGACCCATACGTCACCATCCACAAGTCGTTCGGGCGCCGATCCAGAATCAGACGAATCAATACCGTAGAGATGAACGTTCCCTTGATCTTCGACACCGAAAACTATCGCCGAGTTGCTCCAGCATGGACTAGTTGGCGATCCGAACGGGGAACACGTTCGATCGAGCTCACTTGTCAAAACCGTCTGACTATTACTCGCTAACTCAAAGACAGCGATTCGCTTATGACGTGGACTTTCCAAGGGAGTCGGATTTAAGTAGTAAGCAATTTTGGACCCATCTGGAGACCAGGCCGGTGAGTGCAACGCCGTAGTAGAGTTCGTCAATCGCTTCAGGTTCGAACGATTAGCCACTTCGACGGTCCAGAGATCGTTGCAAAGATCGAGATCCGAGTCATCGTGACGAGCGGAGACAAACGCTATCTCCTCACTGGTCGGAGACCACGCAAGACCCTCGACACTCCAGGGTCCCTCGGTGAGAGCTCGTGGCTGAGTGTCTCCATCAGCATTGAGCACATATAGCTGCACCGGTCGATCAAAGGTCCATCCAACGCCGTTCAAACGATAGATGAGACGATGCAGTCTCCGAGCTGGCATTTCTGCTCCACTGATCTGTGATCCAGCAGCGCCGTACTGCGTCTCGTCAGGAGTCCGAGCGAGAAAGGCAATCTTCGAACCGTCGGGTGACCACTGAACTTCTGTGATTCGACCCCACCACCGAGCAACTAACTGGCGTTCACCGACCCCGTTTGTGGGCAGGGAGAAAATCTCACTCCATCCATCCTCCGAATCGCTCACGAAGGTCAAGTTCTTACCGTTTGGAGCCCAGCGGACGAGCCGTTCCTTCCCACCTCCGGTAAGGGGCTGTGCATCGTCGTCCTTGAGACTCTGAATCCAAATCCGACGATCATAACGATTCTCTGCAAGTCTCGGGGTCACAACGACATAGGCAACGGCAGTGCCATCTGGCGAGACTTGCGGATCCTCCACGGAGCGAAGATAAACGATGTCATCTGAGCGCATGGGCCTTCCAGTCGCAGGCTTCGGGGTCATTGAGCACCACCTACACCCGTCGTCGAGGCAGCAAGGAGACGAGTCCGAGCCAATTCACTGTAAAGCGCCGCACCGTCATAGATCACGGCATCATCGAAACTCGCGTAAGGAGAGTGATTGTTAGGACTGGTTTCGTATCCATCGCCAGCAGACGTAGCGCCGAGAAAGAGCATTGCTCCCGGAACTAAGTTAAGCACGCGTGAGAAGTCCTCTGCTCCAGTCACAGGGTTATCCATCAAAGCGAAACGATCGTGACCGAAGATGCCACTAACCACCTCTGAAGCGAAATCGACCTCGGCTCCGGTGTTGACCGTTACCGGATACTCTCCGTTGAAACGGGCATCGACCTCAAGTCCGTGGGCCCGGGCAATGCCTTCACAGACTCGAACAGCCTCACTAGCGACCTTGGCCCGCACAGCGGGGTTAAAGGTGCGTACCGTCGCCTCGAATCGAGCGTACTCCGGAATGATGTTGCGCCGCGTACCGGCATGGAACGAGCCAATCGTAATGACAACGGTCTCGAAAGCATCGATACTTCTCGTGAGGTAGGTCTGCAGAGCAATCGCCATCTCGCAAGCCGCGAGGACCGGGTCCTTAGCTAGATGCGGTGCCGATCCGTGTCCACCGGCACCTTTGACCGTTACGGCGAGCTCGTCTGAGGCGGCCATCATCGGACCCGATCGACTCGTAAAAACTCCTTGTGGCCATTTCGCGGACATGACATGCAGAGCGAACGCCGCAGCAGGCGTCTCACCAGAAAGATTCATAATGCCTTCTTCGATCATGTGACCAGCGCCGTCAAAACCCTCTTCACCGGGCTGAAACATGAACACCACATTGCCGGCAAGGTCCTGTTGTTGAGCAGAAAGGGCATGTGCCGCGCCAACCAACATGGAAGTATGAAGATCGTGTCCACAGGCATGCATCACACCATCGTGGCGCGAGCGAAAGTCTACATCAACGAGTTCTTGGACCGGAAGCGCATCCATATCACCACGCAGCAATACCGTGGGACCTGGGCGTGCGCCACGAAGAAGGCCCATCACCGAGCTCAGGCGCTCGCCAGTTGAAATCTCTAGCTTGGTACCGCCAAGTGCGGATACTACTTTCGCTTGAGTCTTCGGTAGATCTAGTCCAATCTCCGGCTCCTGGTGAAGAGCATGACGCAGCTCGACAAGGTCTGGCATCATAGAACGAAGATTCTCTGCTATTGAATTACTCATTATCCCAACTCCCTTATTCTCGGCAGTTTCACGGCATAATACTCTTGCGACGCCGTAGCGAAAGGTCAGCCCAAGATTCGCGCACGGTCTCGACGAATCAGCACTCCCTGCTCCATCTCGTCCGAGACCTCAACCCTCATCCGGTCACCGACACCACTACCGCTACGTCTCCAACGGAGAGATCTCGACGGTGCAATCCAAGCAATCCTGAAAGCCAGACCTTCGTGAGATCAGAACATCCTCGTTGCCCAGACATCATCGAGCCTCGACCGGAAACGTTACCAAAACTGTCGTGAACTGCCTTCTCTTTGACGATGTGTAGGACCTTAGCACAGAAGATTTCTCCATGCTCGAGATACCGTCAAGCCGCCCGATTACCCGGGAGCCACAGGAGAACCTGTCGCTGTTGCGGCTCCCATCTTGGAGTCATGCAGACAGGGCTACCGGGTTAAGCTTCCCGACAATCAGCTGAGCGCATCGCTCCTTGACATCTCTCTCGCATGCATTGGTTTAGACCGGAATTGCGACAACGAATGGGCCAGACCAACAGATCCATCTCCGCCCACTGAGGCTACGTCCACCCCGTGACCGTCTGACCGTCACGAGGCCCTCTCAAAGTAGCTCTTGAGATTGGCCAGGTCACTGAGACCTCAGTTTTACGAAGAAGCGCAACGAGCAAATATCTCACGAGACCTTGAGAAGGACTGCAACGAGTTCGGCAGTCAATCCAGTGGTGTCAAACCTCATAATCGAAATCTCGACACAGTGACCTCGTAAGCCAATCCTCGTACCGATCGCCTCTATCCGGACACCAATCTTCAAGAGTGTTAATCCAGCGGCGATCGCCACGTGCTCCGAAGCTCTCTCCAGCGCGACCGATCGCTCTTCGCAAGCAGCCCAACTACAGTACGCCTCAACCCGCACTCCTGATCGGCCCACTTCGGTGACCTGTGTGCGAACGGTCGCTAATCTAAAGATCACGAACCTTGGCCATGTCAACGGTGTGTCCATCAGATACATCAGTACCAGCGACAGCAAGCGTATCGTTAACTCGCACAGAGCACAAGAAAGAGGGGGCATGGTGGGAACAGCACAACGAACGGTCTTAAGGGGTGGAAAAGTCTTCGACGGCACAGGTAGCACCACAGCATCTGCCGACATCGTACTTGAGGACGACCGCATCCGTGACATCGGTAACGGTCTCGATGGAGATGTTGAGATGGACGCTACTGGCCTCACCATATTGCCAGGCTTTTTCGATAGCCACGTGCACGTTACCAGTAGTGGCGTCGACCTTATGGCTCACCTGCAACGACCGTTCTCCTACCAGTTCTACCAGGCAGCTCACCATCTCTCTGCGACTCTCGACTGTGGAATCACCAGTATTCGCGACGCATCTGGAGCGGACCTCGGAGTTCAACAGGCCGTGAACGACGGGTTGATAGAGGGACCACATATGCAGATCTCAATCAGTGCCCTCAGTCAAACTGGAGGACATGGCGACGGTTGGATGCCGTTCGGGTGCGTCGTGCCGCATAGCGTTGCACATCCTGGCCGACCAGGTGGCATCGTCGATGGACCGGAAGAGGTGCGTCGTAAGGTCAGAGAGCTCATCCGAGCGGGAGCAGATGTCATCAAGGTCTTCACATCGGGAGGCGTCCTCTCCCCTCGCGACGACCCCCGACATGCTCACTTCCGAGATGATGAGTTGACAACTCTCGTTGCCGAGGCAACCGCAGCCGGTATCTTTGTTATGGCCCACGCGCAAGCAACCGACGGTATCAAAAGCGCCATTCGAGCTGGGATCCGATCGATAGAGCACGGCATATTCCTCGACGACGAGGCGATCGAGATGATGATCGATCGGGGCACCTGGCTCGTCCCAACGCTCGTCGCTCCCAAGGCCGTTATCGATGCCGCAGACGCTGGTGCAAGCATCCCGGAGACCTCAGTTAATAAGGCTCGTGAGGTCATGGAAATTCATCGCGACTCATTCTCTCGAGCGGTTCGTGCCGGTGTCAAGATCGCGATGGGCACCGACAGCGGCGTCGGGCCTCATGGAAACAATCTCGAGGAACTCGACCTCATGCATCGTGGAGGGCTCTCAACAGAACAGGTCTATCACGCTACCACCTCGTCAGCTGCTGCGCTCCTGGGAGTCAACAACGATCGCGGTACGATCGAGATCGGAAAACGAGCGGACCTCGTGCTACTTGCCGGAGACCTCGACGATTTCGCGAACTTGAAGGCAAATATACGTGGAGTTTTCAAGAACGGCAGAAGAGTACGAGGCTAGTTCAACTATCCGGCCACGACGAGGCGCCACTTCTTAAGCTAGCGATGACTAAACAACGGCACTCAAGGGCGGCAGCCTTTGAGTGCCGAATTGCACAGTGACCTCACCCCTTCGATTCCTGAGCCTCGACACAAAGGTCTTCGAAACGATCGAGATCTCCGGTTGACGCCACCTGGTTCTCAGGAGTAGCCAAATCTAAGGTAATGAGCCCTAGACGACTTCGATCACAATGCATCCACATACGCTCCCTCGACTCTTCGCTGTTACCACGCTCTATTGCCTCGATGACACCAGCGTGTTCCTCCCACGAGGCGGGAGCACGCCGAACCGCTATAGCGGCGAAATACCAGCGCACCCTCTCCTCAATTGACGAGGTGAACGAGGCAAGTACCTTGTTATCTGCTAAGCGAACAATACAAGAGTGGAGCTCGGCGTTATGGTCAACGACATCAGAGGAGATACCATGAGCAATGTCAGCGCGACCATTTTCGAAAATGCGTCGAAGTAGACCTATCTCGTCGCTCGAGACATGCCCTAGGTGGACTCGACGAGCGAGCTGCGAAGCAGCCTCGGACTCCAATGCCGTTCGAACGCTGAAGACCTCGTCTATCTCGCGGGCAGTTGGACGATGTACGAATGCCCCATGGTTGCTTCGAAGATCTACCCACCCCTCGCTTGCGAGCACTTGAAAAGCTTCTCGTACGGGTATCCTGCTCACACCCAATCGAGCTGCTGTCTCAACTTCAATCAGGTGTGCGCCAAAGCCCCATTCGCCTCGGACGATAGCGGCCTTAATCGACGAAGCTATTTGAATTCGAAGTGGAGGTGACCGGTCTTCTAGGCCCGGTCTCTCCCTCTCACCGGCCAACTGCATAAGCCTGGTCTTGGCGAGGATCAGACCCAGCTGTAAGCTCGCCCCTGTAGAAACTAACTGCACAGACCCGCCCGAGGCTCCAACGACCATCCACGACGACGTCATGACCTCGCTCCCGAAGCTCAGCGACAACCTCAGGCGAGATACGACCTTCAACATTGATACGGCCATGCAAGATGGTTCTGGGATAGAACGACGAGTAGAGGTGCGAGATATGAAACGTCGGAGTATCGATTGCCTCTTGAAGATCTCGCTGTCCATGTATGCGGCGGAGAAAGAACAGAAACGACCATTGATCCTGCTGATCTCCTCCAGGGGTTCCAAACCCCGTCACTCTACCGTCGTCATCAACGACCAGAGACGGACTGAGAGTAGTCCGTGGACGACGACCACCCACGTATGCCGAGGGTGATCGATCGTCGAGCCATCCCATCTGAGCACGTGTAGAGAGAGAAAAACCGAGCTCCGGGACGCAAGGGCCTCCATGCAACCATCCACCCGACGGCGTAGCGGAGACTACATTACCTTCTGCATCAACAACATCGATATGACAGGTATCACGACCAATTGGATCCGGCGGTGCTCCGGCTCCGACGCCTTCCACCCCACCAACGAGCTGCGGGTCAGGAACCCAAGGTCCCCTGTCTCCCGCAATCCCGGGTCGAAACTCTAGGGACGCAGTGTGCTCGATGAGTCTCCTACGCTCCTCGGCGTAAGTGCTAGAGAGCAGTTGTTCCATTGGAATCGATACTGCTTCGGGATCACCGTAGTATGCATCACGATCTGCGAAGCAAAGCTTCGCCGACTCGACCACGGTGTGGATGTACTCGGCCGACGTAGGATCTAAGGAATCGAGGTCGAAACCTTCCAAGATCTTCAACTGTTGCAAAAAGACCGGCCCCTGAGACCACGGACCAGCCTTGTAAATCGTCTTGCCTTTATACGCTAGCGAAAGTGGCCTCTCGAGCGATGGTCTCCAGTCGGCAAGGTCATCTCCAGTCAGGAAACCCGAGTGAGGTGCTCCACTCTCGTCCATACTCTCATGGTTCTGGACAAAATCAGCCATACGCTCGGCAACAAATCCTTCATAGAAGACTCGTCGAGCTCGGTCGATCTGGCGATCGCGATCGCCCTCACCTGCCGTCGCCTCAGAGAGGATCCGTTCATAGGTCTCTGCAAGCAGAAGGTTCCGCCACTGAGAGTTACCTGCTGGAGCCTGGCCATGATCGAGATAGACCTGTGCCGAAGTAGGCCAGTGATCGAGGAAGTTCTGTCGTTGCGCAGCTATCGTCGCTGCAGCTCGAGGTAGAAGTCGGAATCCTCCACGTGCATAGCGAAGCGCAGGAGCCATGACTTCCTCGAGCGAGAGTCGCCCAAACTGCTCGAGCAGAGTCATCCAGGCGCCAAAAGCACCCGGTACGCAAACAGCAAGCATCCCAGTACCTGGTACTTGCGTCAGCCCAAGATCTCGAACCGCACTCACCGATGCCCCGCTTGGAATCGGACCCTGTCCACAAAGCAAGGAGATCTCGCCCGTCGCACCTCTATGAATTAAAATCGGTACTTCACCACCTGGTCCATTAAGGTGGGGCTCAACAACTTGGAGAACAAGGCCTCCAGCCACCGCAGCGTCGAACGCATTTCCCCCGCGTTCCAAAATCGACATCGCCGAAGCGGCGGCGAGCCAGTGGGTCGCTGAAGCCATTCCGAAGCTCCCACTTAGTTCAGGTCTCGTCGGTGACATTATCCTCCTCATTCGCCGGCAGCGGCCACTAACCATTCTCAGGTTCTCACACTACCGCACCGAACGAGATCTCATTAGTCACCACCTCCACAGATCCAGCGACAACAACGAAATACTGATGGCTGTGACGACAAGTGCACCAGCCTGCACAGCTCTCGTAGCGTGTTGTCAACTACTGGGAGTATCGCGTGCGCCGTCAAAGCAGCATGTACAACGAGAGCGCAGTTGCCACCATACGCGCACGTGAGTCCAGCATCTTCTCAATACGACAAGCCTCAAACTGAAACGAGAGCGACCTCGTTCAATCGCCTAACTCGTAACGAGGGTGGGCGCGGGCATCGATGGAACCGTCGCTGCTGCATCGCCTTGAGGCAGAACCGTAACCGGAGTACCGATATGCACCTGAGGGTAGATCACCTGCGCAGTTGCAACAGGTAGTTCAACACATCCCAAGCTCTGGGGAAAGCCATACGAAGCACGTACAAAGCCGTGGACTGCCTCACTACCTAAGAAGTAGTTAATCCAAAAGACGTGGTCATGGTACTTAGTCCCATTCGGATTTGTTCCGCTCATGTAGTTTTGAGGAAACCGGAGGTATATGGGGAAGGTACCCACGGTAGTGTTTAGGCCCGCTATGCCGGTATTCACGAGACCACTCGTAACCACCGCTCCATTCTCATACAGCTGCAACATCTCAGGTCTCGTCTTGGTTACTTCAATCCACGAGTACCGATGCGGATCGAGCGCATGCGAAGCGACATCATGAACCAGCGTCGGCCAAAGCAAGGGGTTCGCAAGCCCAATCGAGTCGAGATGATTGAACTGCTCAAACGCCATAATGGCGCCTTTCGTGACCGGTGTGTCTTGACCCACCGACCACTGAGAAGAGAGCGCAGAGGGAACAGCCCATCTCCATGCGAACGATCCCGGGAGTGGAGCAGTGACGGAGTTACCAAGGGTCACGGCTGCATTCGATATCGTCGAAGACGGTGAGAAACTAACTGGAAGGTAGTTTAAAGCGGCCAGCATCTCTTGCAGCCGAGTCACAGAGGGCGCCATACCTTGTAGGTTCAGGCTCTTTGAAGCGGTACCGACTTGATGGGTCGTCGAGTTCACAAGCGAGATTGCAGCCGGCAATGAGAGAGAAAAACTCTCGCCTGGCCAAAAAGTGGGCGCCGTTGGTGTGAACTGGAGCGTGTACGACCCAGTCTGTGACCACTTACCGGTCACGGGATTGGCGCCAGCGATCGATGGGGTTATCGATGGAAGAGAAGACCCAAAGACCTCATGGACCGGCTTGGACAGAGTTAAAGAGATCTGCGAACTAGGTGCAAGCGATAAGAGGTTCGTATTGACGACAGCTAGGGGCGCCGGTTGGCTGGACTGGACCCGGAAGAACGTTATAGACCGAGGCACTGCGAAGGATTCCCAGGTATTCGGGGCTCCCGCCACGCCAACAACTCCAGCGTTAAGCCCAGCTGTAAACTTCGAAAGATCTACTGCGGTGCTAGGTCGAGAGAGCGTCACGAACTGGCGAGTGGCTCCATGCACCACAAGCAGGCGCCGGATCGGACTGGAGAAACCAAGTAGCAGAGATCCGTGCATTCCGCCAACAGCGACAGGTCCGGTAGGGGTGGATCGAGGAGTCTTGACGGCGAGGCTGACGCTCGCATATCTACCTACGAGCCACGATATCCAGCTCGGTCGCTCGAGGCGAACAGAGACCTTAACGTGGACACCTTGCCTAATACTCTCCGATGGAGTGACAATCGAACCGTCGACCGATGCGTGAACCGGGAAAGAGCCTTCCGATGCGGTGACAGCTGCAACAGACTGACTAATACCGGTCGTCTCTAACCTTGCGAGTCCTATCGCAGAGCGGTGAAGTTGAGCCTTGGGCCACTGAGTCACAATGAAGGCTGCGAACGCGACAAGTGCAACCCCAATCACTCCGCCGACTACATACAACGAAAGCCGCAGGGCACTACGGCGAGAGGCATGACGTCTTTGAACTTCTCGACCATCAAGCGTTTTCACGAACCGCCTTTGCAATTTCTCTAATCGGTGCCTATCGACGTCAAACGGTACCACGAACTACCATCACTGACGTAAGAGAAGATATCCAGCTCTCTACTGTGGGCAACTCTCTTTCAACTCTAGGGTTCCTCTACCCAAAAAAGAATGAGTTTGACACGACAATCGATGCATCGATCGACTCGAGCCTTCTTTTCTCAGGCTCTACACAGACTCTACGTTGTGGCACTCTTCGAAGCCAGAGTCGTATGGACCGATCGAGTCTTAAGACCATATCTCGCCTTCGTGCTGCGAGTCGTGGACCGGACAGGCGACCAGCATCAGAGCAGACACTGTCCAAACTCGATCATGGTCAGTGCGCTCACCCCGATTAATCCGCACTCCTTTCCTACAACGTACAGCGGTGTTGGAGCGGTTACGCAATCTTGAGAACCCAACACTTACCCCACAAGAAAGGATGAAGTACATGGCCCAGCTTTCACGACGAGCGTTCATTCAAAAAACCTCGGTCGGACTTGCCGCCGCAGCGGCAGTCACTGCGGTTCCCCTTATCGGAGGTACCCGCCGCAGCAGCTCGCCCCGAAAAGGAACGCGATCACAAAGCGCCCTACCGAATTCCTCGAGTGGTCTCGTCGCCCACATCACCGATCGCAAGACGGGCGAGATTCATATCTATCTCGGCGAGCAAGAGATCATCCACCACGATCGAGCACTCGTCAGTCAACTCCTCAGCGCAGCCAAGTCCACCAGCAATTCCTAGCCATACCGATTTCACCGAAAGGAAAACAAACTATGTCGTCTCATCGAGAAGCGCCTAGCATCTCTCAAGATCCCGTAGCTGATTCGACCGATCTCTATGCCTTTGTGAGTCCAGATCGACCAGACACCATTACGGTCATTGCCAACTACGTTCCCCTGCAGCTCCCCGCAGGAGGGCCGAACTTCTACGAGTTCGGTGACGATGTTCTCTACGAGATCAACATCTCCAACAGCGGAGATGCTCAAGCAGATATCGTTTACCAGTTTAGCTTCACAACCGTGATGGCTGACCCATCAACTTTTCTCTACAACACCGGACAGATCCAAAGTCTCGACAGTCCTACGTGGAACCGTCGACAGTTCTACAGCGTTGTTCGGATACAAAACGGGCGACAAGAACTACTTGGCGAGAACATTCCCTGCCCACCTTGTAATGTCGGAGTACGGTCGATTCCGCACTACGGTACGCTCGCTCAAGCTGCAATCACGTCACTCCCAGACGGAATTACAGTTTTCGCCGGACAGCGTGCTGAAGGGTTCTACGTTGACCTTGGGTCCATCTTCGATCTGGGAGATCTCCGAGCATTCTCCCCTGATCAGATCATTCCAGGACCCGCCGCAGCTGGGGTTAACGCTACTGCGGGACTCAACGTGCATACCATCGCGCTACAGATACCGATCAGCTCGGTAACTGCAAATGGCACGATGCCATCCTCGGTAACCGATCCAAACGCAACGATAGGCATCTGGACAACCGCAAGTAGGCAAAAGGTTCGCATAACCGGTGAAAGTGAAGGTCAGGGTCTGAGTGCCGGTCCCTTCCAGCAGGTCTCTCGGCTCGGCAATCCCCTGATCAACGAAGTCATCATTCCAATGGGTCAGAAAGACGCCTGGAACGCAAGCTATCCTAGTCAAGACGAGCAGTTCATTTCGTCGTACCAACACCCCGAGCTAGCCGGCCTGCTTCCTGTACTCTATCCTGGCGTCTTCCCACACCTAGCAGGGCTTACCGCAGCACGCGCAGACCTCGTAGCGATCCTTCTGACCGGAATTCCGACCGGCGTTGTGCCTGGCTTCCAGAACTACACAGGGCCAATCTACGCCGACATGTTGCGACTCAACGTTGCTGTACCACCATCAACAAATCCCAGCATCTACGGGCTCCTTGGAGGCGACGCTGCAGGATTCCCAAATGGGCGACGAGTCTTCGACGATGTGACCACGATAGAGCTACGAGCAGTCGCCGGAGCAACCTATCCGCTCGTGGCTCCAAGCTACTCTGCCGATCCAGCAGCCGGGCTCATCTATGACTTAGTTGATCCGTCGAAGACCTCAGTATCGGGTCTCAGCACGATTATGGAGCGGTACGCTACAGCGTTTCCATATTTATCCACCCCGTGGGACGGGTTTAACAACCCGGCTACTACGCCTTCTCCGGTACTCGCCAATCCATGAGCACGGTGATGGACCCCAGCAGCGTCCACGTCCACGAGTCACTAGGAGCGAGCCCAGAGCTCGCTCCTAGTGACGCTGGCGTATCTGTTGCAATTAATGTCGACCATACATTCGGTGCACTCATCGTCTACGGCACCCCAGAACAAGCTGGTCTGGAGATTCATCTGCGGCGACAAGATTCACCAACGGATGACATTCACGTATGGATGCTTTCCAGAGAACTCTCCACTGGCTCACAGACGATCGCCGCTGTCTTTGGCTCCCTCGAACAAGGAACGTACGAGATCCTCTCGCCCGAAGGCACCGTCTGTCAACACGTGGAGATCAAAGCAAACAGCGTGCTTAGCGCAGTGTGGTAACGCCCAATTAGCTTCTGTTGCTTATCCAATGCAAGCGCCATAGTCCTCATTTGCCCTATCGGCGGCTACGCAGCAAGCGACGAGGACCAGTCTCTACCGGCTATGCGGCCATCGAGACAGGTCGTGTTGGACTAGCTAAGCGCTGTACCTCTGCACCAAGGCGGTCGGCCGAGTCTCACCATAGTGAGCGTGTCAGCGGTTCACGATTCGAGAGAGCTCCGCACGCTGAATGGACCAGCTGGGAAGAGATGGTCCATTCAGCCGATCACATCGATCAACCCGTCTCGCACCCGCTCCGCCGTGGATCGAGTGAAGACCCTTGCTAACCCAAGAACGGATCCCCGTGCACCAAAGAAGCCGAGTTGGGAGAGTTGTACCGGAGAGGATCTGCCCAGGACAAGCAAGGGATCTCGCCTATCGCGCGGATCTTACCTACCAGACTTCAGGGGCGCTCACCATTCGACCTTCGTGGATCACGTTACGGAGGGTTCGATACGCACTGATAGATTCTCGTGGATCACGTTTCAAGACGACGAGGTCAGCGACTTTCCCCACCGATAGCGATCCGACCTTCTCGTCGATCCCCAACCAGCGAGCCGGTCCAATCGTTGCAGCTCTCAGAGTCTCAATTGGAGAGAGTCCGCCATCGGACATATGCTCCATCTCCCGTACGGTCGCATTGGTTCCATCGATCGGCCAAAACGGAGGCATATCGGAGCCCAGCAGGCAATCGACTCCGGCTGCGAGTGCCATCTGATAGCTCTCACGATGCCTTGGTCCTGCAGAGAGAGATCGCTCCGCCATCCAGGCCGGGACGCCGATCTCTGCAAAGAACTCCTGACAACGAGTGACGATCAAGGTTGGAACGTACGAAACCTGACGCTCGGCCATGAGCTGCGCTACCTCAGGGGTCAGTTGGTACCCGTGTTCAACACAGTCAAGTCCTAGCTCCACCGCTTCTGCTATGGCCTCAGCGGGACCGGCATGTGCCGTCACCTTTCGACCCCAGTTGTGAGCAGTCTCTAGCACAGCAGCGAGCTCCTCGTAAGAGAGCTGTTTCGTAGCGATAGCCTCGTGTTCGCCGGCGATACCTCCTGAGATCATGACCTTAATGAGATCCGCACCGGCGCTCACCTGAGAACGAACCCCTCTGCGAAACTCGTCCGGACCATCACACTGCAGTGTGTCAGAGCCTTCGAAACCGTGGCCACCCGTACAGATCAGAGCGCGTCCCGCAGTGTAGATCGATGGACCCTCGAGATATCCAGCGCGGATGGCCCGGCGCAGAGCAAAATCTGCATGGTCACGTTCGGCCACACACCGAACGGTTGTCACTCCACACTGCAACGTCCGGCGAGCTCCATGTGCCATCCAGAGCGCAAGGTCATACGGATTGAGAGACCGAACTCCATCGCCCACTGTCCCAGGCAGAGCAAGAGAGAAATGCGTATGTAGGTTGATCAGGCCCGGAGTGACGTACGCACCATCGAGGTCAAGAACTCTCGCATCGGCGATAGGGACCGCTTCGAGCTCACTCCGACCTCCCACGAAGGAGATCCTCTCATTAGTGATCATGATCGCTCCATCGTCGATAGGCTCTGCCACGCTATCGACGATCGTCAAATTCGTCAGTACGGTTCTTGTCTCACCAGAGACCATTACGACACGACCTCCCCCTTGGATCGCTCAATGAGCGATCCACCGTGCTTCAACGTTACGCGTTCGTGTCAGCACCACTGTCATGCAGGTCCTCAAGGAACGAGTCAGCTCCCTCGAGCACCTTGGTTCCCGCAGCGATACGCATCGACAACGCTCATTTCCCCTAGAGTGCGATGTAGGTTCTCACACAGATGGTCATCGATGCAGGTTACGCTTGGGCTCCAGAGCAATAAGACTCTCACGACGTACGGACGTATCGCCGCGTTGGCTGAGACACTACGGTTCGATGGAATATCGGTCTTTTCGGATCTAGGATTCCAGCCTTCCCTGCCTGCTCTCCTTGAGATAGCGAGATGCTCACAAAGCTTACGAGTAGGTCCAGCCTGCTACTCACCGATCTTGACTCATCCTCTTGAGATCGCAGGTCAAATAGCGATGCTCGATCACGCCTCGCACGGTCGAGCGTATCTCGGACTTGCACGGGGATCATGGATGGATGTGATTGGACTATCACAGCACAACGCGCTCTCCCGGATCGAAGAGACACTTAGCGTACTCCGTCTCCTACTCTCCGGCAACGACGAGGGTTTCAGCGGCCAACACTTTACCGTCCAGCAAGGCTTTCAGCTCAGCTACCCCGTCCTTAGATCGTCGATCGAGCTTCTTCTCGGCGCCTGGGGCCCTCGAGGGCTTGCCCTTGGGGCGCGTGAGTTCGACGAGGTCAAGCTAGGAGGCTGCGCTAATCCAACCATGGTAGCGCTAGCACGATCGGAGCTCGATGCGGCCACTCCAGCTCAGACAGGGCATCGAAACAGAACGAAACTGGTCTGCGGCGCAGTAACCGTCATCGACCAGGACGGAGCTACGGCACGTCGCCTCGCACGCCAAGAGGTAGCCCTCTACCTCGATGTAGTCGCACACCTTGACCGAACGTACGAGGTTGCTCCAGATGTACTCATGTCACTGCGTCGAGCTCTCACTCTCCACGACCGAGAGGCCGCCGGACGCTGCATACCCGACGAAGTCCTCTCCCGTTTTGCGTTTGCCGGGACGCCCTCGGAGATTATCGAACAAATCGAAGGGCTTAAAGCGGCTGGCATCGACAGAGTTGAATTCGGAACCCCGCACGGAATCGATGAGATGGAAGGCATTCAACTACTTGGAACACTCGTACTCCCAGAACTGCGACGCCTTGTCTGAAGAGGACGAACATGGCTGTACACCCTCCACACAGAGGCCCGTAGTGCAACGATCCGATCCACGCTTCGGATCAGTAGGGCGCATCGCCGACGAGCTGCTCTCGTCCTTTGCTCAAGTCGATCCGTCCGCTCAAGTAGCTCTAGGCAGAGAACATGATCTCGATATCCCTCTTCCCGATCCGACGTACTTCAACGTCTTGCACGATGCTCGGGTTCGCGCACTTCGGGACCTGAGCTCCACAACCCCTGAGGACCCAATCCAAGCGCGACTGAAAGCACTTATGGTCGAGAGGCTGACAAGCGACGAGAGTCTTGACCACGTCGGCTTCACTCGTTCATTACTCGCCCCGCTTGCAACCATGGTTCACGCGATCCGAGAGACCTTTGACAATATTGCCCATGAAACCAAAGCCGACTGGGAGCGCGTTGCAACCAACCTCGCTGCAGTACCGAAAGCCATGGAAGCGTATCGACAGACACTCACCGAGAGCGCTCGGGACGGACACATCGTGCAGCAAAGACCGATTCTCTTCGCCGCCAGCCAATGCGAGCAGTGGGCGTCACCTTACGGAGACGACTTCTACAGACGACTCGTCAACAGTCAGAGAGATGAGCGACTGGATCGTCTCGCTTCCCTTGCAAGCGAGGCAACCGAGCGCTTCAGCACCTTTCTCCGGCACGACCTACTTCCGCAAGCCCGTGACTCACTTGGTGTAGGTAAAGAGCAATATCTCGTCACGGCGCAAGCATTCCTCGGCACCGAGATAGACCTCGACGAGATATATCTCTTCGGCTGGGCGGAGTACGAGCGAATTACCGTTGAGATGCAATCGGTGGCTCGAGAACTAGGGTTCCGCACCATCGACGAGGCAGCATCGATGCTCGATCATGCAGACAGCACTCCGATCTCGGACCCACGCGACTTGATTGCGTGGCTTGAAGAAGAACTAGCCGAAGTTATGACACACATAGATCGGCGCTGGTTTCCCCTGAACGAGTGCGTTCGTAATCTCCGCTGCGACATTACGCCTGCGTCAATGGGAGTCATGTACTACACCCCTGGTTCTCCACAACAGGCAAGACCGGGGACTATCTGGTGGTCCTTGCCACATAATGGGGTGATTCGGAAGTGGCGCGAGCGTTCGACGGTCTTTCATGAAGGCGTTCCTGGTCATCATCTGCAGGCAACGTTAGCGACGGCAGCTGGCGACCTCCATCCATGGCAGCAGCTGTACGGGCAGGTTCACGGATACGTGGAGGGCTGGGCGCATGAGGCAGAGCGTCGAATGTATCTTGAAGTGGTCGCAGATTCTCCCGCAGGGCGACTCGGTTCGCTCTTCGCTCAGCGGTGGCGTGCCGCACGAGTCATTCTTGATCTCGGTATCCACCTTCGCAAAGCGATTCCTGATCACAATATACTTACCAACGAAACCGGCTCGTGGACCTTCGAAGGAGCCGTCGTGGCCCTCGCTCAGGCCTCAGGAATCAGCACATCAATGGCGACGACGGAGGTTGAGCGGTATCTTGGTTGGCCAGCTCAAGCTCTCGCATTCTCGTTCGGCGCAAAACTCTGGAGAGAGCAGATTCAACGACTCTCACAGAGTTCGAATACCTCGGAACCACGCTGTATCGAGACTTTGCTCTCCTTAGGACCGATGGGGCTTCACAATCTTGTCGATACTGTTACCGAGTTAGTGCAGAGTCCTAGGCAGTAGTGGACCTCTTCGACCTCCGAATCACCGTCACCAAGATCGAGGGGAGGTCCGTCTGCGGCTTGGCAGTCGGAGACTACTTCGAGGTCTCTCAAAGCTCCCAGATCACAGTACCACCAGGTAAGCACCTCTGTCTCTATGCACTCGCCTCTCTCCTACCTTTGCTACCAGCTAAGCAACGCCAACTTGATCCAAGCGACTGGTTAGCGATCGACTCTATGGCGTGTTGTCCCGACCCCGACGAGCGCGTCACATTCACGATCGAACGTGGAGCGTTGCGGACCTACGACCACCAGCAACTTACTTAAGGTGCCTGACAATTTGTGTTGCAGAGAGATCTGGTCCTCCCATTTAGTAGTGACGAATGTCCATGCATCTGGTACCCTCTCACTGTGGGCCACTACGTCGAATCGGTCAATTTCAGACTCAGCTACCTTCTCGCCTCATGACACAAAAGGTTTCCAGGGTTGTCGAGCGCCGGCTCGGGAGAAGCGCTTGATCTCCACGTCTACCGAGGTCACTCCTCTCCAGGTGGTCAATCACTCTCATGATCGGCGATCGGAAAACCATCGCCGAGCGACGGACCTCTTGCAAATTCAACCTACACAACGACCTCGAGTCCCTTGGCTGTAACGCTCTGGAAGCGGAGACGGTGGGGGTTCATCAGCGTTACCGTCGCACTACCGCTCGCTATCCTGATTGCATACGGTCCCGTCATCTGGGGAGCTAAAAGCTTGATGACTGGGGTCGTTCCAACTCCACCGTACTTCGTCGGAGACCCAATCGGTGGTGGCCTCGAGGTCCTTCCCAAGCTCATCGCAGTGACACAATCGTGGAGTCATGGTCACCTTCCCATTTGGTACCCCTACGAAGGTTACGGCTTTACGCTTGCAGGGAACCAAGCTGCGCCCTGGTTTTTCCCGGAGATTCTCACACACCTCATGTTCCGAACCAACCTCTCGATGTGGCCAATCGTTGGTATGTATCTCAGCGCTATCGGGGTATACCTCCTCCTACGGCAGTTGGGGCGTTCGTACGTCGCCTCAGTCGTTGGAGCGGTTCTCGCTATCCTGAGCGGCCCGATGATCGCAAACATCAATATGGAGATCATCAACCCTCTCGTCGTCGCGCCGTATCTAGCGATCACCCTTGTCAAGCTTGCTAGTGTCAGCGGCTCTCGGCGCTTAATCTGGCTGACGCTCTATGCCCTAGCCCTCTCGCAGCTTCTTCTTTCGGGCTTCGCTGAAGTCGTCCCATACATTTCTTTAAGTTCGCTCCTGATAGCTCTCAGCAGACTCGACCTGCGCAGGGAGAACCATCCAAAGCTACGACGCCTATTGGTCGGTCTTGCGCTGGCTACTGCAGTGGCGCTCTGCGCGTCGATCGTTGCTACCTATGAACTGCTGAGCACTCTGCATAGCTATAGTGCGTACCAGAGTCCGTTATCATACCTCAGCTGGGCACCTCCAAGTTGGCTAACAACTTTGATCGATCCGACTCTGTTTGGATCGACCCTTACCGCTGCAGGCCAGACGGTTTGGCTCTTCGGAAATCCGTTTTTATGGCCACTCTCGGCTGGAGCGATACGGTTCGCATTCCATAAAAGTTCGACGACTCTCGATCGCCGAAGTATCGCAGTTCTCGCAGGGCTTACGCTTTTTGGGCTTCTCGGCTTCGTCAATGCCGCACACATTCTCAATATCTTCGCACTGCCGTATCTACGCGACATTACCAACGTCCGATTCCTCGGCTTTCTATGGTGGCTTCCTCTCTGCATTCTTTCGAGTTATGGGATCGACGCCCTAGGTCACCTGAGACCAACCGCCTACCTTGCGACAGGGCTCGCGGTGATAGCGATCGTCGTCACGGAGCGCATCGTCGCTCACCCGTCGAGCGCCCCTACCACACACCTCACCGAAACCTTCACCGTGGTAGCGTCCATGATGACTATTGGGACGCTCATCATCCTCCTCGGCCCTCGCACGACGAGCCTTCGACCCTATGGGATCGGCCTCCTCACTCTCTGTACCCTCGAGCTCTTTATCCCCCGATACCTCGCCCCCGCACGACAGCTCTACAATCAACCCTTGCCGCTCAAACAGATCCTTGCGACACACGGTATCCAGTCGACGATCCTCGATTCGACAAACAATATTTTTGTGTCACCAACACTGGCAGATCACGGGCTCTCGACCATTCAGGAGTACGACCCGTTCCTAGCTCGAGGTCTCGGAAGGACACTGACGTACTACTTCGGACACGAAGACGTCCGTTCTCCCTCCTCTCCGATCTATCCCCTCGCCCCTGCTCTCTACAACCTGATTGCAACGCCACTACACCTCGACGAGCTCGCAACCATTGGAGTTGGGGCCGTCATCACACCAGGTACACTCCCTAATACAGCGCCGACAACAACGCAGACCGCTCGGCTGACGTCCACAGAATTTCGCGCGTTGACGCACCTTGTCTCGCTCTACCTCACTCACAACTACCTGCAAAGTCGCTACCCTCTCACCGGTGACTCTCCCCTACTCCTCCAATGGGCCGTATCGCCACACAACACCACGCCCAAAATCGCATTGGGCCTACGACCGTATCAGAGCGCATACGCAGCGCTCCTGCAGCAGGAATCAGCTGAGCCAAGCTTCCAACCCTTCAACGCAGTGATCGTCACAACGCCTTCAATAACCGACCTAGGCGCAACGGTGATCGGCGGTCTGCGACTCAATATCTACGGACTTGACATGGCGGCCAACGCCTCCAAAGTATGGGTTCCCAACGAAATCTTGAGCGACCCGAACCTGGTTCACCACGGTGAGATTATCTCAAACGCTATCGCTACCGTCGCCTCACAGTCCCTCGCTCGATCCCTCTCAAGCTCGGCTCAGGGCGAGCTCGTCACCTCAGTCACAATCTCACAGTCTTCAAACTCGCTGAGGGCTACCTTTACCTCTCCTGTCAAAGAGTTCGTGGTCTTGCGAGCGACCATACCGCCGGGTTCATCCGTATCGGTCAATGGTGCACCAGCTCAGCTCATCACCGTTGATGGCGTTTGGAGTGGGGTCATGGTCCCCAAAGGAGCAGATAGGGTCATCATTAACGAGAGTCAACTGACGGTAACGGTACTCTTCTGGCTTGACCTCAGTATCAATCTTGGCCTGGTCGGGCTAGCCGCCTACTTGGGGCTCATAAAACTCCCAAAGACACGGAGGGCCGCTGCCGTGGAAACGGCCTGACCAACACCAAGAACGACCTGATTCCAACTCGTACAAAGCTTGGCCACATCGTTCGGGCTGCACTCACGCTACTGCCATCAGTAGCGAATACCCAAGGATCTCCGATGCGAGATCTAACGATCGATTGGGTACGGTACCATTTCAACGTCCCAGCAGACCACTGAGAGAGTGGCAGTCGTGAACTGTTCAGTTTTCTCAGCAAAGGACCTCACTACCATGGAATCATGGAGCGCTACCTGCAGCCAGCGACGCTCACGATCGAGCACGGTACGGTGACCATCGGCGATCGGATTCTGCCTTTTGTCGCACAACGCAACTGCGAAGAAAACTCTCAGTGGCGACTCCATCGACTCCCTGAAGTCACAAAAATACCGACTACCTACCGAGCCGTCGACTCGCAACTGTGGTATGTCCGGACGCCGAGAGAGTCAGAACTCATCTTAACTAGACCAGATGAGCCGATTGCACGATTTCTTTTCGACGCCCCAATTATGGCCATCAACCCTTACGACCAGCACTGCTGGGTGGTCCTAGAGCACAGAGCCAGTGGTTCGTCTGCCTCTTCGACTTCGAGTGCCTTCGTCGTTATTTCACTCGTGGAAACGAGCGGCGGTCATGGACCGGAGCACCTGCTCACCGGCCGGTACCTTCACAGTGAACTCCTTGACGAGGATCTCGTCGTGGAGCTCGAAATCTTCGATGAGACCGCCACGCCGCAGTGGTTCCGACAACAGTGGAAGGTTTCGCCAAGCTATACCAGACCTATTCAGCTCGAAACTGCGCGAGACCTACATCGACCTGACTGGATGCACCTTCCCGATGACTATCGCAGAGACCTCCCCACTTTGGATGCAAACGGAAACGACGTGCATCGACTCCTGCAGCTCTCTCAACAATCCCCTCGGGCTGCCGTACTACGTGAGCAGAACGGGATCGTTATCTGGCCACTTCCCGGCGATGAAGTTGCGCACTCAGTACTCCTTGATGGTCGACTCGGACAGAGCGTCGAGAGCAACGACTCGTTGTACTGCATCGTCCATACGGTACATGGTTCCAAACTTGTGCGACACCGTCGCAATACTGACCAGCTCGAGACGCTCCTAGACGAGCGAGAGTTGCCACTCTCCAACCTCCAAGGACTCGTCCCAGCTGTTCTGTCCAAGGGATCCTTAGCCACGGTATTGAAGACTGCTCACGAGCTCACTGAAGCGCTGCTTACCGGTTGGGTTACAAGAGACGGGAAGAGATCGGGACCGATTCAGCTCCATTACGGCACCATCGAATCGGTCGAAATCACCGATGGCCTCTGGCCCCGCTCTGAAATTTCAGTGACCTACCAGCACCGAGCCCGTCCAGGCATCACGTTCGTCCGACACATCTCGGTCATCAATGAGATCGGTGAGCCGGCCGTTGGCGACCCCTTGGTCTCTCTCATCGAAGACCTCGATACCGGTCGGATTCCTCCCGAATCGCTCTACCGCTTTGACCGTCACGGTCGAGTAGTTACCTACGACTATCCCCGAGCATCGGAAGAGATTACTCCATGAATTCAACGCCTCAGCGACCTCAGTCATCGTGAGTGCGCACGATTTCGTAACTCGATGACCTCACTCACCATCACCGACAGCGATTTCGAGTCCACGTACGACACCTACCGACGTAGCCAGGTCAGGGCCGCACCACGACAATAATGAGAATGAGTCTCATTATTGTCTCTATACTGAGAGCATGACCTTGACACGTGCAGGTACCAGCGACACAGCCATCGAGGTTCCAAAGCCTCGTTCCCCGCACCACTTGTCCTCACTCCTTCCACGGATCGCCGTTGGCATGGCCCTCGTGATCACCTTGTCTAGCTGCACTTCCTTGGCGGGGGCATCGAGCTCTTCGGACAAAGTTCTCTCGATCGTGGCCGGCGAAAACGAGTACGGGAACATTGCACAGCAGATCGGAGGGCGTTTCGTACACGTGTCGTCCATTATGTCGAATCCCAATACCGATCCCCACACGTACGAGGTCTCACCCTCGGTGGCTCAGGTCGTGAGCGGCGCAAACCTCGTGATTCAAAACGGGCTCGGCTACGATTCCTTTCTCACCAAACTGCTCGCTGCTTCGCCAGCTCCCAAACGAGTCGTTCTGAATGTCCAGAACCTTCTTCACCTGCCGAGTTCGACCAAGAATCCTCATCTCTGGTACTCACCTACGACCATGAGAATCGTTTCCGAAGTGCTCGAGCGAGACCTCGCACACCTCGAACCGGCCCACAAGACGTACTTTCAGATTCAGGAAAAGAAGTTTCTCATCTCGTACAACTCGCTGCTCTCGGCGATTCAACGCTTCAAAGCTAGATTTGCCGGGAAGAGTGTTGCGACGACCGAACCCGTCGCTGACTACCTCCTGGCCGCACTTGGAGTTCAGGTAAAGACGCCATGGGCGCTGCAGAGTGCAATCATGAACGGTACCGATCCCTCCCCTCAGAGCGTCACCACAGAGAATCGTCTGCTCTCCCACCATCTCGTTAGCGCACTGGTCTACAATGTCCAAGTAACGGATCCGCTGACGCAGAGCTTCATCGATGCTGCCCGTCAAGCTAAGGTGCCCATCGTGGCGGTCTACGAAACAATGCCCAGTGCAGCCTCGAGCTACCAAAGCTGGATGACCCTTGAGCTAACGGCACTTCGCCGAGCGTTCAGCTCACACATCTCCACCACTGGATTAGACCGATGAATCAAGGTCGCTCTTCCAACAGTTCAAACCCCGCACTCGAAGTCGTCGATCTCAACATCGTCGTCGGCGGAAGACGGATCCTAACCGATGCGAGTTTTACGCTCAACCACACCACACTGACGGGTCTCATCGGCGCCAACGGTGCGGGGAAAACCACGCTGCTCAAAACCATTCTCGGACTCATCCCGCACGAGTCTGGAACGATTCGGTCTCAAAACTTTGGTGAGCACGGTCGACCGTCGATCGGCTACGTGCCACAGAAGATCAATCTCGATCCTGACGTCCCGATCCGAACGTTCGACCTCGTTGAGCTCGGCATCAACGGACGCGGGCTACGTCGTTCAATCACCAAGAAGGAGCGATTCAAACGAGTAGAGGAGGCGTTGCAATCTGTGGGCATGAGCCACCTCGCAGACCGACGCGTCGGACTTCTCTCCGGCGGTGAACAGCAGCGAGCGATGATAGCGCACGCCCTCGTTGGACGACCAGACCTACTCTTACTTGACGAACCCCTTGCGAACTTAGATGTCCGAGCCGAAAACGAGGTTGTTCAGCTCTTGACTTCGCTCAAGGCAACGACCGGGCTCGCGATTTTGCTCTCGGCCCACGACCTCAACCCCATTCTTGAAGTTGTCGACCAGGTAATCTATCTTGCCGAGTCGAAACTCGCCAGTGGACCTACCGAGGAGGTGGTTACAACCTCGTCCCTTAGCGCGCTTTACGGCCATCACGTCGAGGTCATCCGAGTCAACGGTCGTGTCGTCGTCGTACCAGGACGTGACAGTTCCTCCCACCACGATTACGACCAACAACATCCAAATCGAAATTTGACTAGGTCTCAGCCATGATCATCAGCACGCTACTCCATGACATCGTAGCTGCTGGCTTTCTTACGAACCCGGCCGTACGAACGGCGATCGTCGTAGGAGCCTTGAGTGCCACTGTCTCGTCGGTCGTCGGTCTCTTTACCGTCGTTCGAGGACAATCCTTTGCGGGTCACGCGCTCTCCGACATCGGTGCCGCGGGAGGCTCGGGGGCGGCCCTTGCCAACATCAGTCCCCTCCTCGGCTTCGTTGCCATGAACCTCATCGGAGCACTTACCCTCGAAGCGTTTCAACCCAAGCGAGTGCGCGGAAGAGATCTCGTTACTGGCGTGGTCCTCGGAGCAATTCTCGGCATAGCCGCTCTCTTACTCTACCTCGACACCACGCTTACGACCTCGACCGGTACGACGGTAAGCGTCCTGTTCGGATCCTTGTTCACCCTTCCATCGAACTCGCTGCCACTAGCAATCGGGATCGGATCTGTCTCGATCTTTACGATTGCATGGATCTATCGTCCTCTCCTCCTGAGCTCAGTCAGTCCAGAGCTTGCACAGGTTCAAGGAGTACGAGTTCGATGGATCAGTCTGGTCTTTCTCTTGGCACTGGCGGCAGCGGTTTCACTTTCGGCGCTTCTGACCGGAGCAATCCTCTCAACGGCACTCCTCATCGGTCCACCGACTATCGCGACCCGTCGCACCCACTCGATCCGCAGCGCTCTCGTCCTCTCGATCGCCATCGGCATCGGAGTGACACTGGCTGGCATACTGCTCTCCTACGACAGCGTCGCTTGGACTTCACAAGGCGTAGGTTGGCCGGTGAGCTTCTGTATCGTCGCCCTCCTTACCCTTGTATTCTTCCTCGTTCCACGTCGAACGCACACCGTGGGCGAGCATCTCACGAAAGACGAACCACGAAGTGCACCAACACCTCCATCCTCCTCAGCTCTGGTGAGTAAGTAGTGTTTGCACCATACGCAATCGCAACCTGGGAAGCGGCCACGATCATCGCGATCATCTCCGGCCTCGTCGGCTTCTTCGTGGTACTTCGGCAATCCACCTTCGTTGCCCACGCTCTCCCGACCGGGGCATTCGCCGGCGCCGGTGCCGCGGCGCTCGTTGGCGTCAGCTCCCTCATTGGGCTCGGGGTCTTCTCGCTTCTATCAGCGTTCTTAATGACCGCGTTGAGAAGGCGCTCGACGAAGGACACGGCCACCGCTCTTGCCATGGTCTTCCTCCTCGGCCTCGGTGCGCTCTTTCTCTCTCAGTCAGGTGCGTACGCATCGAGCGTCTATGGTCTGCTCTTCGGCCAACTCTTAGGGGTCTCGAGAAGCGAGATTCCAATCATCGCTGCTGTCGCAGTGATCATCGTCGTCGTGACGCTTGCCATCTATCGTCCACTTCTCAGAAGCAGCATCCTCCCTGAACTCACGGGTGCACAAGCTATCTCAGAGCCCGTGTTAGAAACGGTCTTTCTCATACTCGTCGCTGCGGTGACGGCGGTTGCTCTACCAATCGTGGGGGCACTCTTGGTCTTTAGTCTCCTCACCGCTCCTCCAGCAGCTGCCCGAGCTCTCACCTCTCGACCACATCTCGCAACGGTGCTCTCTTCAGTCATCGCACTCGGCATCGTATGGATATCGATTGCCCTCGGTTTTACGACCAATCTTCCAGTCGGATTCTTCGTTGGATCTTTCGGCGCCCTCGTTTTCGTCGCCAGCCGTTTCATAGGCCCGACTCGCCTTCGGCCAGCTCGTCTTCTAGCTCGTCACACTCGCCTGGATCGAACCCCCACCTAGGGACTATCGACCGATACCAAGGGGAATCGAGCCTCCATCTGTCACAGGCACACGCACTCGTACGTGAGCGCACCTGTGCTCTCACCTCACACCGCCATGCACCGACCATCTACGACTGCGGAGCACCCTAGCCCTCTAACTTGTCGAAGAGCTCTACGGTCACCTCGATTGGACCAACCCACGAATGCCATACCAGTGCGACCACGACAGCGGGGAGTTTCGACTCTGGCGCATCAAAACGAGTTCGATGCGTAGCAGAACCTAGCGAAGAAGATCCGGTTCAGCCATTGGCCGATGTGAACGGTCTCACAGATCTGTGGCCTTGAACTCCAAGACCGCTACCGAACAGGCGCTCTTGAGCTTACGGGGTAGATCTTCGCACCAATGATTGCGTGGCTCCAAGCGCTGGGTACCAAGAACTCTAAGAGCTCAAGCTTCACGTATCTTCATGCAAGGGGCGACTTAAGAGTTAGAGAGCGATCCCAGTCAGGGAAAAAGGCACAGCACCACCCCTTGAGAGCCCAGGTTCGACGATTATTTCAACGTTTTCTCAGAATTAACACTGTTCACCCAGCACGACCGCAGTATCTACGCTACGTTATCTCAAACAACTTACGGGTTGTCGGAACCATGAAAGTGAGGATACATGACAGATGGTGTCGCAGTTCCTGAACTGAGACGGGGGGCCATTGGTCTACGCGAAGTAACGTTTCAGAGTATTACCGCTATGGCGCCTGGTGCTGCCGTAGCTGCGTCGATTCCTGCCGGCGCAGCGTTTGCTGGCGGAAACCTTCCGTTCTCTGTGCTTTTAGCGCTCATAGCGTGCATGTTTACCGCAGTATCGATCGGCGAGCTGGCAAGCCGTATCCCCTCAGCAGGTTCCTTGGCTGCCTACGGCGCTAAGGCCCTACATCCAATCGTCGGATTCTTCATTGGATGGGGCTACGTCTTTGTCTACGCCCTCGTACCCGCTCTCGTCTTCTTACAGCTCGGCTTCACCGTGGCGGCGACGCTCAACTTAGAGTTTCATAGCTATCCTGCCAATCTTTGGTGGCCCTGGTCGCTTGTTGGGATGCTCATCGTCTTCACGATTAACTATCGAGGCATCACAACATCCGCACGGGCAGGCACGATTCTCGGTGCGATCGAGATCGTCGTCTTCGGCGTACTTGCAGTCCTTTTCATTGCAAAAGCTGGCGGACACAATACCATGTCGGTCTTTGGGACCACCGATACACCAAAAGCATTTCATGGCATAACCGGGGTCATTGCAGGTTCGGTCTACTCGCTCCTCGCTTTCGCTGGATTCGAAGCTGCCGCTCCACTTGCAGAAGAGGCGAAGTCACCCAAGGTTACGATCCGTCGCGGCATACTCGCCGCCACCCTCGGAATCGGTATCTTCTACGTCTTTACGACCTATGCGGTGACGGTCTTTTACGGTCCCGGGAAGTTCGCAACGTTCAACTCGGCCTCGTCGTGGCAGGCGCTTGCTAAGAGCTCCTTTGGCTTGTTTTGGATCTTGGTCTTCTTTGCGATTATCAATTCGACTCTGGCCAACGGCAATGCGGGCACAAACGTCTCCACCCGTATGGGCTACGCTCTCGCACGCGTCAACGTCTTTCCGAAAGCGCTGGCACAGATTAGCCAGAAGTACAAAACTCCGAGTACGGCAGCGATCACACAGCTCGTGATCACCGTGGTAGCGACGCTCTTCCTTGGACTGGAGTACAACCCGATCAACGGTTTCGCCGTCGACGGCACGATCATAACCATTGTCGTCGTTGCTGTCTACATTTTGATGAACCTTGCCTCGCTGGTGTACTTCCTAAGACACGAACGGGAACACTTTCATATCCTGCTCCACGGTGTAATACCTATTATCGGTATGGTCGTGTTGGTACCGGCGCTGTTCGCCGGCGCGGGAATTCCCGTGTTCTCTTTCATCTCACCGCTCCCGGCGCCGATCTCCTACGCTGGACCGATCGTCGGAGTCTGGATGGTCCTCGGTATCGTCTTCCTCTTTTACAAGCGAGCCAAGTCTCCGCAAGCAATCGGTGCAATTGCGGACGTCTTCACCGAGGATCCAAACGCTGTGAACGTCTCGTCGAACTAGACAACCGTACCACCCTCGGTACGGGCGGAGTTCGGGCGAGATCTGAGTGCCGATTCAGATCTCAGCCTCTCCACAAGTCCGATGTCAGTGAGGAGGGACCACGACACACAGCGTGGTCCCTCCTCGGAGATCCCAAGCATTTGTAGTACAGTAGTTTTTAAGCCTTAGAAAGAGGAGATCTACCCGTGCCCAACGTTGTAGCGTACACTCCGACCCCTGACTCTTACGTGTGGACCTTCGGAGGTGCGGCACCGGTCGCAACTATCGCTCCTGGTACCGTGGTGGAGCTCTTTACCGAGGACTGCTTCGCCGGCAAGATCCAATCCGAGGATGATCTCGTCTCTGTGGTCTGCGAGTTCCCATTCCTCAATCCACAGACCGGTCCGTTCTACGTTGAAGGCGCAGAGGTGGGCGACACCATTGCCGTGCACTTCATCTCGATCGAGCCGGCAAGAGACTGGGCTGTCTCGACCACAGTGCCACTCTTTGGGGCCCTGACCTCCACACATCTCACAGCCTCCCTTCACGACCCGCTCCCCGAACTGGTCTGGATTTGGGAGCTTGACCGACAAGCAAGAACGTGTCGCTTCAGTGCAAAGCACTCTGACTTTACCACTACGCTTCCGATGGATCCCATGCATGGGACCGTCGGTGTAGCACCAGCAAATTTAGAAGTTCGATCTGCTCTTGTTCCAGATGCCCACGGTGGAAACCTTGACACACCCGAGATGCGGGAAGGTGTAACGTGCTACCTCGGGGTAAACGTGGAGGGCGCTCTCTTCTCTCTCGGCGATGGCCACGCCCGACAGGGCGAAGGCGAGACGTGCGGGGTAGCCGTGGAGTGTGCCATGAATACCGTTGTTGTCATCGATCTGATCAAGGGTGTGACGACACCTTGGCCCCGTCTCGAGAGCGATACGCACATCCTCTCCACCGGCTCGGCTCGACCCCTCGAAGACGCATTTCGCATCGCCCAACTCGATATGGTCAACTGGGTAGCTGAGGAACTTGGGCTCTCCCACATGGATGCGTACCAGTTCGTATCCCAAGCCGTCCAATCGCCGCTTGCCAACGTGTGTGACACGAACTACACATCCATCGCCAAAATAGAGAAGCGACACCTTCCGCAGTTACCTTTTCGTAACGGTACCCACGACAAGTTAAAGGCACTCGCTGCCTCATATCGCAACGGTCGATAGCGCAGGAACACCGCACACGGTCAACGAACCTTCAGTTCCGCCGAACGTAAGAAGTGCGACACTACCTGCGCACGCCTTGACCGAAGCAGCGAGCTACTTTTCTCACGCCCACGATGTTAAAACGTGTTCAGCAAGCGAGATCGTGCGGCTTAACTTAGTTGAGAGCTAAAACGGTACAGACTCGCATAAACCCAGCATCATGACCACAGAACGAACGTGTCGCATCGAACGCAGCTGCAATCTTCGGCCACCACTTTCCCTTCTTCTTCCCACGCCCAACTCGAGAGCTACCGCTGCGCCAGACGCAACCTCACCTGGGAGCTGCTCTTTCGTCCGGAACTAACCGGACTCCAAAGTACCGATCGTCGCTCCACCGCCTAAAGGTGCCTCGGTGCCACGCTACCGACCGCCCTGGCATCTCGCAAGCACAAGATGTCGCTGAGCGCCGAACGCTCAATCGGCTACACAGCTACCTCCTCCCTCTAGCTCGAAGGACGAGATCTACATCACACCACGTTACCCAACCACTCGACACCGTCCCTATCACCAAGCAACAACACGGTGGCACCCGCACGAGGCCACCGTAAGCCACCACCTGTAGTGACAGGCGCTATCGCTCTCCGAGAGCAGATCCTCGGAGCTTTGGAGGTCACCTCAAAAGCAAATCGGGCCCATCCACAACGCTCTAGCGACGACGACGATCGTCGAAGCAGCGTCAGAGCAAGTCGACGACGTCCGAGTCCTCGACACCATAGGTATGGGCCACCATGAGCAGGTAGAGCACCTCGCTCCAGATCGGTCCACAAGTCGGAAGAGACAATGCGGTTCTCGGGGAACCACTGCGAAGCTATGCTTTGCGATCAGGAACCAGGACGCAAGGCGCTTGGTTGCACGCAGATGCCAGCGGGACAACGATGCAACAGATAAGGCGGGACAACAGTGGAGAGTGATCTAGCAATCGCGCGAGCAGCACGTTTACGACCGATTACCGAGATCGCCCGTGAGATGGGCATACCAGACGAACTGCTTGAGACCTACGGTACGAACGTCGCCAAGATACAACTTGAGGCTATCGAGGCGCTCTCCCAGCGGGAGCGTGCCAAGTACGTCGTCGTCTCCGCAATCACGCCAACGCCGCTCGGAGAAGGAAAAACCACCACGACCGTCGGCCTCGGTCAAGCCATGAAGCACATTGGCAAGAAGGCGACGATCTCCATTCGGCAACCATCAATGGGGCCAACCTTTGGGATCAAAGGTGGCGCTGCGGGCGGCGGATACAGCCAAGTGGTTCCTATGGACCTCCTCAACTTGCACTTGACCGGCGATATGCACGCAGTCACCAGCGCACACAACCTCCTCTCCGCCATGTTAGATAACCATCTCTTTCGAGGTAACGACTTCGACCTCGACCTCAATAGCATCACCTGGCGCCGAGTCCTTGACGTAGACGATCGATCACTTCGCAATATCGTGATCGGGCTCGGAGGCAGAAACGATGGCGTCACTCGCCAGACAGGCTTTGATATCACCGCTGCGTCAGAGATCATGGGGATACTCGCGCTCTCAAACTCCCTCCATGACCTACGAGCCCGACTCGGACGGATCGTCGTTGGCTATACCAAAGGTGGAGAGCCGGTCACTGCTGAACAGTTGAAGGCCGCTGGAGCAATGACAGTGATGATGCGCGACGCTATCAAGCCCAACCTGCTACAGACTCTTGAGAACACACCGGTTCTCGTCCACGCAGGACCCTTCGGTAATATCGCCCATGGAAACTCCTCAATCGTTGCAGATCTCATCGGTATCCACTCGGGCGACTTCCTCATAACCGAAGCTGGCTTTGGAGCCGACATGGGTGCTGAACGCTTCTTCAACATCAAGTGTCGGACCTCTGGCTTGACTCCCGACGCTGCGGTTGTAGTAGCCACCGTGCGCGCCCTAAAGGTTCACTCAGGTTCTCATCGAGTGGTTGCAGGGCGTCCGCTACCGCCCGAAATGCTCAAAGAAAATCCGGACGAGGTTTTCGCCGGAGGTGCCAACCTCCGCAAACAGATTGAGAATATCAAGCTCCACGGTGTGAGCCCAGTCGTAGCTGTCAATGTTTTTCCCGGCGACTTCGATTCTGAGCATCAAGCGATCGTTGAGATCGCACGAGAGATGGGAGCTCGGGTGGCGCTCTGTCGCAACTTCGCCGATGGCGGCAGCGGCGCAACTGAGCTTGCAGAGATGGTCGTTGAGGCTTCCAACGATAAAAATGATTTTCATCTGCTCTATCAAGACGAGCTCCCTCTCCGAGAGAAGATCGAGGTCGTCGCAGAGAGAGTGTATGGAGCGGAAGGTGTCGACTACCTTCCTCTTGCAGCTCGCCAGCTCGATATGTATGAGGCCAATGGCTTCGGACATCTTCCAGTGATTATCGCTAAAACTCACCTCTCGATCTCCTCCGATCCATCACTTAAAGGCGCACCGACTGGGTGGAGAATGCCTGTTCGAGAGGCACGCGCCTCGGTCGGTGCAGGATTTGTCTATCTCATCTGCGGTGATATCTCCACCATGCCTGGTCTCTCGGCACATCCAGCAGCGGAGGGCATGGACATCGATCAAAATGGTGAGATCATTGGACTCAGCTAAGGGGTACCACTACGAACGCTACGGTATCGCTGAGTTTCTAGCTGTGATGAGCGAAGCAGGACCGGCCCCAGCTGCCGGCTCAGCCGCCGCGAATGTAGCCGCTCTTGCGGCATCATTGACCTCGAAGGCCGCCAAGCTCTCCGCCAAACACCTCCTACGAAGCGATGACTTAGACCGCAGAGCGATCCTCCTACGAGATCGCGCCATGGAACTTTGCAACGAAGACCCAGAACACTACGCGAAAGTTATCGAAGCTCGACGAAAGCAGCGAGATGGAGACGATCCCTCCACGGAGTCGCCGGCACTCGCGTTGGCGCTCTCACTCGCAAATCGAGTACCGTACGAGCTGGCAGAGCTCGCAACAGAGGTGAGCGCACTAGCGGCAGAGATCGCCGTGACTGGGAATCCGAATCTGATCGGAGACTGCATCAGCGCGGCGATATTGGCCCAATCGGTGGTGAGCATCGCATCGGTACTCACCGAGATCAACGTCCCTGACCCTTCATCTCACTCCTCTGAAACGGAGCTGAAACAGCTCTACTCCACAGTCTCAAACCACGTCACCAGCGCACTCGCTTCGCTAACGCAACGCTCTGCAACAACGAATCAGCAGCGATAAACCACGTACAGCGCATCGGGTCACCCAACACCTCTGTGGCGTGCCTTCCCCAAAGGTACGAGAGTCCGCAGTGAGCAGGGAGCGTAGGAGTCAGTACCGGGCCAGATGGTCCCTCCTTCTCTCTCCAACAAGAGTGCACAAACGACGCCATAGGGAGGTGACCGACCTCTGCGCTATCGGGAGTACTCAACGACATCACCTCCATCTTTGGCGCATTCGGATCTCATCATGACCGACTTGATTGAGAGTCGTTGAATCCAAATGACGACAAGCGTGACGCTACGCGCACAGATTCAAGAGCAGCCCTGCGCGTCGGACACCGTGTGGGTCCCTGGCCTATGAAAAGGAGAGTCTGAATCGAGCTGGCGACGCAATGGAGCCAGTCGAGCTCGCGGTGAATGCTCTGCGACTCTACCTCTCTGTCACTGTCACCACCTACGCTAGACCGCATCCTTCAAGAGGAGATTTTGATGCTCAGACTTTTGCATACCTCTGACTGGCAACTCGGCATGACGCGTCACTTTCTCAATTCCGATGCGCATCCACGGTTCGATCAGGAGAGAATCGATGCAGTGACGAGAATCGCCTCCATAGCCGACAACGAACACTGTGATCTCGTTGTAGTGGCTGGCGACGTATTTGAGTCCAACTACTTGGATCGACAGTACCTCCTTCGTTGTCTTGAAGCACTGCGTTCCTTCCATGTTCCGGTGGTTCTCGTACCAGGAAACCACGATCCAAGCGATCCAGCGTCTATCTATACCTCGAGACAGTTTCGATCAGCATGCCCACCACAGATCGTCGTGGCTCACGACACAACACCGCTCCAATTTCCCGATCTTGAATGCGTGATCTATCCGGCCCCCTGGCCATCTAAGCGAGTGACGATGGACCTCGTCACCCAAGCGTGCACAGCTGTGCGGCCTGACTCTGCTCGTTACCGAGTCGTAGTTGGCCATGGCGCAGTCGACACGATCGTTCCCTCATTCGATAATCCCGCAGCAATCTTGCTCTCCGACCTCGAGCCGTACCTCACGAGTTCAATCGTTCACTACGTCGCTCTCGGAGACCGACACTCACGGACCGAGGTAGGTGAGACAGGGCGATGCTGGTACTCAGGTACTCCGGTAGTGACAGATTTCGACGAGACTGAACCCAATAGCGTCCTCCTTGTTGATCTAGCCGACGACGCAACGGTCTCACTACAGACCCGTGAGACATCGCAGTGGCGCTTCATCGACCTAGCCGCCGACTTCATCGGCCGTGTCAGCGTCGACCAGTTGCGGGAACGCCTCGATGCCATCGCCCACAAACACACAGTCGTGCTCCGTCTCAGTCTCACTGGCACACTTGAACTCATGGACTACCTGCAACTCGAACAGATACTCGAAGACTATCACGCCCTCTTCGCTGGGTTCACTCGCTGGGAACGCCGAAGTGACCTCACGATCCTTCCCGGTGAGATTTCAAGTGAGACGCTCGATCTGCATGGCTACGCTGCTCAAGCTCTCAACGCCCTCATCGCAGAAAGCTCGTCCCCTGCTGAAGAAGCCTCCGCAGCGCTCGACGCAGTAGCACTCCTCTACCACCTCCACGGACAGCTCTCGTGATTCTCCACTCTCTGAAGCTGCAAGACTTTCGAGGCACTCGATCGGAAACACTCACCTTCGCTGAACGGGGCGTCACGATCGTCTCGGGACCGAACGAAGTTGGCAAGAGTAGCTTCTTAATCGCTCTCGACATGCTGCTCTCCGACCCAGACTCCTCAACAAAGAGTGCGATCAAGGCCGTTCAACCCATCGGACGCGACGTTGGACCGGAGGCGTCGATGACGTTCTCAAGTGGACCCTATCATGCGAGTCTTACCAAGCGATGGCTCAAGTCACCATCTACGATGCTTGAGATTCGTCAACCATTCAAGCTCACGCTCACCGGACGACAGGCCCATGACAAAGTCAGAGAGATCCTGAACGAGACGCTGGACGAGACGCTCTGGAAGGCTCTGCGCTACCAGCAGGGAGCGCTGCACCTAGGATACGCCCCAGCGCAGAGCGAAACGCTCGGAGCAGCTCTCGACTCAACCGTGGGTGAACTCAGCACGAAGGACAATACGAGTATGAGCGAGCTCATCACGTTGGTCCGCGCGGAGCGCTCCAACTACTTCACCGAAACAGGCAGGCCAACGCGAGCTCGAACGGAATTAGAGCACCAACTTCACAAGCTGGAGGAACAGATCAGCGAGACAGAAGCGGCGCTCGCTCACTGTGAAGGCCAGAGCGAGGAGCTCCAACGACTACGAGCCAGCATTGCAGCCAGAGAGCACGAGCTCGACCAGCATCGCACAAAGCTCGAGACGCACGATGCGACTTGGCTTGAGCTCAACGCATTAAAGAACCAGCTCCTCATTGCGGATCTCGAACTGACCGTCGCGCGTTCGAACTATCAAAGTGCACGCCTAGCAGAGACGAATCGAACACGACTGCAAGAGCGGCTGCTGGCCGCAACGCAAGAGGTTAAAGACCTAGACAGCTCCTGTGAGAAGCTTGAGCGACGAGTTACGGTCGAGCACGAGGCGCTGACTCAAGCAACGAGCGAGGCTGAACGTCAACGTGCAGAGCTCGCACCGCTGCTTCAACGTCGCACGAACATCGAAGATCAGCGCAACGATCTCTACCGCCGACAAGAAGCAACTCAGCTCCGTAACCTCATAGAGCGGGTGGATGAGCTGCAGAGCCTACAACGGGAGTCGGAGCAGTTCCTGGCAGAGTGCACCGTCACTCCTGAGATCGTGGAGGAGCTCGAGGAGCTCGAACGACGTACTGCGAGCACCCGAGCAAAGCTCGAAGTTGAACTTCCACGTGTGTCCGTTCATGCACATCGACCATTTCAACTTGGATTCAACGATCAGACACACGACATCGACGCTGACGAGATCTTTAGCCCTTCTGCGACCGACCCACTCGTCATGACCCTCGGCGACTTGGCCACTGTCGAGATAACCGGTGGATCGAACCTTGGAGAGCTCCAGAGCGCTTACGACCGTGCACTCATGGGACTACAGAGTTTCTGCGCAGCGAACTCCATACCGGCCGAAGCGAGTGGTCTCTTTGCGCGCACCGCGGTTCGACAACGAGAGAATCATCTAGAGCGACGAGACCAACTCACGACACAGTTGAATCAGATCTTCACAAGTTCGGGCTACTCAACCCTGTCGAGCATGCAAGAGCAACTACATGCCCTCGAGATTCGGACGTCTCAGCACGTGATCGAGTCGGGCGATGAGATCTCCTATCGCAGAGCGCTCGACGACCTCGTTGACCAACTCGCCGAGCTGAACGAGAAGTATTCACAGGCAGAGCGCGATCTCGGTGAGCTAGAGCGCCGGGTCACCGAGGCACAAGCGACCCATCAGACGTACCTCTCTCAGCTCAAGGTATCTGAGGAGCTCCGGGAGATCGCTCGAGCGACAACCCAGAACCTCCAAAACGAGCTTGACCAAGCGAACCAACTCGAACCAGATTCACAGATCGCAAACAACGTTCTCCTCACCACCGCCGAGCTCGAAAAGAGCCAACGTCGTTGCGATAACCTACGAGAACAGCTTCGTGACCCTCGTTTTGACCTGCTCGACGACATCCGAGAGAACGAGGTACTTCGAATCAACGAGCTCGAAGAGGAAAAGGACTCGGTTGACCGAAAGATCGAACGGCTCACCGGGGAGCTCTCTGCCCTTGGCGAGAGCGGCCTCTACAGCACGCTCGAACAGCTACGCCACGAGCGCGAGATACTGGCGGTTCGCATCGCTATCACAGATCGACAAGCACGAGCAGTCGACAAGCTCTACCGAACCCTCACCTACTACCAAAACAGTGATCGGCAACGGCTGATCGAGCCTCTGACGCAGACGATCTCCGCTCTAGGATCGGCACTCTACGGGAGCCCCTTCGAGGTTACGCTCGATCACACGAGCCTCAACGTCACCACCAGAACGCTGCATGGAACGACATTAGCGCTCGACCAAATCTCCGTTGGCGCGCAAGAGCAGATTGCATTGCTCTACATGCTGGCGGTAGCTCAAATCATCGGGCGATCTCCAACGAGCCTCGATCACGTCACCGGTGCACCGATCATCTTGGATGACGCTCTCGGAAATAGCGATCGAGGTCGCCTCGATCAGCTTGGCATCCTCTTTCGCATGGTGGCTGCGAACAGCCAGATCATCATCTTTACGTGTTATCCCGAACGATTCTCGTCGGTTGGTGGCGCACGTCGCATCGAACTACCATCGTCACCGGACTCACCCAGCTAGCTCCACTCAGCAGCCAGGAGAGTACCGCTCTCCTTGCTGTGCTGTGTGGCACAACACAGTTTCTCGCCACAGAAGGCCCGCTCCATCTCGCGAGCTCAAGCCTTGCGCCGAACTTCGAGATCCAACACGAAACGATCCAAAGGTAGCACTACCTTGACATGAACCGTACCGAGCACAGCCGCAAGGCGGCCGAGCACGATTTGGACTACGAGAAGAAGTGAGGTGAGGCGAGGCGAGGCTCTCGAAAAAGCGTGCAAGATCGATACGAAGTCTGCTGCCAACTCCCAAGGAGAGGTGCTCACTCATGCAACCGTTCATCTCCAGTCCACAACAATATCGATCAAGGTATTGAAGTGGGTGACCCACCGCTCCAATCAGCGACCATCACGCGAGGGACGCATACTCCTAGTCCGTGATCAACGTCGAATCGCCAGTGAACTGCAAAGACAGGCAAGCACCTTCAACACGACGACGCCGCGAGCATCCATAGACTCAAAAAAGTACGCCACTCACACCAACCACCAACCACCAACCACCAACCACCAACCACGACCCAAGTGCAGGTGTATCGGCGAACGAGCACGATCTCTCACGATAGAACCCCGAGTTCGACCCGTCCAAAGCTCCGATATCGGGTCCTGCAACATGGAAAAGTACGATATAACGCCTCCGCTCGGTCGTGACTCAATCGGACTATCGTTACGATACCTGGTATCCGTATCGTGCCGAAGCATCGATCGCTTCGGCGAATCTAGAGAGCAAGGAACGTCGTGCAACTGGAGAGCCCTGGCCCACAAGCAATTCCAAACGGCGACGTCCAATCCTCTGGTCTGCGAGCGATGTTCTCCGCATTTGAGATTCGCCCGTTCCGATGGGTGTGGACAGCTGCCCTCAGCGGCAATTCAGGTCGTTTCGCGGTCGTCTTCGTCGCCGGGTGGGATGCATATCGACTTGGTCACCACTCCTCGCTCTGGCCAAGTGCCGTTAGCATGCTTCTGCTCGTACCTTCGATGTTCCTCGGTCTCATAGCTGGGAGTATTGCGGATCGAAGAAATCGCGCTCGCATGGCCGCCACGGGCCAACTCATCAATGCTCTCAGCTGCATCATCGCCTTTGCATTCACGCTCATCCACCGGCTCGATCTCGCCGAGCTCCTCGTGCTCACTGCAGCGATCGGAGTTGGCAACTCAATTCAGGCTCCGGCTTGGCAGGCGATGATACCCGATCTCGTTGGACGAGATCGACTCATGAATGCCAGCATGACCGCTCGGATTGCACAACAAGGTGCTGAACTCACCGGTCCCGCTCTCGCTACCATCGTTCTCACGACTATGGGACTTGGGGCCGCATTTCTCACCTGCGCCGCTTTGTATCTCGTCGGCATGGCCATGTTCTTTAGGGTCCGACATCGAGTCACCGCTCCGAAGTTACCCCCGGAGCGCCTGCGAGTGACCAAGCAAGTACGCGACGGGCTATCGTACGTGTCAGAGCAACGACCCTTGGGGACCCTCCTCATTTGGGTTGGCCTCCACTGCAGTCTGACCATGGCGAGCATCGGGATTCTCCCTGCCGTCGCTACGACGAACCTACATGGCAATGCGAGCGCTTACGGACTGCTCTTAACTTCATTCGGTCTCGGCTCCGTCGTCGGTCCTCTTGTGATGATGGCCCTCGGACGACGACATCGCATTATCACGATCCTGCTCGTATCGGGAGTGCTGAGCGGACTACCTCTGATCACCCTCGGTCTCGTCCATGAGGTCGTAGTGGACGTCCTATCGTCCGCATTGGCCGGCGCCGCACAGGCCGTTTTCATGGCGGGGATCTACTCAGCGAACCAAGGTGTCTCGAGAGACTCTATGCGTGGGAGGGTAGCAAGCGTACAGCTCTCCCTGACAACCGGAGCGATGGGATTGGCGAGCATCGGCTGGGGCGCTTTGGTTGCCTACATCTCACCCGGCATCACCCTTGCGGCACCGGGAGCGATTTTTATCGTGACCTGCATACCCTTCGTCCTTCGCCGACGAACGATTGCGTCTGCACTGTACGACCGAACTCCCCGAGAGGCAAGCTCTATCCAGCAGGGCGCATCAACGCCTAGCCCGAGCGATCTCGAAGATACCAAGCACCCACACGCTCGCAGCGAGGCTCCGACCTCGCTCGCAAAGAAGGACAACTGAGTCGTGCCGATGCCTATGCCAGGTGCCTCTGGGGAGCCCTACGTCTGGGCCGTGTTAGCGCTCATTCTCTTCTCGGTCCTCGTCGGTCTCGGTATCGCTCTCGCGAAGGTAGCTCGGTCGCACCGCTCCGGGCGCCGAGAAGATTCGTCCACCCTCCGGTTCAGCGATAGGGAGCGCGACACACACACGAATCCGACCGACCTCGGCAAGAGTAAGTGAGCGCATCGCTCTCACGCGAGCGATGCGCTACTGAGTCGTAACCACCGCATTGATCCTCGGCGAAGCGTGAGGGTCATCTTTGGAGACAGAGATGGTGCCCTTCGCAATCTCGCTCTGCTACGGGTGACCAAACTCACAGCCAGCGGTCGCAATCGAGAGACCCTGCAGCTCTTCGCCAAGAGAGCCAGACGGACCGTTTGCGTTTTCGAGCCGCTACTTTTGAGACTCGTACAGCGTCACTACTTGGAAAATTGGAGCACACATGGGCATCTTGGAAGGTAAGCGAGTACTCATCACAGGAGTTCTCAACACATCGTCGATAGCGTATGCGAGTGCACAAGTTGCCCAAGCAGAGGGCGCCGAGATCGTCCTCTCTGGCTTCGGACGTGGGCTCTCGATCACCGAAAGGGTGGCGAAGAAGCTAGGAGATAGCGTCCCGGTCATCGAGCTCGACGTCTCAAATCCAGACCAACTCGAAGCCGCAGCTCAGTACATCGACGATCGCTGGGGTGCTCTCGACGGACTCCTGCACTCAATAGGGTACGCACCGCCAGCGTGCCTCGAAGGAGACATCCTCCACCCCCAGTGGAGTGACGTATCGATCGCCATTGAGATCTCAGCGTACTCACTCAAAAGCTTGACCCAAGCGATGCTCCCGCTCTTGCGAAAGGGTAGTGATTCATCGGTTGTCGGCCTCGATTTCGATGCACAGGTGGCATGGCCAGGATACAACTGGATGGGAGTTGCGAAAGCCGCTCTCGAGTCTCTCTCTCGTTATCTTGCGCGCGACCTCGGCCCAGACGGCATTCGCGTCAACCTGGTCTCCGCTGGACCGATCAAGACGATAGCCGCACGGTCGGTTGAGTCCTTCGGTGGCTTCCAGGACCTTTGGGGTCAAAAAGCTCCGCTTGGCTGGGATCCGAGTAATGCCATCCCGGTCGCTCGAGCCGTCGCTGCGCTGCTCTCGTCGTGGTTTCCCATGACTACCGGCGAGATCATCCATGTCGACGGTGGCTTCCATGCTGTCGGAGCGTAGTACTTACTCAGTCGACCATGCGAGCGCTGAGGTAGGAAACGGGCTACATTGATGAGGTGAGACAGGACGTCTCTGCACTGATCAAGGAGGATCCCCGTGTATCTCTATCTTCGCGTACGCTCACTGCTCATCTTGACCGTCGCTGTGGCCATCGTTATGGATTCGCTTTGGAGCCGATCTCTTCCCCTCCGGACCGTAGAGCCATCTATCTTGACCGGAACCACCATTACCACCGGAAGCGGCAATGGTGGTGTCTCAGTCACGATCTCCGGCGGATCCACTGGATCACAGAGTGGAAGTGAGGGAACCACCGCTCCGACAACCATCACCATCTACGTACCTTTTGTAACGTTTCACGCTGGCAACTCTCGCGCTAGCGCCTGCGTGAGCTACCGAACGATCACCATGGCAAACTCATACGCCGCTCAACTTGAGTTGAACAATGCACAGGCCCTCTGGGCCCGCTATGCCACGCTCTTTCAGCGGTGCACTCCGACTCAGGTAGCGGCGGCACCTCCATCCCCTGGCACACTTGCGTCCTCGATATGGCAGCAACGGTTCGAACACCTCTTACCGACTCCGGACTTTACCATCCCACCAGGCTTCGGCGTGATCAACATACCGTCGTATCTTGTTACCGAGGGGCAAGATACGGTGGGTTTCACGGACTCCACGGCACTTGGAACTCTCTCCATAGCTGCCTCATCTACCTACTCCGTCTCCACCAATGGCGGAGCCACCTTCCAAGGGCCCTTCGTCCATGGATATCCATGGCCAACCGGCGGGATTACGCTCCGGTGGCAGCGCGCCGGAAACACAACGATTACGGTGCGCCAAGACTGGATGGCACGCTGGAGTTTAGATGGACAAAGTGGCAGCTTCCCTTTGGTCGTCACCGCAGCAAGTGAGAACTTCCACGTTGCCACGCTCACGGCGCTCCACCTCCAAAGCCAGTTCTAGATAGCTCACCATTCGACCGAACAACGGAAACGCCTTGGCGCATTGCCAGCGAGGAGGCACACCGAGAAAGATGCTTTCTCTGCGCGATCGGTGGAGCGAAGCCCAAATGTAATCGAGCGTTAATGGAATCTCGCTCCACGATCTTCCGCTCTCCTGCACAGATGCGCTATGGTAGTTGAGTCGGGTTGGCCGAAAAGCGAGGTTTGCGATCAGATGAGCAGTATCGGGGATGTACTGCCCCAACGCAAGCTGCTCAGCAATGTCGACCCAGCGCTGCTGCACAGCTGGCACCCAGTGGCTCGCAGCACCGATGTCGGCGAGAACCCACACCGAGTCACCCTGATGGGCGAAGCGTGGGTGCTCTATCGTCATGAGGGAGAGATCGAAGCCTTCGTCGATCAGTGTCCTCATCGGCTAGCTCCGCTCTCCCTCGGACGCTGTCGAGAGAGCGGGCTTGAGTGCGCCTACCACGGATGGCGCTTCGACCACAGCGGACAGTGCATCGAGATACCGGCCCTTCCGCCTGAGGCTCGTAGACCGGAGCGAGCGCGTCTCTCCGCCGCTGCGGGTATCACGGAACGCTTCGGAATGGTCTACCTCGCACCGAGAACCCCACTATCTCCTCCACCGGAGCACGAGAGCGTGGTGAACTCTCGATTTCAGGTCGGTGAGCTACCGATCATCGCCACACGAGCTTCAGCGGGATTTCTCTGCGATAACTTTATTGATTTGGCTCACTTCCCATTTCTCCACGCCTCAACGTTCGCTTCCGAGGACGCCGTTACAGTTGGGACGGCAGAGATCTCCTATGACGACCACGGTTTCTGCGCTATCTACGAGCACGAGTTCGCCAACCGAGAGGATCCCGGCGTCCAAAGTGGTCTTCGACCGCTCATCCAGCGACGAAAACTCACGTACCAGTACCACGCACCATTCACGCTCTTCCTCACCATCGACTTCCTCACGAGCGGCGGAACGAACATCATTGGCTTCTTCGTTCAGCCGGTGAACGAGGAGGAGTGCGTCATCTTCTCAACTCTCTGGCGCGACGATCTCGGGGGAGATCCTCAAGCCATGAAGAGCGCTATCGAGTTTGAGCGCGCAATCATTGAGGAGGACCTGTGGCTACAGCGCCAGATGCCCTCTCTCGTACTTCCACTTGACCCAACAATCGAAGTCCATACTCGCGCCGATGCAATGACGCTCGCTCTTCGAAAGGTCCTGCGAGCACACCTCGGACGCTTCGATCAGTGGAACAGACATACCGCTCTCTCGTCCTCCCACTCGGCGATGAGCGCACAAGCTCAAACCCGGTTACGAGAGAGAGACCGATCACAACCAACACGAGAGAAAGCGAGATAGTTCATGAGAGAGGTCCTTGAATACCCCATAGCGGAGGCGGGTCCACTCGGCATTGAAAGTAGAGGAATCGACTACATCCCCGCATCGGAGCGATGGGCGCAGCCTCGAAACTTATTTTGGATGTGGTCCGGTGCGCTCTTCAACGTCGAGTACCTCGTGTACGGAGCGGTGCTCTTCGGTTTTGGCTTCACCCTCCTTCAGGCCATCTCTATTATCCTGATAGCCAACCTCTCATACATCCTTTTGAGCTTGACATCACTGCAGGGTCCTGAGGCAGGAACAACGACCTTTACGATCAATCGGGCAGCCTTCGGCCCGAACGGCTCACGCTTGCTCGCCCTTTTCAACTGGCTGACTCAGGTAGGGTTTGAGACAGAGGGAGTGGCGATTATCGTCCTGGCCGCCATCGCACTCACTCAAAAAGCCGGAGTGCACAGTCCGGGAGCTGGCTACAAAATCGTCTTCCTCCTGTTGGCCGGTGCAATTCAGCTCGTCCTTCCGCTTCTCGGGCACCATAAGATCTTGAAGACCCTGCGAGTACTCTTTTGGCCGTTCCTCGCACTTTTCATCGTTTTTGCTGCACTCACGGTCTCCAAAGTCAAGCTCCACAGCGTGGCACATGGCGCATCGTGGCAGGTCTACTTCGAAGGTCTCGCCTTTATCATCTCGGCCTCCGGGCTTGGTTGGGCCGAGAACGGTAACGACTTTTCACGATACCTCCCACGAACGTTTTCAAAGACCAAGACCGTGGTAGCGATCTTTCTCGGGACCTATATTCCATCGGTGCTACTGATGACGCTTGGGGCCGCCGTAGCGACCTTTGTTGGAAGCCAGAACGCTTCGATCACCGGCCTATCGAGTGCATTCTCTGGCTGGTTTCTCTGGCCCTATCTCATCGTTGCTATCTTGCAGCTCTTTGCTATCAACTCACTCGACCTCTACTCATCGGGAGTAACGCTCCAAGCGTTAGGCCTCAGATTGAAAAGATGGCAGGCCGTCGTCTTAGACACGGTCATCTGCACGACTCTGGCCGGGTACGCAATCTTCGCTAGCTCCTTCAACAATCTTCTCAATGAGTTCATCTTGTTTATCATCGTGTGGGTTGCGCCATGGACGGCGATCTATCTCGTCGATTGGGCCTTGCGGAAGTTTCGATACTCTGCATCAGACCTCCAGAAGACGAGATCGGGGCTGTACTATCGGTCAGGGGGTATTCACTGGCCGGGCATCATCGCTCAGATCCTAGGAATGATCGCATCCCTCATGGCACTCGACGCGTATCCGCACTACGTCAGCCCAATCTCAAACGCCACTAACGGTGCCGACTTTTCTATCTTTACCGGCCTCCTCGTCGGGGGAGTTGTCTACTACTTGCTCGCACGCCGCTCGGTACAAGCAGAGGCAGCACTGCAACAGGAGCCGAACGAACAGGAGATCCTCGCTGTTTGAGGGGATCTTCCTTCGTGAGCTCACACGCCTCAGCCACTGTCCGTAGACCCAGCGCTGCATCGTACCCTACAGAACGATGCAGCGCCGCCAGCTGAGCTCTGTGATCGGACCACCCAGCTCCATCTCTTCGGTCCACAACAAAGCAAAACGCGGCCAGACGTACGCACACACTGCAGTAGCAGAGTCATCTCCGTGGAATAGCGAGGAGACAGACTCGTTGTACTGAGACGAATACGTCATTGAAGGAGTTCTCGATGCGGGCAGCGTTCTACAGCAACTACGGCGATCCTCAGGTGCTCAGCGTCGGCGAAGTAACCGAGCCCAAGGTAGGTCCAGACTCAGTACTCGTAGCCATTCGAGCCACCTCGGTCAATCCCGTGGACTGGAAGATCATGGCCGGCTATCTCGAAGGCATCCTCGATGTCCACTTCCCCGTCGTACCGGGATGGGATGTTTCCGGAGTCGTCGAGGCGGTCGGCCCTGCCGTTGAGGATTTCAAGGTGGGAGATAGAGTTCTAGGCTACGTTCGCATGGACTTCGTGCAGCACGGAAGCTTTGCCGAGCGCATCGCAGCGCCATTTCGGACCCTCGCTCATCTACCAGCCTCCATCGGTTTTTCTGACGCAGCAGCTCTTCCACTCGCAGGACTTACTGCCTACCAAGGGCTCGTTCACGCTCTGAAGCTGCAACAAGGAGAGACCGTGTTAATCTCGGGCGGAGCAGGTGGAGTCGGAACCTTCGCCATACAGATTGCTCGCGCCTTAGGTGCACGCGTCATCACAACTGGATCGAAGGAGAGCGCAGAGTTCCTTGCCTCTCTGGGTGCAGAACCAATACTGTACGGTTCTGACGATCTCGAAGACACCGTGCGCAAGCTCGCGCCATCTGGGCTTGATGGACTGCTCGACCTCTACGGAGGGAGCGATCTCGTGGCGCTCACCCCTGTCGTGAACGACCAGCGTCGGATCGCCTCCGTCGCCGATGCATCGGTTCGTGCCAGAGGCGGCCACTACGTCTTCGTCCGACCTGATAGAGATGACCTCGACGCTCTCGTTCGACTCGTCGAGAGCGGATCGATTCGACCGATTATCTCAGAGACCTACGACCTCGATCACGCCTCGGACGCTTTCGCCTCCAATACGAGTGGACACACCCGAGGCAAAATCGTCGTTACGATCTAAGGTCTCTACCCCACAGTGAGATCGAATTCGCAGTAGCTGAGATCTTCTGCCATCGCATGGGGGTCTCGGTCTCGGAGCGAGCAAGGCTGTACGGTCTCAGTTCGAAGCCACGCTCCCCCAACCACTGCGACAGAGCCTCGAACTGCCGCAGTGCTGTAGGACTCGATAGCTACAGGGGTAGGAGGCTGGGGTCGTAACTCCGGGGGAGACCGTACGAACGTGGGTCGCCGACGCACGCACGGCTCACCTGCTGCGAAACGAAGATCACCGCGATCCTCGATCTGTAGGATGCACAGAGACTCAGCGCCTACTGTTGCGCTACTGCACTGAGACCACCATAGGGAACGTAGGTGGCCCCCATGGCAGCTGCAAATCGTTGTGCCAGCCCGAGTGGCACTGGAGAGTTCTCGAAGTCACAGACTACCGAGCGAACCGCAAGAGCCGACATTCGTTCAGCTTGCCGCATTGCATCGGCCAGCGGGTCTCCACTCCCCTCCCCTTGGTTGACCCTACCATCGGTCAAAAGTACGACGAGCTCAGACATTCCAGATCGTCGGATCTCTTGAACAACCTCGATTCCACGCGCCAGCCCATCACCGAGCGGCGTTCGACCACCGTAGGTCACGGCATCGAATCGAGCGACCGCCACCTCGACGCTCTTCGTCGGCCGGAGGCGTATCGAGGCCCTTCCGTCGGCAAAGGTGACGAGAGCGACCTTAAGTCGTCGTTGATACGCCTGCTGCAAAAGCGTGACGGCGCTCTCTCGCGCAAGGCGGATGCGCTCCTCCGCCCCCATGGACCCAGAGGTATCAACGAGGAAGATCACACACTGGTCACCCTCGTAGGAACGGTGCCGATAGCGCAGATCATCGGTCTGGGGCACCATGGAGTTGATTCGATCGTTCTCACGGACACCACTGTGTCGTTCGACCATCGCTTGGACCGTGGCCACAAGATGAAGCGGTGCTCCCTCCTCACCTGCACTCTTCGGCGGCAGTTCGAAACTTGGCCGGCCACGTTCGAGATCGTGACGAGCTGCAGGAAACAGTGACCGGGCCGAACCGCCAACGTGGACCCGTTCCGGACCCTCTTGGAGAGGAAGATCCTTCGGAGTCGGAGAGCCGTCTTGCCCTTCGATCTCTGTGGTAGCTTCGGAGTCTACCGAGCCATCCCCGACACCATCCGACCCGGCCTCCTCGTTGAATCCCATCTCGGTCTGAGATGGAACCGTATCCCCCGGCGAGCTCGAATGGTCGACGACCTCAGAGTCAGAACCCTGCCCACCAGCGGATGTAGCGCCAAGAGCACTCCGGCCGACTGAAGATGTGGGGTCCGCTCCTCGACCTTCGGTAGGTGCAGAACGGTCTGTGGACTCTGAAGCTCGATCTCGAGCTGACCGTTGCGACATCGACTCCCGAGATGTCGTCGAAGAACTGCGAGGCGAGCCTGGCTGATCCAGCGGATTAAGTCGGCGACGATGCGCAAAGACCATCGGTGCAACACGCTCTACGTCATAGACATCAACGAGATCACGGCCTTCAAAGAGCGCAAGAGCTCGTGCAGCACGTGCCAAGGTGAGATCGCCTCGCAGACCTTGCACCCCTTCCGCTTGAGATCGAGCGCTGATCACCTCGAGGACGTCATCGGTCAACGTCGCCGCAACCGAGAGCCCTACAAGACGATCCCGAGTCCTCATCAGACGGTTCTTGAGCAGAAGCTCCTCCTCCGATGCACCCGCTACGACCTCTTCGGGATCTGCCTCAAAGTACAGACGACGCCGAACCGCCTCTGTTCGATCGGAGATCGCAGAGACGCTCTCTCCGTCGATACACAGTCCAAAACGATCCAGTAGCTGGGGTCGGAGATCGCCCTCTTCAGGGTTCATAGTGCCAACTAGCACGAATCGAGATGGCTGACGAAGAGAGATCCCGTCTCGTTCGACGATGTTGACCCCAGTTGCCGAAGCATCCAAGATGAGGTCGACGAGATGATCTGGCAGGAGGTTAATCTCATCAACGTAGAGAATGCCACCGTTCGCGCGTCCTAGAAGACCCGACTGCACGACGATCTCACCGCTTTTTAGGGCACGAGCAACATCGAGAGAGCCCTTGATTCGATCCTCCGTCGCCCCCATCGGGAGCTCAACGAAGGGAACGGTTGCACCGAGTAGCGACGCGAGCCCGCGAACCAAGGTCGTCTTCCCTGCTCCTCGCTCTCCCCGAATCAGTACGCCACCGATCATTGGATCGATAACGCAGAGCAAAAGGGCGAGCTTCACCTCTTCCGAGCCAACCACCGCGGTAAAGGGGAAGGTATGCGAGCCTGCGTCAGTGAGTTGGGTACCCCCAGTTGCGCTCTCCATCTACGACTCCTCCCACCCTTCGCTTTCAAGCAGGCCTCGAGTCAGCGTCTCGCGAGCCTGGGGCGATGCACTCCACAGTCCTCGCTGATCGGCCTCGAGGAGCCGCTCACAGATGGAACCAAGAGCGGTCGGGTTCGAGGCAGCAAAGAACTTCCGAACCGCCTCGTCGCCAACGTAGGACTCCGTGATCGCTTCGTACATCCAATCCTCGATCACCTGAGCCGTTGCATCGTAACCAAAGACGTAGTCGACCGTGGCGGCCATCTCAAAGGCGCCCTTATATCCGTGGTTCATCATCGAGGCGATCCACTTGGGATTGACCACCCGCGACCGGATGACCCGAGCAGCCTCTTCCTTCAACGATCGAACGACCGGCCGATCAACACGAGAGGAGTCCCCAAAATACGCTTTCGGAGAGGTGCCCGACAGCGAGCGAGCCGTTGCGATCATTCCACCGTGATCTTGGAGATAATCGTCAGAGTCAAAGATATCGTGCTCGCGATTGTCCTGATTCTTCGAGGCTATGTCGAGAGTTCTCAGCCTTGCAGCGAATCCCTCTCGCTCTGGAGCACCATCTTGGCCATGAGAGTAGGTGTAGCCTCCCCACGTAAGGTAGACCTCGGCGAGATCGTCATCGGAGCGCCAGTTCTTCGACTCAAGCAGCGGCAGAATTCCAGAGCCGTACGCACGAAGCGGCGGCCCAAAGATCCGTGCCTCACCTCTCGAGGCGATCAAAGAGTTCATCTCGCTAGGCTCATCGAGCGCTTCAACCAGCGCATACGCCTCGTCCAAGAGCGCGATGGTCTGCGGGAAGGCATCTCGAAAAAATCCAGATATCCGACAAGTGACGTCGATTCTTGGACGCCGGAGCTGGTCAAGAGGGATCACCTCAAGGCCAACGACCCTCTGAGACGATGGATCCCACTTCGGTCTCACCCCCAGCAAGGAGAGTACCTGGGAGATGTCGTCTCCACCGGTGCGTATCGCTGCTGTACCCCAGATCACGACCCCAACCGAGGTTGGATAGTTGCCCTCCTCGCTACGGTAACGTTCAATCAATCCTTCAGCAAGCCGCTCGCCAACTTCGTAGGAGAGCCTCGTCGGAATAGCTCGAGGGTCAAGAGAGTAGAAGTTCCGTCCGGTCGGTAAGGTGTTGCTCATGCCGCGAGTTGGCGATCCAGATGGTCCACTCGGTACGCTCTGTCCGTTCAGAGCCGCGAGCAGATTCGTCATCTCATCCTCGGTCGACAAGAGCGCTGGAACCAAGAACGAACAGACCCACTCCAGCGTCGGGATCATCTCTACCGGTGCTAGCTGCACGCAGTGAGGATCAAAGTTTGCTTCCGAGAGCCGGGTCAACTCGTACGTTACGAGCTCATCGATCGCATCGGTCGCTCGGCGCCCTAGCAAATCCGATGACTCAATACCGAGAGCATCTGCTGCGAGCGTACGAAGAGAGACGATTTCGCCGTGATCTACCCGACAGATACTCGCTACCATGTCGACGAGCGCCTGTCCTCGAGGAGCCTCACCGAGGGTGTGGAGCCCGCCACGAATCAGTGCGTCTTTGATCTCGCAGAGGTATCCATCTACCTCCGTCAGAAATCCATCGAAGTCGCTGGAGTCAAAATCTGGATCTGAGACCACTCCGAGTTCGCTTGCAATCTCTGCCTCAACGAGGAGCGCCCAGATCTCTTCTCGTATGCGTGGGAGCTTCGACGGATCTAATGAGAGAATTCGCTGATGTTCGTCGAGCAGAGCTTCAAGGTCAGAGAGATGCCCATAGGTATCGGCTCTCGTCATCGGAGGGATCAGATGGCCGATCAGCGTGGCATGCATGCGACGCTTTGCCTGGGTTCCCTCTCCAGGATCGTTGATCACAAACGGGTAGATCACCGGCATTGCGCCGATAGCCACATCTGGATAACAAAGAGCAGAGAGGCCGACGCTCTTACCGGGCAACCACTCAAGAGTTCCGTGCTTTCCAAGATGGATCACAGCATGAACACCCTCGACCTCCTCGAGGTAGTGGTAGAAGGCAAGGTAGTGGTGGGACGGTGGGAGCTCAGGTGAGTGGTAGATCGCAATGGGATTTTCACCAAAGCCACGCGGTGGCTGGATCGCCACGATCACATTGCCAAAACGTAGACCTGGAAATCGAAACAGACTATCGGAGACGTAGGTTGTACCCGGAGCACTACCGTGAGACTCCACGAGCTCCTCTTGTATCGAGAGCGGCAGGGTAGCAAGATACTCGTTGTAGCTATCGGTTGCAAGACTCAACGCGTGATCGACTCCGTTGCCCACTTTCGTCGGATCCCGAACATCCACGGTCTCGCCCAGGAGCGCCATAAGTTCATCGGAGGTCTTGGGAAGATCGGTGACGAGGTAGCCCGCTGATCGCAATCGATCGAGCAACAAGATCGCCGATGCAGGCGAGTCGAGTCCGACGGCGTTGCCGAGACGAGACTTCTTGGTCGGATACGCCGAGAGAACGATCGCTATCTTTTTCTCTTCATTCGCCAGCGACCGCAACGATGCTATGTTCCAAGCTAGATGGGCCAGTTTCGCCGTTCTCTCCGGATCAGTTCGATAGGCGTAGATCTCGGTCCCGAACTGATCATCGTCGTCGATCATCTCCTTAAATGCAAAGGGGAACGTGATGATCCTCCCATCGAACTCTGGGATCGCGACATTCATGGCAACATCTGCAGGACGGAGTCCGTGATCAGACTGTTCCCAGACCTCTCGAGAGCTGGTCGCTACGATGCCCTGGATCACGGGACACCCTAGAGTCTCAAACTCGGGACTCTCCCACAGCGAGGTCGCGTCATCAAAGCTCCCCGAGGCCCACACCGTGGTAATGACCGTATCGGGAGCGACCGAGCGCAAGAGCCCAAGCGGAGAGGCAACACTCTCAGAGCTCTCGCCTCCTGCTCCACGAAGTGAGTACACGTAGATCGAGACGACGTTAGCACCACGTTCCAACAGAGCGCGAGCAAGATCGTCAACAAAGGCAGTATTGCCTGCGATGAGGTGCGCTCGATAGAAGACAATCGCCACGGTCGGCGCTCCAGGTCTTCCGCAGTGTTGCTGAGAGTAGATTCCAACCTGTGGTATGACCTTGGGAGCATCGAAGCCGCACCCCGTGCCAAGGATGGTATCGGAGACAAAAAGTAAGAGATTGCGATAGTTCACAAGACCGCCATTGACGAGATAGGAGAAGGCTGTCTTCCATAGCCCTCCTTGGATGCTGGAGAGTTCGACCATCTCGGGGTCGACCTGTGCATCGCCGGGGAAGCAGAGAAGTGGAATCTGTCGTGCCGCCAACGCGCTAGCCCAAGATCGCAGCTCTGGGAACGCTCTGAGACCACCGAGGACTCGAACGATGACGAGCGAGGCGTCAGAGGAGAGCGCTTCGAGATCTACCACCGCACTCTGTGCTCGTGCGACTAACTCTGGGACCTCAGCAGGAAGGTCTTCCCAGATACTGCGGAGCGCAAGGAGCTCCGTATCTGCATTCGAGACAAAAACTATCGTACCCATCACTATCTCCACTCTCGTTGTCGGGTGTGGCCACCGGTCGGTCTTCTCGTTCTCATGGCAGTTGTAAACCCTCGCCTAACCGCTCAAACGCACCCAGACCGTTATCGTGCGCCAAGCGATCCTCCTCTGAAGTGCCATACCACAGAGAGATCTGCTTCCACTGCCCCACTCGCACCCTCACTACCACTGGATCGCAACCTTCACAGCACGAGCAAAGATGGCCTCGCAGTCAAGAGTGGAATCGAGCAGATCAGCGAGTTCATCGATCGATCGCTCTTGGGAGAGTGAGAACTGCAGCTGCGAGGTGAACTCCTTCGACCGAGCGTGTGCGATCTTGGTCAGGAAGGCCGCTCGATGGCGATCGGCATCAAAGATTCCATGGAGCGAGACGCCAAAGACGTGCTCCGTGGAGTCGATCGCTCCATCTTCAATCACCGCAGTAGTCTCCACGAAGGCGGTAGCATCCAGCTCTTGGTTCTCGAGCTCCGTTGCAGGATCGGCCCGAAGTAGCAGCCACGGCCTACCACCCGTGCGATGGGATACACCGTGATGAATGTGGTAGCCAGCCACATCCTCATTATTGATCGTTGAGCTTCCACTCAGTCGCCGAGTGACCTTGGTCCGACCAAAGACCGTTCGAATCGGCAAGAGGTCGAGACCCTCAACCTCATCTACGTCGGACTCGACGCCATCTCGAATACTTTCACCGAGTATCTGGTAGCCGCCACAGATCCCAAGGACGAAGCCACCACCCCCCAACATCCGTCGAATTGCACGGTCCAATGCTCGAGATCGCATCCACGACAGATCCGAAACAGTACTCTTCGAGCCCGGCACAATGCAGAGATCGAGACCCTCGAGTTGATCGGAACTATCGACATAGGAGACGTCGAGATCACCTTCGCCGAACAGCGGATCAAAATCGGTAAAGTTTGCGATACGAGGCAGGGCGATGACGCCGATTCGGAGCTTCGACCCAGCTCCAAGTCGATACTGAAAGCCCTCTCTTCGAAGTGCCATGGAGTCCTCTTCGGGAAGCGTGATCGAAGCGTAGGGAATAGTCCCGAAGTACGTCGTTTCGCATCTACGTACTAGCTCATCGATGCCCGAAAGCAAGAGCGTCGGATCTCCTCGAAACTTGTTGATGATAAAACCTTCGAGGCGTCCTCGATAGCGCTCAGGCAAAATACCGTAGGTTCCAAAAATCTGAGCAAAGACTCCACCTAGCTCGATATCGCCCACGAGAATCGATCCGATCCCAAGGCGATCGGCAAGCCGTAGATTGACGATATCTGAGTCCAAGAGGTTGATCTCTGCCGGAGAGCCCGCACCCTCTAACAGGACGAGGTCACAGGAGGACGCGAGCTCCCGGAAGCTCTCCACCACGAGGTCAAAGAGCTCGTTTTTCGTCGCATAGTACTCCGAAGCACTCAACGAGCGCCACGGTCGGCCCCGTACCACGACCTGTGACTCCATCACCGAGGTCGGCTTGAGGAGTATGGGATTCATTGAAACCGTCGCGTCGAGGCCACAGGCCACCGCCTGGGTGTACTGAGCTCGTCCAATCTCGTGGCCAGAGCGGGTCACTGCAGCATTCAGTGCCATATTTTGAGCCTTGAACGGCGCAACACGAATGCCCTGCCGCAGCGCTAGGCGTCCGAGCGCCGTCACTACGGTGGACTTACCAGCCGACGACGAGGTCCCCGTTATCATGAGGGCCTTAGTCATGAGAGCCTTCGCCTTCGCTCTGTTGGATCGGGCCTTGCGAACGCCAACGGTTACGCATCAAGAGCGTCACCATCTCCACAGAGGCAAAAACCATCAGACAGTCGCGCGTCATCTTCCGGGAGAGCGCGACCGCACCTACGATATCTTCGACCGAAGGAGCGGGGCCGTCGCCGAGAAGCACTCGCTCCTCCACCCGGTCGCCATAGACATTACGCCCACCGAGCGTCACGCCGAGCTTGACTGCGAAGGCGGCCTCGATCACACCCGCATTCGGTGAAGGGTGTTTTCGTGCGCTCGACCAAGCCCGACGGAGCGCTTGGCGCTGCCCTCGGGAACAGCGCAGCGAGACGAGGAGTGCTCCGAGACGGGAGACGGGCAGATTGGCTACATCATCGATCCTGGCGGCAAACCAACCAAAACGCTCAAACTCCGGCGTACGGTGTCCAAACATGGCATCCATGGTGTTGATTGCACGATAGAGAAGGGCACCGGTCGGTCCGAAGAGAGCGCCATACAACAGGGGGCCAACGACGCCATCGGCCGTGTTCTCCGCTACCGACTCGACGACCGCACGACAGATCTCACTCTCGTCGAGTTCGCTGGTCTTTCGACCTACGATCTCGCCACAGCGCTTGCGAGCCGCATCGAGATCTCCGTTCCGTACGAGTTCGCCGATCTCAAGAGCAGTACGTTGCAGCTGAGCCTCCCCGACGGTCATCCAGGTCGAGATCGCTAGAGCACTACTTCGTCCACCAATCGCTGCACCCAGCAACGTGGTGAGTCCGAGTCCCACACTGCAGAGCACCGCACCTCGGAGACGAGTGTCGGCCCAGCCATAGGTCGTCAACGTCTCCATCACCGAACCGAAGATCGCTACGGGATGTCTGCTCGAGGGCGGATCTCCAAAGACTTGGTCTGCCAACCTTCCCATCGCAAGGGCTGCACTCCTACTCTTGGTCAATCGTTGCATCAGTTGACTGGTATCAGCGGTCTTCACAACTCCCTCTCGCTTCATCGCCCGAGCCCAGCAAGGACCAAGAGTCCACCGACCTCGCCAACGACGGACGACGCACCTAAAACGTCCCCAGTCAACCCTCCAAGACGTCGCCCGGCCAACACCTGCAGTGCTGTTCCTACGACGACCACTGCAGCACACGAGCCAAGGCCAGCCACAAGACCTGAGCTGACCACCTGTGCCACCACTCCGGCCACAGCACCGATCCCGAGCACGACGTACGTGCCAACTCGAAGCGGAGGATCCTGAAAGAGCGCCACCAGCCCAGTCGTCTTCGCTGGCGCTTGCATCAACAGCCCGATCGATAGCGTTACCCGACTCAGAACGGTTACTCCTATGAGTTCGCCGACCGCAGCGTGCAGATCACTGAGGATCGCAACCCGAAGAAGAACCGTAATTATTAACGTCAGGGCCCCAAGTGCGCCGATCCGTGGATCCCCCATAATCTCCCGGCGGCGCGCAGCGTCGACGCCATGAACGAAAAGGCCGTCCGCTAGGTCCCCAACGCCGTCGTAGTGCAGGCCACGCGTAAGGATGACTTCGACACCAACACACAGTGTCGCTCCGACCACCGGTCCCCATATCGCAGTCCCAATCGTCCAAATCAGCCCGATGACCACTCCAACGAACAGGCCGGCACACCAAAAGAAACCAACAGAACCTGAGCCGAGCTCACCTCCTGCCGGCAAGATCGTGAGAAACGCCAGTGCGGACCGCAGAGAGCCGATCACAGCTTCAGCCCGAGGTCAGACCGGGCAATCTCACCACGAGAGAGCGTGAGCGCCTGACCCGCTACCACGAAGAAGACCTGGTCACAGTGGGAAGCAATCTCTTGATTGACCGAGCCGTGAAGGTCGACATAGCGTCGGCCAACCTCGGTCAAGGGGTGAGGGGCAAGACCGACCTCTTCAGAGACGATCACCACTGGCACGCTAGCTACCGCCAAAGCGTGCGCAAGTGCTCCACAGGCTCGTTCGAACTTACTACTGTCAGAGATCGTAGCATCCACTGCGACATCATCACCGCCAGCGTCTCCCAAGAGTCCCATCGAGACGCTTCCAAGGGACTCCACCAAGACCGGGCGATCACTGTGAACGATATGGTGGCAGATCTCTTGCAAACCGGACTCGGTCGAGCCATCGATCTCTACGGTCTCCCACGTCACAGGTCGCCGACGCTGATGCGTCAGGACACGGCGGTTGAACTCCTCGTCCAGACTCCGACCCGAAGTCGCGACGTACAGAACGCTCGAGGAACCTAAAAGCTCCTCAGCGAAACGAGACTTACCCGACCTCGTGCCACCAAGCACGAGGATCTTTTTGACGGCTCCCACGCATCTCCCCACTCGCAGACTCTCGCGCCTCGGTTTCCTGACTTCTAGGTCACTGCCGTCGCTCGCCTTCCAGCTTCTGCGTCGCCGTGGCATCTGAGCATGACTACCTAGTTACAGTTGCGGGCCAGCTCTGGATTTTCACCAGATTCCCCGAAGTGCTCTGCCAAGATACTACCGTAAAGGAGATGGAGCGCGTCGAGTCCCGAGTACTGATCAACACTGGCCATGGCAAAGGAAAGTCTTCCGCTGCATTTGGTGTCATGACCCGGGCATGGGCGCGGGGATGGCGTGTGATCGTTATCCAGTTCGTAAAGAGTGGAAAATGGAAGGTCGGCGAGAAGAAGTTAGCGGATCACCTCGAGATCGAGTGGCACGCTCTCGGCGATGGCTTTACTTGGGAGTCGGAGGACCTAGTACAGACGGAGCACCTTGGCCAGCACGCTTGGACCGTCGCCAAAGAGAAGCTACTCAGCGGAGAGTACGAGATGGTCATTCTCGACGAGATCACCTATGCAATCAACTACGGTTGGATCCCCCTCGACGACGTCGTTGAGACCATACGAGCCCGAGCTCCGAAGACAAACGTGATTCTGACGGGACGCAATGCTCCAGAAGGTCTTATCGAAGTCGCCGATACCGTCACCGAGATGAGAAAGATCAAACACGCCTACGACCTCGGTATTCGCGCCAAAAAGGGCATCGAGTACTGAGCCGCCGCCGCTTCGGACCTCAAGTACGACCGAGAGTTTGACCGAGCCTCCACGCAGCCGACCACTATGACCACAACTCCGAAAATCTATGACCAAGAAGGTTCAACGATTGCCGCGGAGCGCCCTCTTCGATCCTCCGGACTGCTGGTTGCGGCGGCACGGTCGGGCAGCGGCAAGACTACCATCACCGCTGGAATCATGTCGGCATTGCGGCGGCGAGGAGTATCCGTCGGAGGAGCAAAGGTCGGTCCCGACTACATCGACCCCAGCTATCATCGCATCGCCTGTGGACGACCGAGCTACAACCTTGACCCTTACCTAACTGGCGGTTCACCTGGAGTACTGCGATCACTCCAGCGAGCTGCGGAAGGAGCCGAGATCACCGTAGTCGAGGGAGTCATGGGTCTCTTCGACGGAGCGTACGATCGGCCCAGCGGTCTAAGTACCGAGCTCTCCGACACGGGAGACTCCGCAATACCGTTCGCCTCGACCGCACATATCGCCGTTGCGACCTCACTGCCCGTTATCCTTATCGTTGACGTCGAGGCAACCTCACAGACGGCCGCTGCGATCGTCCACGGGCTCGCGACGTACTCACCTGCGTGTACGGTCACCGCCGTCATCCTCAACAAGGTCGCCTCCCCCCGTCACGAAACGAGCATCGCCCGCGCGCTAGCTGCACGAGGTATCCCATTTCTTGGTGCGCTACCGGCCTCCAACGCCCTCCGTCTCGACCGTCGGCATCTCGGGCTCATTCCTGCCGCAGAGTACGTGCCGACGCTTGAGGCACGTCTCCGAGAGATCTCTGACGAGATCAATGGCCATCTCGATCTTGATACACTCGTATCTTTAGCTCGACCAGTACCGCAGCTAACCTCTCACTCTTCCCCGACCGTCCGGGAACCCCAACGAACACCGGTCGTCAGCTACGCCACCGGAGCGGCCTTCAGCTTTACGTATCAGGAGAACCTCGATCTCCTAAGGGAGGCCGGCGCTCGTTTGCAGCCATTTGATCCTCTCCACGATGAGGCCATCCCTTCACAGACCGATCTCTGTCTGCTCGGGGGTGGATTTCCTGAGACCTACTTAGACGTCCTCGGGGCAAACAAAGCGATGCTATCGTCGCTTCGTGCCTTCGCTCTCCAGGGAGGGGCGATCTGGGCTGAGTGCGGAGGGCATCTCCTTCTGGGTCGATCGCTCGAAACCACAGAGCTCGCAGGTCTCCTCCCTACCCGAGCCACTATGACCACTCGTCTCACGATGGGGTATCGAGATGCGAGAGCAACGCAAGACAACCTGCTCTTCGAAGAAGGAGAGCGGTTCACTGCGCACGAGTTCCACTACTCCCACACCGAGCCAGAGGGATCGTGCTTGGCCTACTCAGTCGGCACCGAACAACGAAGATCAGGGTTTGGTCACGAGCGCCTCCTGAGCTCCTACCTTCACGTGCACCTCGCCGGACAGCCAGCAGCACTCGAGCGATTGCTACGAATCTCAGGCCGCTAAGAAGCCCAGGCCTATCGAAGAAAGCTATCCCGTCTGCGCTGGGTCTCTCCAGTAAGATCGATCACAATGTGTGGCGAAGAGGCAAGAGGGTGCATGAGATTCGCCTGCCGATTCATCTTGGTGGAGTAGAGACCCCTGTCACATCGATCGATCAGCTTTTCGAGACTCTCGACACCATCCCACTCTGCACACCCCCACGACGCACTGATCTCCTTCGAAGTCGTGCGGAGTAGACGCGTCACGACACGCTCCGCCTCTTCCTTCGGACAACGAGGACAGATCACTACAAACTCATCGCCTCCATAGCGTCCGATAAAGTCGTTTGCCCTCAGCGAACGAGACCAGGTTGCGCCCAACCTCTCAAGGAGCTGATCGCCTGCAACGTGACCTTGTGTATCGTTGACCGTCTTAAAGCCATCGAGGTCGATCATCGAAACCGAGAGAGAAGTTCCCTCTCGAAGGCTCGCCGCCATCTCTCTCCGAAGGGTCGCTAGAAGATAGCGTCGATTCGGAAGCTTGGTGAGTTCGTCAAGGTAGGCCAACCGAGCAAGCCTTCGCACCAACTTCGAGGTAAAGGTCCCCACGAACGACAGCGTGGCGACCACGGTGATCCAGTCCACCAAAGGATCGGTGAAGTTCGCGCCCGTAATGACCACCAGTGCATAACCGACTGCCACGCCGCCGACGACGAGTGCGGCTTCACGACGGTGTAGGTACGCGAACGCAACGAGCACGAGCGCTATGAACTCAACGAACGCCACCATGGAGACATCAGAGCCACGACCAACGAAGGCGACAAAATTCGATGCAGCTACCCCAAGGAGCAGGTAGCTCAGAAACCACCGCTTACCGCGATACCCCGCAGTACTCACCGCGAAGATCCCTAGACCTACCATAGTCAGGCCGATCGGACCCGAAGCGAGATTACCGTACCCACCGAGAAACCAAGCGGCCAGTGTCACGAGGCCGATGGTCACGAGGATGAGACCGGCCCACCGAGAACCCTCGCGCCAAAACAGACGCGCATATGCCTCAGTCCCCCGCTCTTCAATGAGCGAGTCATCAGCGTTCCTTAGCCACGACAAGCGCGTCACCTACCCCTGACACCTCGAGCACGTTGGATACAAATGCCACCTTTCAAGGTCCTACTGAAGTTATCGACAAGACTACTCTAAGTATTACTTAACTCACTGAGAGTTTATAAAAACCTCATGTTAAGCGCTCTTGATCGACATCGTCGGAAGACCTCACTCCCACAATTCCTCCGCATCTCACAGTAGCACTCAACAGCGACAGAGCGGAGAGCATTCCAGAAGGCCACCGAGACAGCACCGCTGATGTACCCCCTCGCTGATACCTCACCCACCTACCCTCGTGCAGAGGTCTCAAGAACACAAGGCCCATGGCCATCGAAGCGAGAGATCCACGATCGCCGATGAATGCATCCTCCGCATCTGAGCAACGACCTTGTGTCTGAGTCCCACGCAGTAGGATCACAATCTCTCGCGCATCGACGGACTCGGAGAGCTCCCCTTGTGAACACACTGAGAGTACAGCACAATTCGGGTACAGCTGGACCGAGCCACACTCGGACCCTGGAGGTGGCCGCTCACTCCACATGCCGTCCAACCGAGCACCCTCTCTTCAGTTCTGTCCGAGTAGTTCACGGCAGAGACGCGAGCTGACGACCGTGCAGAAGGTGCTGGTCTGAACCGCACACCTCATAGGCTCCTTCCGCACCTTACAGGTGGCGACGAATCCCGTTTGGGGTACTTGTCGCAGAGATCGCAACAACTCACGGACGATCGATGGGTCATCTCAACCCAATCGAACGGGGCCTAAGCCGGTGCCGTCGATGACTCGGAGCACTCCTCGACCTAAGAGCGAAGAGCAAAGAGCAAAGATCAAAGAGCAAAGAGCAACGCTAGATCGGTCTGGAAAATAGCATCACCTAGGTCCCTGTTCCGATCAACCCTCGCAAGGCGGATTCATCATCAGAAAGGTCCGCAAGTGATTGCTGGTCGCGACGTTGGAGTGGCAGAGCGAGTCTCATCGTCGACCGGGGAGAGAGCGAGGCTTGAGCATAGGCGTGCTCGGTCAGTGGTGCAACGGAGACCAAGTGCAGTCACCACCCACGACCTGCGCACGGTGATCCCTTCTGCACGCATCTTGCGATGCCTGGTGATCACCAATCTCTGCGGCGGATCGCTCTTCCTCCTAACATTGATGAGAGCTCCAGCAGCGCTTGACGCCGGCCGGTCGAGATCTTGCGTCGCTCTGAGCTAGATCGAGGTTGCCGGCATCCACCAGAGCTGCTGCTGTGCTCCCGTGAAGATCCCGAGTGCAACGATCGAAGAGCGAGGCACCGGCGTTGAAGCAATGAAGGTCCCTGAGCGAGATCCTTGATGCAGCGGCCACCAGCAGATCACCACTCGTGAACGACCTCCAGTGGTTCGAATCCACGCTCCAATCTTGTGCGTTTGCGGAAGGTTACTAAGGTGAAAAGTCAACTCAGTCCCCCACGACTTCGATGTCTCCGAAACGAGAGCAATACCGACGCTCGACCGATCCTTGAACATCGTGGCTTGATGTACCGAGGTCGGGACGATTCTCCCAACGACGAACCCGATCACCAAGGTCGCTGCAGCGACGAGCTGCAAGGCCGAAGAGCGTGAAGGTAGCCGTCGCGCAGAACGCTGACCCTTCTTTATGGTCAACGCTGCCTTCTGGAGCGGTGTCGATAGTGGCTGTGCCGATGCGACCGCTGGAGTACCCATACTTTGAACTCCATGTGAGCTACCATCTAGTTGCTCAAAACCTGGAGTCGTCAAGTGATCAACAAAACGAATCGCCTCGCGCGTCTCATCCAAGACCGTCCTACACGTCTCACAGCCAGAGATGTGTAGCTCGAGCGTGGCCGACTCAGCATCATCAAGTTCGTTGAGAACATAGGGCCCTACGAGGAAAAGTGATCGACATGAATCAGAGTTCGACATGAATCTCCCCCGTGAGCATGCTGCGTCGAAGATGGCTCAAGCCGTAGTGCAAGCGAGAGCGTACCGTCCCGATCGGAATCTTCAAAAACTGAGCAACCTCTGCCGAACTACGCCCATCAAGGACGCAGAGCGTCACGACATGACGGTGCTCCTCCGACAACGATGCCAACACCGACGATACGAGTTCGTCGCTCATTAACCTCTCGACACCGCCGGTCTCTTCGATCTGTACTCCATCTTCCAAAGGCGCTCCGGCGACGAGCCTCGCCGTGCCGCGATAGTGATCAACAAGAAGATTCTTGGCCACTGCGACGAGCCATCCGCGGGGATTGGCATGCGCGGTCAAAAGACGAAGCGAGCGCCAGGCGCGCACGAAGGTATCTTGAGTGATCTCATCGGCTAGATCACGATCCCCAGTTCGACGAAGCACGAACTTATGGATCTCACTACGGTGTTGCTCCTCAAAATCACGGTATAAGTTCGATGAATCTGTTTCTTGGGTGCTCACGAGCGAAAGCCACCGCTCAGATGTCGCCACCTTAACCTCGGGCACGCCACTGTCATAGTGGCCCAACTTTACCACGATGCACTCACTGGAACCGCCACGATAGCCCCTTCTCTCAGACCTCTTAGACGCAGCGTGGCCGCCACCAGGAGTCCATCCTGCCAGCGGCCACGACGTGACCTCCACACGCACGCCAAAGCCCACGCAACGAGGTCGGTAGAGCTCCTAGCTCACCACGTTGAATCCACCGACCACCGGAGCATTCAAGTGCTGTGCACCTTCGGAGCCGAAGTAGACCGAGTTTCCGAAGTTGAAGACTCCACCGTCTGCTGCGATCAAGGCGTACCCACGACCATTCGCTGTCGGTGCGATCCCAACTACTGGTGCGTTGAGGTGCATGGCGCCGAGGGAGCCAAAGAAGGTTGCGTCACCAAAGGTGAAGACGCCACCGTCTGCTCCGACCAAGTAGTAGCCCATCCCATTAGGCGTGGTAGCCATGGCGACGATCGGTGCGTTGAGGTGCATGGCGCCGAGGGAGCCAAAGAAGGTTGCGTCACCAAAGGTGAAGACGCCACCGTCACGAGCGACGAGGTAGTACCCCATCCCATCAGGCGTGGTAGCCATGCCGACGATCGGTGCACTCAGATGCATGGCGGCGAGGGAGCCGTACAGCTTTGCGTCACCAAACGCGTACACTTGACCATTCGATCCCACGAGCCAGTACCCCATCCCATCAGGCGTGGTAGCCATGCCGACGATCGGAGCACTCAGATGCATGGCACCAAGGGAGCCAAAGAACGGCGCACTACCGTAGGTGAAGACGCCACCGTCTGCAGCCACGAGATAGTAGCCACTCCCGCCTACTGCCGGCGCACCGCCTACGATCGGAGAGTTCAGACGGATGTTTCCGGCGGATCCAAAAAAGCCGCCGTGTCCTTGCGTGAAGACGCCACCGTCACGAGCGACCATATCATAGCCACTGGAACTTGGAAGCATCAGAGCGTGGACATTGGAATCATTCGCATTGTCGTAGTACAACGTCGGGACACCGGCCGAGCTCATCGTCGCAGCAATCCCAAAGAGTCCACCCGCAGACTCCGTCGGAGCGAGGTCACGAACACCAACCACGTGGCCCGAGGTTGTCAGTTCGATAATCGCATTCGAAGTACCCGGTCCTGCAGCCCCGTTGACCACGAAGAGCTTGCCGTTTACCGGGTCAAGAGCCAGGTCTTGAGGCTGGCTCAATGGACCACCCTGCAGAACGACTTGCGGGGTCACCGGTCCAGTAGCGGTGGCGGCATTCGCAATAGCGTAGATCGTGTTGTTCATCGAGTCAGTAAAGTAGAGTACGCCATTGTTGGGATCGTAGACCAATCCCTTCGGACCCGTCAGGCCACTGGCGCTCGCCGGAAGCCCCACCGCAAGGGGGGTAAAGGACGAGTTCGCAGAGAGGTTTGGGCCGCCTGGATTCGTTCGCCAGACCTCACCGGTTCCACTCGGTGATGCCGTACCGGCGATGTTGGTCCAGTAGAACGCCGTCTTCGAAGTGGCAGGATCCACACCAACAGCGGCACCCCAGACTCCGGCGAAAGGTTGAGCAGAGGCCGACAACGAAGAGTTACCACTGACCGAAGCGTTCGTCTCTACGGCAACGAATCCACCGGTCGGGCTGAGCACGAGGTAGTTGCTCTGCGAACCGGTGGCACTGGCTCCAAAATCGCCAACCCATACGAAGTCGTTCGAAGGGTTGATCGCTATGTCGACAGGTCCCGTCAAGTCGGAGTTTCCAAGTTGCGCCGCAGTGGCAAAATCAGTGACGGACCCAGTCGTAGGATTGACCTGAACCAGAGAGGTTCCCGCACCCGAGGTCCCAGCAGAGTTGTTGAACTCCGCTACGAGAAGATTGCCCGCTACCAGCGAGCCAGCGGTCTTCGGAATGACCGCAATGCCGTACGGGTTGGTGTCACCGTTCGAAGCGTTCGAGTTCTGCGCAACCACCGTATCGACATACGGTGCTAGACGACCGACTGGACTCGCCGCTGGCGAAGCGGACGCGACCCCGGCAGCGCCCGCCAACGTAGCGGCCGGTAGTACCAGTACGGTTCCGGCACCAACGATCCACCGGAAGCTTTGAGAGCGTCGTGATCGGAATCTCCGAACACGACGCGACCTTTCGTTTAACACTGTGCACTCCTTAGCAAGTTCGTCGGCAACCTTTGCAGACGCACACCCTACTAACGATCCCACGCAAGCACACGTTCAACGAGCAGAGCTATTCACAGTGAGGTCACAGCGAGTTCAAATCGCCCTCTCACGCACGAACCTGACGGCCATACGACCTCTATCGAGAGACGGAAGAGAGTGTCAACCTCACACGATCTCCACGAGACCGCCTCCCTCGATCGCGTTCACGGAACCTCTGAACCGTTCCAGATCCCCCGCGGCAACAAAACTCTGAGAACTTGGCGTCGCCTTTCAATCCAGATGAGCTCGAGGCTAACATGACAACCATGACAAGCTCCGAAGCACCGAAAACCGACGACAGTGGTGAGCGGCCATCTCTGAGTGGGATCGTCCTCAACGAACTAGACCACAGCATTCGACCTCAAGACGACCTCTTTCGTCACGTCAATGCAACGTGGATACGAAAGCATCCGATCCCGGCCGAGAAATCTCGCTACGGCTCGTTCGACGAGCTTGCCGATAAAGCAGAGGCTGCGGTTCGAGCGATCATCGAGAGAACCCAGAGCGATCCAGTCGATGAGGATGCCAAGAAGATCGGGGATCTCTACCGAAGCTTCATGGACGAGGATCGCATCGAGACCCTCGGGCTCTCTCCGCTGCAGGGCTCGCTCAAGTCCATCGATGATATCGATAGCCTCGAGTCGCTTGTGCGCGCCCTAGGGAGAGCCCAACGCAATGGTCATGGCGGTATCTACGCCATCTTCATCGACTCCGACCCTGGAGATCCGACGCGCTACCTTGCATTTCTCGAGCAGAGCGGCCTCTCGCTCCCTGACGAGAGCTACTACCGAGAGCCACACTTCGAGCAAATTCGTCTCGCACATCGTGAACATATCGAGCGAATGTTCTCGCTCGCTGGGATCGACGATGCGGCTAGGAAAGCGGAGGCGGTCGTCAAGGTCGAACATGCAATAGCCCAATACCACTGGGATAATGTCAGATCTCGAGACGTCGACCAGACCTACAACCTCATGACGTGGGATGATCTCGTCGCTCGCTTCGAGCAATCGCTCCCAGACGACGGCGCCGTTCGTGCAGACACACTCCTTGGCGCTTGGTGCGAAGGGTTGACGATCGACCAGGCGACCTTGACCGAACTCGTCGTTCGTCAACCGAGCTTCACCGAATCTCTTGCAGGAGTCCTCTTGAGCTTCGAGCTCGACATTTGGAAGTCGTGGCTCACTTTCCACCTGCTCCACCACAGCGCACCCTACCTCCACGGCGCGTTCGTTGAGGAGCACTTCAATTTCTACGGAAAAGTTCTTACCGGTGCAGAGGTCATTCGGCCACGCTGGAAGCGTGGCGTCAGTCTCGTTGAGGCCGCTCTCGGCGAGGCGGTCGGACGGCTCTACGTCGAGGAACACTTCGACCCGGCATCGAAAGCCCACATGGACCGCTTGGTCTCCTTTCTCATCAAGGCCTACGAAGAGAGCATTAACGATCTCGATTGGATGAGTGACGAAACTAAAGAACAGGCGCAGCAGAAACTCGCCGCCTTCACGCCGAAGATCGGTTACCCCTCGAAGTGGCGTGATTACACCAAGCTCTCGATTACTCACGACGATCTCATTGGTAATCTCGCCTCCATTAGCACCTTCTCCTTCGAACGTGAGCTAGCCAAGCTCGCGATGCCAATCGATCGAGACGAGTGGTTTATGACACCTCAGACCGTCAACGCCTACTACAACCCAGGATTCAACGAGATAGTTTTTCCAGCGGCAATACTCCAGCTTCCATTCTTCGACGCGGAGCGAGACGACGCGGAGAACTTCGGCGCAATCGGAGCAGTCATCGGCCACGAAATCGGTCACGGTTTCGACGACCAAGGCTCCAAGTATGACGGAGATGGCCGACTCCGAGACTGGTGGACCGAGGAGGATCGAATCGCATTCGAGAAGCTCACAAAAGCGTTGATCGATCAGTACAGTGGTCTACAACCTGATGGGGTCTCCGAGGGCTACGTAAACGGCGAACTGACCATTGGCGAAAATATTGGGGATATCGGCGGACTCGGAATCGCCTGGAAAGCCTATCGCCTTTCTCTTGGTGAAAGCGATCCTCCGATCATCGATGGCCTGACGGCGTCGCAGAGATTTTTCCTCGCCTGGGCACAGGCCTGGCGCCACCAATCTCGACCCGAATCCACGGCCCTCATGCTTGCGGTAGATCCACACTCGCCGCCAGAGTTTCGCTGCAATCAAGTGGTGCGAAATCTCGACGCGTTTCACGAGGCGTTCTCCGTTCGTGAAGCAGACCACCTCTGGCTCGAGCCGGAGCTTCGAGTCAAGATCTGGTAGCGACAAGCGGTGGCTCAACAAGTGCGCCTCCGGCGCCTGAGGATCGACGACCGTGAAAGCGCACGATTGATTCACCACGCATGTCTCCAAGAAGGCTCGGTTTTCTTACTCGATTACGAGCCTTCTTGGTCCTGGAACCACTACCTCAAGCATCTCGATACTCTTGAGAGTGGAGACGGACTTCCGGATGGTCGTGTGCCAGCGACATTCTTTGTGGCCACGCTCGAACAGAACGACGAAATCCTCGGACGGATATCGCTCCGCCATACGATCTCGACACCGTACCTGTCCAAGGTAGGAGGACATATCGGCTACGTGGTCACTCCTTGGCAGCGTCGTCGTGGATATGGGACCCTCATGCTTAAGGCTGCTCTTCGACAAGCCCAAAGCCTCGGCATCGCTCGGGTCCTTGTCACAACCAAGGAGGGTAACCAGGGGTCACAAACGATTATCGAGCGTTGCGGTGGCGTCTTGGAAGAGACAACTGAATCCTCTGCGGAACCGGGGCTTCGTCGCTACTGGATCCCGCTCTCCTCCGAGATGCAGTCGGACACAGAGACCTCATCGACCACAGAGCACTCGCACGAGCAAGATCACTGATGACAGCTCCATCGATCCGCTTTACTTCCTCCCCTACTCGCTTGGCGGCTAGGTGGTATCCGTTGTGCCAACCTCTTGCTCCATGGCGGCCCTAAGAAGTTCGAAGCGATCTCTCGTACCATCGTCGTGATTCAGATCCCCACCACGTGCTGGACGAAGTGAGACGTAAAACTCGCTCTCACCGGGATCGTCTAATCCGAGAATCTCAAAGTGAACGACGCCAAGCTGTGCGAGATCGAAGAGAATCAGGCGAAACGTCGCAGGCGTGAACCGCCAGCAGTGCACATCGACGTACTCTGAGTTCTGACGGTACTCCTCAAAGACCTTGCGCGCATCACCCAATACGTGTGCCAAGGAGTCGGGAGTCCGTCGCTCATCACCGTCCCACGAGAGTGCACCCCCCAAGAGAGCGGCCGACGAAAAGTGATCGAAGATCTGACCCGGCGACGGCCGCCTCGAATCCTGTAACCAAGCATCAAGCAGCGCACCGGTGGTTGTCGTTGGCAGGAAGTAGTCGAAGCACCGAGCCTTATGCGGAACGACCATAGAGAGGACGCCATCATCTCGAAGAATCTCGTTCACATCAGAGAGGAATCCAATCGGATTTGGCACGTGTTCGAAGACGTGACTTGCGAGCACCCAGTCGTAGTGGCGACGATGTCCAGTAAGCTCCGCGAGCGGTTCACCGTGGGAGATGTAGTCGACCTCTTCGATGCGACGTAGATCGATACCATGCGTCAAGTACTTCTTTATGAGAGCCTTGCGATCGAGATGATCAACGATGTCGACATCGAAGCCGGCCGACTTCGGTGCCAAGGGATTATGGGAAGGGCCAATCTCTAAGCCTTTGCCGTCACGCTTCAAATGCGCAAGTGCTCGTTCACGATCCCTGTGCTCGACTACTTGAGGCTCGAGAGGTCGTCCCTCTGTCTCACCGTGCACCCGGTAGTGGACGTATCCTGATTGAAGGTTCCCAGCCTCTACCTCACGAGCCACATCAGGATTGGCACTGAGGTAGCCAAGCTCATCAAAAGAGAGATCGCTCTCCCTTGGGACCAGACCCTGTGGAATCCCTGCCTCTTCGACCGAAGTCTCGGTCGGTGGTATCTTACGCCTCAGTCTCCTCATGTCACGCTCTCTGTTACGCCCGAGCACCCCACGCTACGCTATAGCGAAGAGATCTCGGCTTATCCGAAACGCAGGCTCAAGGCCACTACCTCGTGATCGGCACGCCGGTTCGATGTCCGGCTCCGAGGATCGTCCTCATTCGAACTACGATTTGGTGATCATGTCACAGCAGACTACACCACAAGCTCGGTCCACGCTCGTTGGAATCGGAGTCGGTCCTGGAAACCCAGAGTTCGTCACCCTGGCTGCACTCCGTACTCTCGATGCAGCAGACCTGATCTTTGGTCCGACCTCATCAGCGGGCCAACCGGGCCGAGCCGAGACCATTATTCGCTCCCTTCGACCCGAGTTAGTGGTCACTCCAATCCTCTTCGAGATGTCTCAAGGGAGTCTCGGAATCGAGCAACGTCGACAGAGTACACTTGGCGCAGCGGAAGAGGTCGTAGCGGCACTGAAACCAGGATTCACTGCCGCCTTCCTTACGCTTGGTGATCCGAATATCTTCTCGACCTTCAACTTGCTAGCAGAGATGGTGACGACCCTCGCGCCGAACGTGAGCATCGCCTCAATTCCGGGAATCATGGCGTTTCAAGCGGTGGTTGCGACAACCGGAATGACGCTTCTCAATGAGAGCGAGCACCTCAGTCTTCTTACAGGACTAGAGGTCACGGATCGCCTCGACCAGGAGTTGGAAGACCCCTCCTGTGCAATCGTTATCTACAAGGGAGGACGCAATCTTGGGGCGATCACGAGGCGCATCGAAGCTCACGGACGATCCCGAGGAGCCGTCATCGGGATCGGTGCCGGACTGCCTGGAGGCACTGTCTCCGAACTCACAGAACTCCGAGAGACCGAAACCGCACCATACCTCTCAACGATTATCATTCCACCACTGCGACACGGGTAGCGATGCAACACTGACAGCAGCTCCTACCGCCCTGCCCCAAGAGCCACAAGTGTGCCTTGCTCACGCTCCCCTCAGCGAAGCCGACATGCAGCATGTTGAGTGCAACGAGAGTGTGAGAGGATAACCGTCTGCGCTCTATCTTGTCGACAGCGAGCGAGATCCTCGGAGTAGCTCTATGAGCGCGAGATTGGAGCGGTCTCTTAACTACCGTCGCACTCGAGTGCACACGGTAGAGCAACCGTCGCTCGAGAGCCGAAGCGAATCTCTTCTCGCTCAGGGCGAGCTTGTGTGTCGAAAGACCTGCATCGCCACCGACACAGATCGAACCTTCGAGCGAGACCGAGCTCTCACTCAGCGCAGCGACCTCACTTGAGGCGCCGCACTCTCGTACTTACCACCCACACCGAGCCTCAGGACCTGACCGCACCGATATCTAGAGAGGAGTCTTCGGTAGCCAATGACACGCTTGCAAACTCATCAGGCGTCCGTCTCAAAGGGTGCGTCACCGGAGGCTCGGCGGTAGTGCCGATCCGCTGGTGGCACACTCAGAACCCCTCACTGCGAGTGGGTGCCATCTGCAGCCAGGTCGCCGATCGCTTACGGTCTACCCTTGGTTCTCTGCTCGGAAGCTACTCGTGCGATCGGAGTCGCAAGACTAGCGAGACCGGTTCGTTCAGACAGATCGATGGCGTAGCTCAGCGATATCCACGAAGCGACCTACGAGACCGATCTGCATCGAGACCAGGTCAGTGAGCGCTGCCCTATGTCGAGGAAAGCACGTCGGCCTGGACGGTACTGCGATACTCCACCTAGGATCTACAGCAAAGAAGGAGCGGATCTGTGATCTCATTTGTTGGAGCTGGCCC
>JAJYZP010000127.1 GCA_021799875.1 Actinomycetes bacterium | reverse complement strand
ACAGAGCGGCTGCAGTGCGACGACTCGCCTGATGACGCTCTAGCCCATCGGGAGCGACCATTACGTGCTCTCAATCCACGGATTCCGTGACATTCGATCCAAGGCTCCGGCCAGGTGCCCACGAACGCAAAACCATAGCGTCAGCGTCAGAACCAAGTGTTGGAGTTGCGATTCCTGCAAACCAAGTCAAGGCGCTGAGGAGTTCCAGAGGGCTTAAGTCCGCTCACCCAAGCTCAGATCTATTGCATTCCTCATGGCCGCGACCGGTGCTGGCCGGTCAAAAAACAGCTCGAAACAGAGCGCTCCGAGTCCGACGAGCATGCCAACTCCATTCAACGCCGGTGTCCCGAGAGCCTGCGCACGCTGCATGGTAGGGGTAGCAGCAGGATGATAGACGATATCAATAAAGAGCTCAGCAGCGACTAGCACCTCATCACTGACGACCGACAGCCCCTCCTGATCTGATCCGACCATCCCAACAGGGGTCGCATTAATCACGACATCAGAGCCACGCAGTTCAGGGGTCGATGACACAACAGAGACATCGCCGTCGAGGCGGGAGACAAAGTCGAGCGCTGTCGCGTTCGTCCGATTCGCCACTGCGACCCGCGCCCCCTCTGAGACGAGGGCTGCGATGATCGAACGACCCGCACCCCCGCAACCCACGACGCCATAACGCTTGTCAACAAGCCCATCTCCGAGTATTTCAGAGAGAAAGCGAACTAAGCCAGCACCGTCTGTGGAGTCGCCGATGAGTCGATCGCCTGACCGATAGAGAACATTGACCGAGTCGAGCAGTAACGCACGCGGAGTCAGTTCGTCCACGAGCCGTGCTACCGCGGTTTTATGCGGCATTGTGACCATAAGGCCCACAGCCTTCATCGCTCGCATCGCTTGCACCACCTGCGCAAGGTCCTCTGGTTCCACGTCAAAAGCAAGGAAAGCAGCATCGAGCTCACTCGCAACGAGAGCCGCATTCATCATTACCGGTGAGAGGGAGTGCGAGATTGGATGTCCAATCACACCTGCCAGAGCAGTCTGAGCGGTAGGCCAAACCGACTCTGTTTTACCACGAGAACCGGTCGACCTCGTCAACCAAGACCCCCAGCCGCGGCTATTGCGGCCTCCTGTTGTGCATAGGTGTCAGAGAAGACCTCTCGAGCGTGACCCCTGAGAGCCACAAAGTACAGCCAACTACCGTTCGCAGGGTGCAGCATTGCAGAGATTGCAGTTGCCGAGGGAGCAGAGATTGGCGTAGGAGGAAGTCCAAGATGGACATACGTGTTGTACGGTGACGTACTCCCAAGTTGTGTCGTGGTGATTGGCCCACTGTAGTTCCCGGTCGCGTATCGCACCGTGGAGTCCATCTGTAGCGGCATCCCAGCAGCGAGCCGATTGAGGATCACACGAGCCACCTTTGCCATATCAGAGGGCAGATTCGCTTCTCGCTGAACGATGGAGGCACCTATGAGGATCTGATAGGCGGAGAGACCATGGTAACTCCCTGTTGGGCGAAGTCCAACAGAACTTGCGATCTGAGCAAGTCGATCGAGCATCGTCTTGATGATCTGATGATCGCTCTCGAGTGGATCGATGAAGTAGGTATCAGGATATAGCAGCCCCTCAAGATTTCGTGGCCTAGCGTTGACAAAATACGGTGAGTAGAAGGCTGAGGGCTGTGCCGCGGCAAGAAAGGCCTGAGCGGAATGGCCGTGCAAGCGTGCAACTTGAGCGGCAATGGTGGTAAGCGTCGAGCCCGGAAGCACCGTGAGGCGCACCGAGACCGGACCGTGTGCAACGCTTGCAATGATCTTAGAGAATGCCTCGTGTGTGACCAGGTAGTAAATACCAGGCTCAAGGATCGGCGCATGATGGAGGTGTAGGTAGAGCTTAAAGTCAAATGCTGAGCCCACGACAGCTCGAGAGGCCAACACGTTCGCCAGATCAGAGAGCGTAGATCCGGGTTGCACGAAGACCGTCACCTCCTTTCCTCCGGAGGAGCCTGACGCGTCGTTATAGAACCGAAGTCCAAGGATTGAGACCACCACCGCCACGATCAAGACCACGACGATCAATCCTCGAGCAAGCCAGCGTCCCGGCGTCGCGCTCGCGCGCCTGTGTTGTTCAATACCACCGAACGTGCTCGCGCTTGCTGCGTTTAAATCGTCTGACCCGCGATGCGCCGATGCAACGGCGTCGGTCCCTTGCACCACAAGCCCTCGAGCCTCTTCAGACTCCGAGGTGATAGGGTCACCGATGCCAACGCCATCCGCTTGAGCATCCTGCGAAATCTCGATCTCAGCTCGGTCAGTTGAGACCGGTAGAGCATTCGAGATAGTTTCGTCGTGACTCTCCACGCCTTCATCTGGATTGACCGTCATCACCTCCGTGTTGTGCGACTTCAAGAGGTCGATGTGTGCTCGCTCCGCCTGCGTCGATCCACCCCTGCAGGATGACCGCCGCAGCCTCATCATCGAGCGTACCTCGCATCCGACGTTGACTCACACCCAGCGAGGCTCGAACTCTCGCAACACTGACCGAGCTATAGCGCTCGTCGGCAAGATAGATAGGTAGTGTCACGACTTCGGCAAGTTTATGTGCCTCGGAGAGGATCCGTTCACTCTGCAGTGTGGCGAGACCCCCGTGCGAGAGCGGAAGACCAATGACGACCGCCTCGGCCTCTCGCTCCTCGATCGCTCGAACGATCATCTCCGCATCCTTCGACCAATCATCGCGCCTCTCTAGAATCTCACTCGGCACTGCCAGCAGCGAGCCTCGAGATACGAGCGCCACCCCGATACGACGCGTACCGATATCCAATCCAACCGCGCGCACTTAGCTGATATGGCTCCGCAGATAGGACGAGATCGCGTCCAAGGCAGGATCAAGCTGATCCGGATATCTACCACCGGTCATAGCAAAGTCGACCTGACGACCGACGCCGCCCCCAATGAGGGCTGCACCACTGCGCAGAAGATCCGACGCTGTCAGGCCGGAATCGTTAGCTACCGACGCCACCAGCGAGACGCGCCCATCACGTCCAATACCGCCAAGGCTCACGATCGACGGTCCATGGGATCGAACGATCGCCGCCAGCTCACGAAGCTCTTCGAGCGAGAGTTCATCGTAGCGCGCAACCACAACACCGTCGCTAGCACTCCGCACGAGGTCCAATGCGACCCGAGCCAAGAACTTTGAGGTCATCGCACGAAGATCTGCAGCCACGCTTCGTTCCCGCTCGCCGAGCGCCTCGATCTTAGGAAGGAGTTCCACCGGAGTAGAACGTACCGCTGCACTCACCGCCTCGACGAGATCCTCTTGTTCCCAAACGCTCCGAAGTGCTCGCTCACCGGTGACCGCCTCGAGACGCCGAGTGTTGGAGCCAATTGAGGTATCGGAGATAATTCGAAAAAGCCCAAGAGCGCCGAGATTGTGAACGTGCGTACCACCACAGAGCTCCACCGACCGAGACCCGGCACGGACGACACGGACTCGCTCGCCGTAACGATCACCGAAAAATGCGATCGCTCCAGAGCTCAGCGCTACCTCACGATCCATCTCCTCGACTACGACCTCAGCGTTGGAGAGAATATCTTCGTTGACGAGCGCCTCAACTCGACGCTGCTCCTCCTTCGTCAACGGTGCAAAGTGGGAGTAGTCGAATCGAAGCCGGTCGGGGGCAACGAGCGAACCTTGTTGTGCGACGTGGTCACCGAGAACGGTCCGAAGCGCAGCATGCACGAGGTGGGTACCGGTATGGTTCCTCCGGGTCGCCGCTCGAGCTTGATGATCCACGACCATTTTCACGCTCTGACCGGGTTCAAAGCTTCCTTCAATCATCTCGATTCGATGACCGATCAGCCCAGGCAAGGGAGCAGTTGTATCAACAACGAGCGCACGACCAGCATCGGAGAGCAGCTCGCCTCGGTCTCCCACCTGGCCTCCTCCCTCCGGATAGAAGGGAGTCTGATCAAAGAAGGCGACCATCGCACCATCGTCGTCGGTGACGAGCGCCAGCAGTCGACCACTCTCTTCTAAGCGTTCGTAGCCAACAAAGTTCGATCGTCCATAGCGCTCCGCTATCTCGATCACTCGCTCTTTAAGTCCGGCGTCATCAGCACCTTTGAGACCTGCGGATCGAGAGAGCGCTCGCGCTCTCTCCATCTCTTGGTCGAAACCTTGCCGATCGACCTCTACTCCACGCTCGAGCGCAATCTCTTGCGTCAGCTCTATCGGAAATCCGTAGGTATCGTGAAGTCGAAAAGCAACTGCACC
>JAJYZP010000041.1 GCA_021799875.1 Actinomycetes bacterium | reverse complement strand
ACACCTCATCGTTCATCACCATCTCTGGGAGAGATCTCACCAAAGCAGGAGCGACCTGTTATGGAGCTCTCGAGATGGCTCACTGTGGTGTCTCTGTCACCATTGGAGGACTCCCAGCAACCGTTGCATACGCATCTCCAACGACCCTAGATGTCATCACCCCCAAGGTAGGAGTTGGCATCCTCTTAGTCGTGGTCCACGTTGGTGCAGAGAGCTCCAATGCGGTTCCACTTCGGATCACCTCGAGGTACTAAGGATCATTTGGATGGTCGGTAGGAAGTTGATGCGTGTCGCAGGTGCGGCTGTAGCTGCTTTTTGTGAGAGCCATTGCTGACAGAAACGTCTCGTAGCAATGAGGCGTCGTTCAAGAGTGAGTTTGTATTGATAGTGCTGGCAGCGCTAGGAAAGTTGTGCTGCCGGTAGAACTATAGCGGCTGGAACGATTATGGTCATTTCGGTTCCGCCGGTTGGAGAGATTGGGGTTCGAAAAGCCACTCGTAGCCCAAGGGTCCTTGCCAACTGGCCTACGATGAGTAACCCAATCCCGCTGCCTTCCGTCTTTGAGGTGACTGCTGCCCCTCGATACTGTTCCTTGAAAAGATGTTTCTGGTCGGCCTCGGGTATACCGGGTCCGTTGTCGATCACAGAGATGCTGATCTGACCGTCAGAGAGAACTGTGCTGAGTTCGATCCATGAGTTGGTGTACTTGCACGCATTGTTACAGAGATTCTCGAGAACCTGTAGAAAGCGATAGGGGTCGGTTCTGATTGCGACCGGTGAGGCGAGACTGCGGTATCGGAACCGCAATCCAAGATCCTGACAGCGCAGTTCGTAGGCGTTGGCGAGATCATCGAGGAGCTGATTGAGGGAACAGTCCCTGAGGTCTAGGGAAAATCGAGAGGATCGTAGCTTTGTTAGCTCTAAGAGGTCGATGACGAGTCGCTCAATACGCTGCGACTCGCGCAGGATCGTTGCTGCGGCCCGCCTCGGGTCGTCGATGGCCCCGTCGATAATCGACTCCGAGAACCCCGCGATTGAGGTGAGCGGCGTGCGCAGATCGTGTGAGATCGAGAGTAGGAACCCCTGTTCGGCCTCACGAGCAGTCTTGAGGTCTACTGCCATCTTGTGAATAGACTCGCTCAGCTCGGCCAAGTCGGGATCGATGGTTCCTACTAGATCCGAGACTTCATCGAGATTTCCTTGCGCAATGGAGTTCGTCGCTGCTATTAGGGCATACAACGATGTGGTCAATCGTCGAGAGAGAAAACGCGCAAGGAGGTAGGCGAGGCCAAGGGTGACAATAGCGACCAGAACAAGGTAGAGCAGCGAAATAGCACTCTTTGGAAGCGCTCGAGACTCGACAACGACACCGATTGAGGCACCATGGAAGGGTACGGGTAGCTGGAACGGTCGCAGGACGAGGATGCTGCTATTGATAGTCGTTGTGACTTGTCGTAGCTGAAGGAGATCTTGAACAACAAGCGGATCGTGGGCGAGTTTCGTTGCGTTCAGTCCTTCGACGAATCCAGAGGCTGTGATCAGTAAGATTCGTGCACCAGCGAATCGACGTCCGCGGTTATAGATAGCTTCGAATCGTGCTTCGTTCGTGGAGGCCAGCGTTGCGAGTAGCTTTGACGAGTGATCGAGAACCGTTACGGTCTGATCTCGTTCAATACGGTTCGATATCGCAAGCACGCCGATTCCGGCTACGAGAACGGTGATTGCGACGGTACTCATGAGAGCGAGCGTGAGCTTAGTACGCACTGTGCTCGGTCTCAGTCCAGCCGATAGCCAACGCCCCAGACCGTCGTGAGGGCAAAGTGTGCATCGAGCTTCTTTCGGAGTTGACGTACGTGTACATCGACGGTGCGATCATCACCATACCATTCAGGTCCCCAGACACCGTCAAGTAGTTGCTTTCGACTCAAGACGCTACCTCGATTGCTGGCAAGGAAAACTAAGAGGTCGAACTCGCGGGTGGTGAGAGGTATGACTTGATCGTGTACCGAGACTTCACGTCGGCGCTGATCGATGATGATCTCTTTGACCGTGATGATCTCGGTTGCATCCAGAGAGGAGCGCGCCGATCGTCGGAGGATAGCCTTCACTCTCGCAGTGAGCTCGCGTGGTGAGAATGGCTTGGTTACATAATCATCTGCCCCGAGTTCGAGCCCGATCACCCGGTCGAGTTCTGCGTCGCGAGCGGTGACCATCATGAGAGGAATCTCTGAGTGCCGTCGAACTTCGCGACAGATGTCGAGGCCATCAAGTTCACCGGGAAGGTTCAGATCTAAGATCATCATCGCTGGGTGCTCGCGCTGGAAGAGTTCGAGGGCTTTCGTACCATCGCTAGCGAGCAGGGTGCGATACCCCGCATTGCGAAGGTAGGTGGAGAGTAGGTCAGCAATCGAAGGATCGTCTTCGACGACGACGATAGTCTGCTCAACGGCTCCCACGCTGTCAAAAATAGCAGAGAAGTGTTAGGGATCTATGTAGATCGTCGTCGCATTTGTGACATGTCGTGCTGGCAGATCGTTCTTTGAGAGGTGCTTGATGGACTCTGAGCGCAGCGCTGACCGAGAGATTCTTGAGTCTTGGTGTGAGCTAGTAGTGGAGATAAGCGTTTGTGCGAGGAAAGGTTAGGCTGGCTCTGTGACTACGTATCTGGACCGTATTGCGGCGTGGCATCGCACTCACAGCGCAGCTGATGATCGACCACTCAGTGAACTCGCAGGCCTTGCGGGTGAGGTTGCCACGGCTCCATCGTTTCGGCAGGCTCTCCTCGGTGACCGTCTCTCTGTCATTGCCGAGGTTAAGCGACGATCTCCTTCGAAGGGTGATCTCGCCCCGATCCTTAACCCGGAGCTCTTGGTTAAGTCGTATGTGGCAGGTGGCGCTGCGGCCGTATCGGTACTGACCGATGAGGAGTTCTTCAACGGATCTGTGGACGATCTTCGTTCGATTCGAACTGCACATCCAGATCTCGCTATCTTACGCAAGGACTTTACCGTAAGCGTTCGCGACGTGTACGACGCCAAGATCATGGGGGCATCCGCAATTCTGCTCATCGTTGCCATCTTGTCCGACGATGAGCTCCGAACCTTCTCGGAGCTAGCGCACGAGCTCGATATGACCAGTCTTTTTGAGATTCACGATGCAGTTGAGATCGATCGTGCTCAGAGTTGTGGTGCTCAAGTCATTGGAGTCAACCAGCGTAACTTGACGACCTTTGCAGTCGATACTGAGCGAGCTTTAGAGCTCGTCGAGAAGCTGCCTGACGAAGTTGTACGGGTAGCAGAGTCCGGCATTACCACCATCGAGCAGTGCGTACTGTTGGCAGACGCCGGTTTTGACGCAGTCCTGGTCGGCGAAGTGCTGGTGCGAAGTGAAGACCCGGCACGAGAGATCGGGATGATGGCCGGTCTTCGTTCACGATCTACCGGAGACGGCGTTCTCAATGTTCATTAAGATCTGTGGGTTGACGGTTGCAGAAGATGCTCTGCTAGCGGTGGCACTTGGGGCCGATGCCCTTGGTTTCGTTTTTGCACCGTCGACTCGAAGGGTTCAACCTGACGCAGTGAAGGCGATCCTCACTCAGCTTCCCCATGGTGTCCTGACCTTCGGCGTTTTTCAGGATGAACGCCCAGAGCATGTTGTAGAGATTGTGCATCGAGTGGGTCTTAGCGGAGCACAGCTTCACGGGTCGATGGGACCTGAAGCGACAGCGTACGTCTCCGAGCGTGTGCGCTATACCGTGCGCGCCTTCGCTGCGGGTCGAGAACCGTTGGCATCAATGAAATCGTATAAAGTTTGGTCGTATCTCGTAGATGCCGCATCGCCGGGTTCGGGCGAGGTCTTCGATTGGTCGATCGTCGAGGGCATACCCGAACGCTCCCGTCTTATTTTAGCAGGAGGGCTTCGGCCCGAGAACGTCGCAAGTGCCGTGCGTGCGGTCCGCCCCTTTGGAGTGGATGTCTCCACGCACGTCGAGTCGAGGCCAGGAAGGAAAGATCCTGTGAAGTTGCGAGCTTTTATTGCACAGGTCCGGGCGGTTGAGCAAGAACTCGATGAGTCGACTGAAGATGATAGGAGCGCCCAAGGATCGAACGATGTTGGGCCATACAATTGGGAGGATCCCACGTGAGTATCATGAGCCATCCGGATGAGACCGGTAGATTTGGCGAGTTCGGCGGTCGTTTCGTGCCAGAGTCCCTCGTTGGTGCATGCATCGAGGTGGAGCAATTCTTCACGAAATTTTGGGCAGACGAGGAGTTTCGACAGGAGTATGCCGAGATCTTGTCTTCCTATGCCGGTCGACCGACTCCACTTACCGAAGCTCATCGCCTGTCGGAGCATCTCGGCGTGCGTGTCTTTTTGAAGCGTGAGGACCTGACTCATACGGGCTCTCATAAGATCAACAACGTCATTGGACAGGCACTGTTGACCAAGAAGATGGGGAAAAGTGCGATCTTAGCGGAAACTGGTGCGGGCCAACACGGGGTGGCAACCGCTACCGCAGCCGCCCTGATGGGTCTCAAGTGTCGGGTCTATATGGGCGAGGTCGACGTCGAGCGACAAGCGCTCAACGTGTTCCGAATGAGGCTGCTCGGTGCAGAGGTCGTTCCAGTCTCCTCTGGATCGAAGACGCTCAAAGACGCGGTGAACGAGGCGATGCGTGCGTGGGTTTCGGAGATTGACGAGACGCACTACTGCATTGGCTCGGTAATGGGCCCACATCCGTATCCGTACATGGTCCGAGAGTTCCAACGGGTGGTCGGAGAGGAAGCATCTGCGCAGTTCGAACGTCTGGTCGGCGGTTCGCCGGATGTGGTGATTGCCTGTGTCGGTGGAGGATCAAACGCAGCAGGCACCTTCAGTGGCTTTGTGGATAGTCCAGCTCGTCTTGTCGGTGTGGAGCCCGAGGGTGGTGCAGCTATCGCCAAGGGTTCACCTGGAGTCGTCCATGGTATGCGATCTCAGCTCCTGCAGGACGAGTTTGGCCAGGTAGAGGAAGCGGTATCGATCTCTGCCGGCCTGGACTACCCTGGCGTCGGCCCAGAACACTCGTACCTTGCTTCCCTAGGACGGGCCGAGTATCGATGTGCAGGTGACGAGGAGGTCCTAGAGGCAGTCACGACGCTCTCACGGCTCGAAGGAATCATCCCTGCGCTCGAGCCAGCTCATGCTGTCGCCTATCTTCTGCGTGAGGCCGGTAAGGAGATTCCTCTCGGTTCTACCGTAGTCTTGACTATGTCGGGTCGAGGTGATAAGGACGCAGAGGTCGTTGCGAAGCTGCTTGCGGACCGACTCTCTTGACGATCGATCTGGAGCAGCACTTACGCCAGAGGAGAGACGGTGGGCGTAAGTTACTCGTTGTCTACCTCACCGGCGGGTTAAACAATGACTGGCTCGACCTGATCCTGTCTTGCGTCGATTCTGGGGTCGATGCCATCGAGATCGGTGTTCCATTCTCGGATCCGATGATCGACGGCGTAGCTATTCAAAAGGCATCTCAACGCGCCCTGGAGCAGGGCGCTAATCCCCTTCAGATCATGAAGGATCTCCATCAGTTGGATGTACCAGTTCCGCTTGTGGCGATGACCTACTTCAACCTCTTCCATCACAGTGGTTTGGAACGCGTTGCGGGTTGGCTCGTCGACGGAGGGATCTCAGGTGTGATCATTCCCGACCTGCCGCTCGAGGAGTCGACTCCGTGGCGTGATGTTGCCAGACCTCAAGGTATCGCAACCGTGCAGCTCGTGGCTCCAAGTACACCACAAGATCGGGCCGAGGTCCTGTGCCGAGAATCCGAGGGATTCGTCTACGGGATCGGGCTCATGGGTACGACGGGTGAGAGAGCTTCCCTTGCTGACACGGCTCGACTAGTTGGCCCTCGTTTGAAGGCTCTCACGACGAAGCCGGTGCTCGTTGGTATTGGAATATCTAATCCTGATCAAGCGGCCGAGGCCGCATCGGATTCCGATGGGGTGATTGTGGGCTCCGCTATCGTTCGACGAGTGCTAGATGGGGCTGGCCCCCGGGAGATCGGAGCGTTTGTCGCGGGGTTACGAACCGCTCTCGATGGCCGATAACTGTGAGCTCTGTGATGCTCTTGTTTTGACGCGCCGTTGGTTCGAAGATGACCTGTGCTGGATTGCCGAGTGTGAGTCTTGTGGCGTTCCGATGGTTGTGTGGCGTCAGCATGGAGTGTCTCCGGCGGTCTGGGAGGTGGAGGGCATGGTGGCTCGACTTCAGACCGTTGCGAGTGAGGCCTTTGGTACAGATGACTTCTTCATTGATCGCACGATGCGGCGGATCCCCGATCACTTTCACGCTCATGCGCGACGCCCCTGGCGATATCCCTATCTGCCGGCCCGCTCGCAAGGGTAGGTCAGGATCGGTAGAACCTCGTTCGAAGCTGTCGCCTAGCCTTAGTTGGTAGGCTTTTGAGCCTACGGTTAGCTAGTGCTTTGGTGCAGTTGTATCTCTTTGGTTCGGACCTTTGCGAGCGAGGTACCCGCCGCAGTGTCCGATCTCGCTCAGCAGATCTGTTCCACTCCAGGGTGGAGTGACCTGCTAAGGTCTTTCCGTTGCGCTCTCCAAGGAGCCCGAGTCCTCTCTCGATCTCTCGTTGCTCATGGCATTGAGTGACCGAGCAACGGGGTGCCGTACAGTCCGTAGGGTGGCCGTTCGAACCGTTACTTGCTTGTTATGGTCTGTGGGTGGCCCTTTGGCCATGTGTGGAGAGGTCGATCTGCGTGTGCAGCCCTGGTCGTTGTCACATGGCTCACCTTCGCTCTCGGTCTGTCTCCGGGTCGCCATAGCTGCAATGCGAGCGAGGCCCGGAGGTGCAGCTTGTTCGTTGCGGTGACGGTTGCTACGAAGCTAGCGCTTAGTGCGTCGACGGAGAAGTTTGGGTCGGTTCTGTGATCGATGCGCTCGGCCGTGCTCCTCCATTCGCTTGCGAATGATCTCTCTTCGTTCCTGGAGCTCTCGGTAGGTGATCTCCGTTGTTGCGTGGTCGAGTCCCAAGGAGTTTCGCACACCGTCGAGGTCCAAGATGTCGGGTTTGAGTTCCATGCCAAGTTCGTTGGAGAGCACGCTGCCATACTTCGTGGTGAAGTAGGTGACGAGGTAGGAGATCTCGCTAAAGAGGTCGATATCTGGAGCTAAGTAGGCAATCGAGGCATTGAGGAAGAGCATGTTTTTGACGAAGAGCATGAGCTCCTTGGGCAGCTTCGCCCCATAACCCAAGAGTGCTTTCGTGATATCTCGTATCTCGTTCATCATCTCGTCCGGCGTCATCTGCGTCGGATCCTTTGCAGGGCGGTCGAGTCCGAGCTCTGAGATGATCTCATCGACCTTTGTGTCTGGAGGAAGTGCGCCGAGATCTCGAAGGGCCTCTACCTGCATGGAGACGTTATTGACCGTCCCGCCGAGCATAAGTTTGAGAAAGGCCATTCGTTTGACCTCATCCAGGCGACCGGTCATACCGAAATCCAAGAGCGCTACGGTGCCATCTCTCTGAACGAGGAGATTGCCCCCGTGAAGGTCGCCATGGAAGGTCCCAAAAAGGATGGCACCTTCTAAGAAAGAGACCATCGCTGCCCGAACGACCTTCGCAGTGTCGATCCCTGCTTCGTGCATTCCCTGTACGTCTTCCCAGCCGAACCCTTGTAAGCGTTCCATGACTAATACCTTGCGCGTGACGAAGCGAGGATGCGGGCGCGGAACGACAAGTGCACGTTGATCCGTCTCGGCAAGGATCTTTGCAATGTCTAACATGTTGGCTGCTTCGAGACGAAAGTCCAGCTCCTCGACGATCGTCTCGGCGAAGAGCTCCACAAAGGCCGGTGGGTTTGCGAGAGCTGCTACGGGAATTCTCCCTATCAGCTGTGGTGCGATCCACGACATCGCTGCAAGGTCGCGTTCTACGAGGTCTGCGACGGTGGAGCGCTGTACTTTGACTACGACCTCCTCTCCACTGTGCAGAGTGGCTAAGTGTACTTGTGCTATCGACGCTGCGGCGATCGGCTCTCGTGAGAAGGTCAGGAAGACATTTTCGAGCTGGTCCCCAAGCTCGGACTCGATGGTGGCTCGGATCAGAGGAAATGGCTCTGCTCGAACGTGGTCTCGAAGCTCTCGAAACTCGGTTACTAGCTCCTCTGGGAAGATCCCTTCGCCAGCTGAGATGATCTGACCGAGTTTAATGTAGGTGGGGCCGAGAGCTTCGAACGCCACTCGAAGTCGGCGGGAGAGCCCGAGCCGTGAGACACGCTGACCCCGGTTGCTCTCGCGAATCTTCCACAGCAACAGGGCTGAGCCGAGGCGAATGCCGGTGCCGATGACACGTCTCGCTGGCGGAACGGTGCGGTGGCGGATAAGTAGCGGTACTTTCGCCTTGGATCGCTTCCTGAGATAAGGCGTAGCGGGCAGCCACTCCAAGCGGGAGAGATCGACCGTCCAAGGGCCATTTCGAGTGAAGGAACCGATCTCTAACTCTTCGGAACTCGTATCGATTCTTGATTCGGCGGTTTGAGGGGCCGTCGATATACCGCTTTGAGAGGGGGAAGTCTGTGACGGATTGACGGAATTGGACGAAGCGCGGTCTTCTAAAGGTTTGACGGGATCTGAGTTCACCTAACTAAGGTTAGCCCGATCGTCGAGCTTTGCGGAAATCTCTTATGAGTTGGAGAACACAACGGTGTTGTGCGTCTCCAGCGCTTTAGGAGCCGGTGACTTTGATACCGACCCCGTGTTGTTCAAAGAGAGGTCGAGCGCAGTTGAATCCACCTCAGCGGTCGGCACAGGCGACTGGATCGTTATGGAAGGTGATGCTCCACGATAACGATCGAGTCGCCTGCGGACGAGCTTTTTACTCGGGCAACTCCGGCCTTCTACCGATCCGGTGGGCCAAAGATCACACAGGAGTTGTGGCCACCAAAACCAAACGAGTTTGACAAGATATATCCCGGCTCCATCGTGCGTGGCTCGTTGATCACCACGTCGATGTGTATATCAGGATCGATCTCCTTTGTATTCGCCGTGATCGGAATAGTCCGTGTTTCCATAGTTAAACATGCAGCAACCGCTTCGAGAGCCCCTGCGGCGCCGAGGCCATGCCCGAGCGTTCCTTTGACCGAAGTCGTTGGAAGCCGGCGATCTCCAAAGACCGAGATGATTGCTTGTGACTCAGCGAGATCGTTGAGAGGCGTTGACGTGCCATGAGCGTTAATGTGGGTAATCGCATCGGGCTCGAGGTCCGCATCGTCTAGGGCGAGTCGCATGCATCTCGCTGCGCCCACACCGCCTGGGAGGGGAGCGGTAATGTGATGCGCATCTTCGTTCGATCCCGTTCCCTCAATGATCGCATAGATATGCGCTCCACGTGCCTTGGCGTGCTCGAGTTCCTCGAGGACTAAGACACCAGATCCTTCACCTGGAACGAATCCATCGCGATCTTTGTCGAAGGGTCGGGAGGTGTAGCTTGCGCTGAGAGCGGTCATGTTGTTGAACCCAGCGGTAGCTGCCGGGGTAATAGCAGCCTCGGCACCACCAGTGAGCATCACGTCGCATCGTCCGTTCGCAATCAAACGAGCTGCGTTAGCAATTGCTTGATTCGAGGCAGCACAAGCTGTCACCGTTGTCTCGCAGGGACCTTGATAACCAAAACGCATAGCGATGGAGGCCGCTCCGGCATTCGCCATCATGAGGGGAACGAGAAACGGAGTTACCCGGCTTGGTCCTCGCTCGTGTGCGACGATCACCTGTGCTTCCAAGCTTTCGAGGCCTCCGACACCCGTACCCATCCAGACACCGGCACGAGCTGGATCGACTTCAATGGTCCCCGCATCCTGCAGGGCGAGATCGGCTGCTGCAACCCCGAACTGGTTGTAGCGGTCGTAGCGACGCAGCTCCTTTGGCGTTAGCCAGGGAGAAGGGTCGAAGTTCGTAGCGGCACGGATACCAGTCGGAGAAGGGCCGAGTAGTCCTTCCCAGAAATCTTCCTTGCTGGTGCCGAGACACGATACGACGCCAAGACCGACTACTGCGACCCTGCGCTTCGAACGGATCCCACCATGGGGGTCGAGTGGATCCCAGGAGATTCTCACTTAGAGCTTTCCGTAGATGAGATCGAAGGCCTTGCCGACGGTGTCGACCCCTTCGAGATCAGACTCTGGTACTGTGATCTCAAACTCGTCTTCCAGCGCCATAACGAGCTCTACGAGATCCAAGCTGTCGATCTCGAGATCGCCGGCAAAAGTAGCCTCTGGAACCACCTTGTCTTCCTCGACGTGAAGAACCTTAACGGTCGTCTCTTTAAATTTGGCGAATGCCTCGTCTCTTTCCATGTGATTTCTTCCTCTCCATCATGCATCAGTAGCATGAAACCTTGTGACTTTACAACAGATCGACGACCGAAAGGTCGTCAGATTCCCATAGCAAGCCCACCGTCAACGCTGAGAACGACTCCAGTGATATAGGACGAACGTTCAGAGCACAAAAACCCTACCGCCGATGCAACTTCGTCTGGCCGTCCTGCTCGACGAAGTGGAACCGCCTCAAGTATTGCGTTGGTTCTCGCTTCGCCAGAGGCCTGAAAGATGTCGGTATCGATCGCCCCTGGGGTGATGACATTGACCGTAATGTTGCGTGATGCAACCTCTCTTGCTAGCGAACGAGCAAAGCCGATGAGCGCAGCTTTGGATGCTCCGTAGTTGGTCTGACCCGGCGATCCCATGAGCGCTACGACCGACGATATCAGCACGATCCGGCCGAACCGGGCCTTTACCATCATTGGGAGCACGCCTTTAGAGAATCGATAGGCGGAGGTCAGATTCGTCTCTATCACTGACGAGAAATCCTCTTCAGACATGCGTAGGAGTAGCCCGTCGTGGGTCATGCCGGCGTTGAGTACGAGAGCTTCGATCGTACCGAAGTGGGCTGTTGCTTGCTCAATGGCTGAAGCGATCTCGTTTGGTTCTGAAATATCGCACTTGATCGCGTGAATGCGAGGGTGTTCGAGCAGGTCCTGCGGTGGGGTGGTCGATCGATAGGTGAGCGTTATCTGGTACCCCGAGTGAAGGAGCTCTCGTATAACAGCTTCACCAATGCCTCTTCCTCCGCCGGTGACCAGCGCGTGTTGCGAGTGGTCGTTCGGATCACCTATTGCCATCTGCGCTCCAGCGAAGTACGGAAGAGGCCCAGGTCATCCCTGCTCCAAAACCGCAGAACAGGACGAGGTCATCGTTGTGGAGACGACCCGCATCGGCCGCTTGTGCTAGTGCAATCGGTACCGATCCGGACGAAGTATTGCCGGTTCGGTCCAAGACGATGGCGGTCTTCTCTATGGGGAGTCCGAGGCGTTCGTTTGCAGCCTCAATAATCCTAAGGTTTGCTTGGTGCGGAACGACCAAGCTGATTTGGTCGGCCGTGACCCCTGCTCGCTCCATTGCGTTCTGAGCGGAACCAACCATAGCGCGTACAGCGCGCTTGAAGACCTCTCGTCCCTCCATCTTGAGGTAGCCGCCATGATCGCAGAAGAGAATGTCTACGGCAGATCCGTCGACGCCGAGATCCCAGCCCAAGAAGTCATCGGTGTCGCTGGCCTCAACGACGACTGCTCCTGCGCCGTCTGCGAAGAGAACGGCGGTCGAACGGTCTTCTTGGTCGGTAATTTTGGAGAGCGTGTCCGATCCAATGACGAGAATCTTCGAGTGCCCAGTAGCTATGAGCGACTTAGCCACAACGAGAGCGTAGACGTAACCGGCGCACGCCGCATTGATATCCATTGCGCCACCGCGCGTTCCGATCCTGTCCGAAACGAATGCGGAGGTTGCCGGCACGGTCTGATCAGGAGTCGTTGTTGAGAGGATCAGAAAGTCAATGTCGGTGGGTACCAGTCCCGCGGACTTGATGGCTTCGAGCCCAGCTTCGATGGCGAGACTCGAAGTCGTGCCACCCATGCGGCGCTCTCGAATTCCGGTTCGCTCGGTTATCCATGCGTCGCTAGTCTCGAGTCGTGCCTCGAAGTCGGCGTTGGTGACTATCCGGTCTGGGAGATAGTGACCCCATCCTGTAACTCTTGCACCTTGCATCCTTACTCGACCCCGTTTCTCAGCCATGCGATTGGCTGTCCCATGATGACTCGTTCACCGTCGACCGCTATCATCCCCTGCAGCACACCGTCAAAGGGACTTCGGACCTCGTGTTCACCGATCTTCCCCAACGAGTCCCCAACGTGGATAGTCTGGCCTTTTGCAGCCGCACCTGGATCTGGCTGAAGCGTAGGGGAGAAGACCCCCGAGTGGGGCGCAACAACGATCCGTTCGGATGCGTAGAAGCGCTCACCGTGATGACTGGTTGCCCAGTCATGAAATGGTCCCTCGGCCGTAACGGCCGAGAGCAACGTTTCGAGATCGCTTGGTTGAGCAACTGAGACCGTGGGCACCTCTGGCAAGGCTCTCTTGAGCAGACCTCCAAGAACTCCCCCGGGACCCACTTCTACGATGAGGTTCGGATGTTGGGCGCCGATAAGGTTCATGGTTTGGCGCCAGAGGACCGGTGAACAGAGCTGTGCGGAGAGGAGGTCCGGCCACGAACGTGCCGATTGGTGCTCCTCGGCATCCACGTTGGCTATGACTGGGATATCGGAGTCGTAGAAGCGCGTCGCATGGAGAGCCTTGGAGAGTCGAGCCTGAGCCGAAACGATGAGTGGCGTGTGGAAAGCTCCACCCACGGGTATCTTGACTGCACGCTTAATGCCGAAGTTGCGCGCATCGGAGAGAGCGATATCGATAGCGCGTGTGAGGCCAGCTAACACCGTTTGGCCATCGGAGTTATAGTTAGCGACGAAGATCCCATCACCGATGTGAGAACAGAGAGCTCGAACGCTTTCGTCGTCAGCTCCGAGAAGTGCTGCCATTGCCCCGGGGTTTTCCTCCGCTGCTACTTGCATTGCTTCTCCGCGCTCACAAACAAGCGTTACCGCTGCCTCGAAGGTGACCGCTCCAGCCGCTACGAGAGCCGAATACTCTCCAAGAGAGTGGCCGGCGCAGAGCTGTGGCGAGATGCCGATTCGCTCAATGGAATCGAGTATCACCATCGAGGTGAGGAAGGTAGCGATCTGGGTATTTCGTGTCATGGAGAGCTCGTCTGCCTCGGCGTGAAGTAGAAGTCGAGAGAGATCTCGCTGAGCCACCTCGGAGGCTTCTTCGACGAGTTCCCACGAAGGCTGGTCAGCCCATGGAAGACCCATCTGTGGCCGTTGCGAACCTTGACCGGGAAACACGAAGCAGATCATAAGGACGACCTCCAGGCGAGCTGATGGCTGCTTTGGCCTCTTCTAGGGTGACCAAGAGAGGTGGTAGATGTCTGAGCGATCTTCACTGTTCGTCTGATCGGACGCCAGTGAAGACTGTCTTCGAACTCTCTCGTACAAGTCATGACCTAAGTTAGACTCTTCAATTCAGTCAATAGTTACAACTTGGAGTGAAGTTTTGCTCTGGTGGACTTTTCGGTGATTGAATGCGAGGAAGTGGTTGAAGTTTGCAGCTGTCCACACACTCTGAACTTCAGTGTTACCGAAGGCGGTCGGAAGCTTGCGGTCGCCACTTTCCTACGGCTGGTGGTTGATCAGCTTCAGCTTGATAGATATCAGGGTCCCACCCGATGCGGCGCACTGCGCGGTTGGTGAGGTTTCACAGCTCTTGTCGGTGAGGCTTCTCGGACGATATTCGCTCACACTGTGATTTGTAGCAGTCGTAACTGCGAGACCTCATGCTGATCTTGGGTCGTTCTTCTCTTGCTTGCTTGCGCTCTTGAGACTTTGAGCTTGTGTACGGTATGGGCTGACGTGGCAACGATGGGTCGCGCAATCTGATGAGATAGACTAGGCGGACTGCCCGGGTGGTGGAATGGTAGACACGGAGGCCTCAAAAGCCTTTGCTCGCAAGGGCGTGCGGGTTCGAATCCCGCCCCGGGTACACGCAGATGGGCGCCACCTTCTTCGTCCAAAGTTCGAAGAAGGTGGCGCCCATCTGCATCGACGGCGAGCGGACGTCTAGCGATCTGTAGCCATCCCTGCGAGATGCAGCTTGATGAGACAGGCTCGGAGCATAAGACTGCACCGTTGTTAACGAGCGTTCCGTACGATGCCTCGGGTCGTCATTCAACCTACCGAAGTTTTTGCCGATAGATCGGGATAGTGTTGGAGTTCGAAGCCAAGTAGGTCGGCGATGGAGACATCTGAAATTACGCCCGAGTCTCGGGTCATACTCTACTTTGAGCAGCCTGGGAGTACCGCGTCACGAGGCCACGACGGCGTGATCGATCTCGTCAATCGGGCTGCGATCCAGCAAGTTAATCTCGAAGTCCTGTTCTCCTCTAAAGAGGCCGTATTCGCTCGTGCCCAGGAGCTACCGGAGGACTTCTCCCCGGCGGTTACGGCTTCACTCGTTTACCCGCTATTCTCGGAGAGTTGGCGAGTACCGGTTCGAATCTCTCCGATAACCGATCTTGGGCCCAAGGCGTATGCTCTGCATCCGCTTGAGGAGTGGGAGTATCTCAATCGTCGAGCGTTTGTGCGAGTGCGTTTCGACGCACGCGTCACCTTGGTGCCTCAACCTGAGAAGACCCGTCTTGGAATCGCATGTCAAGCGGTCGATCTCTCTAACTCTGGTGTCGGGATCCAGCTTCCAGAGGATTTCGGTATCGAACTCTCCGATACTGTGCTGCTCATTCTGCATCTTGACGATGGCGACCTTGAGGTAATGGTAGAGATTGCGTCGAGACGTGGATCGATTGTAGGAGCTCAGTTTTCCCGTCTCAGTGCGGACGCTGAGAAGAGAATCGGCAAGGCGGTTTTCCAGGCTCAGATCGCTCGCAAACGTCTCCTGGTTGACGACGATTGACGTGAACCCTCTCCTCGCTCTCATCGCAGAGCTGAGCGCTAGCACCGTGTAATGGACACTAGCTCAGTGAGCGAAGGAATGGATTATATCGACGCTCTCGTCCGACCGTGGTCTCTGGTCCATGACCTGGCAAGACGCGCACGTCATCGGGGAGAGGAAGGATCTTGTCGGCCATGGATGCCATAAGGGCCTCCATAGATCCGCCGGGCAGATCGGTCCGGCCAATGGAATCTTTGAAGAGGTGGTCTCCCGAAAATAGTAAATCGTCACCGTCGTAGTCATCGACTCGTAGGCAGACAGAACCTTCGGTGTGGCCCGGCGTGTGGATTACGGTAAAGCGAAGACCAGAACCACGTATGACGTCACCATCTTCGAGGGTGTTAATCACCTCAGGTTCGGCTAGATTGACCCCCGCTTGGAGAAGATGCTCGCGAAGCACAATAGCGGAGAGTTGATCTTTGAAGCGATAGAGGTCATCGTGATGGATGTGTACCGGCGTGGTCGCTGCCACTGCGTCGTGGTCGAGAAAACTGCGCATGCCGCCGATGTGATCGACATGTCCGTGAGTGGCGATAATCGCCACCGGCTTGAGACCATGACGGAGAATAGAATCGACAACCACCTCGGGCTCTGGCGGAAGATCGACGATCACACACTCCTTGTCGTCGGCCGAGATGATCCAACAGTTCGTCTGCGCGACCCAAAGCGACGCTGATGCAAGGATCATGAGGTCTCCTTCCAGACTGAGTGGACTTATGACAAGGACGGGGGCTAACAGGGGTATCGTAGTTGGGAACCATTTGAGCTAGGTATGTCAGGAGCAAACGATGGCCGTACGTGTAGTGCTCGCTGAGGATGAAGCTATTATCCGACTGGACCTGCGGGAGACCTTGGAGGCGGAGGGCTACGACGTGGTCGGTGATTTTGGACAGGGAGACCTTGCTCTTGCAGCTATTCAGGATCTTCGGCCTGATATTGCAATCTTAGATGTCAAGATGCCGGGTCTCGATGGCCTTGAAGTTGCAACGGTGATCCAACAGGAACGGATCTGCGCCACCTTGATATTGACGGCCTTCTCGCAGCGAGCGCTCGTGGAGGCCGCCCGAACGGCCGGGGTCATGGCCTATCTCGTGAAGCCATTTCAGAGCTCTGAGCTCGTACCAGCCATTGAGCTTGCTCTCGCCCGTTACGGTGAGAACAAGATGTTAGAGGAGGAGATGGAGCAACTCCGAGGTGAGCATCTTGTCTTGCAAGATAAGCTCGAGACTCGAAAACTTCTTGATCAGGCGAAGGGTCTTCTCATGGAAGAGTTAGGGATGACTGAAGCCGAAGCCTTCCGATTTCTTCAACGAAAAGCAATGGATGGTCGGCTCCGCTTAGGAACGGTAGCCTCCCAAGTAATCGATGGTGTCCTCCGTCCAGAGCCTTCCTAACTCTCCCTCCTGGCATGAGGTTCAGGAGCTCCTTTGACCTCATTGTTGGTGAGTTCCAGGTTCTGGTAGTTGCTATCGACACTCGAGGGACCTCTCAATCCTTGGGTCAGTCTCCGCATCTAGCTGAGTGTGGGAGGTTGCTGCATCGTTCCTTCATCTCAGTAAATAGTCGCCAGAGCGAGGACCAAGGCGTTGCGGAGCGCAGCACAACTTGAGCAGCGGATACGTTAGCAATGGGCAACCAGGCGGAACTGCAGTACTCAATGAGAGATGACGGTGAGTCTCCATCTCCGTATCCATGTTCAGGTCTTTGAGGTGTCACACCTGTAGGTGACACTAATGTCGATGGCGATCAAGAGTAATTCCTCAGGTGTGATGCTGCTAGCAGCGTGTGCAGTCGTGTTTGTGATCCTGCTATCTTTTGGTGGCATAGCGGTGGCAGTAGGTGTGTTCTTCATGTTGCTGCTGGTTTGGTTGGTAATTGAAGTGGTCAACCTTGATAACCACTAAGCACCATTCGTTGCGGCGCACTTCTCGACAACTGTTCTCTTCCAATCATTCGATGGGATCGAGGTCATATCTCCAAGGTAGGGTGAGGTCGTGGAGACCTGCCTGTTGATCGATGCGTACTCATTAGCCTTCCGTGCCTTTTTTGCGCTACCTGAGTCGATGGCGAGCTCTTCGGGCCAGGTAACGAATGCGTTGTACGGCTTTTCAAAGATGATGGCAACGCTGCTCAAGACCTACGAACCAAGCCATATGGCGGTTGCATTCGACTATCCTGCTCCAACGTTCCGTGATGAGATCTTCGCTGCGTACAAAGGTCAGCGTCCTCCGACACCGTCGTCGCTCAAGACGCAGCTGCAGCTCTTGCGACCCTTAGTTGAGTCGTTGGAGATTCCCTGTGTCGAGCTCGAAGGTTACGAGGCCGACGACGTGATTGGTACTCTGGCATGTCTCGCGCAAGACCATAAGGTCCGAGCACTCATCGTAACGGGTGACCGTGATTCTTTTCAACTGGTTCGAGATCCCTATATCACGGTTCTCTACAACCGGAGAGGGGTAAGCGAGATCGACGTGATGGATGCGGCTGCAGTGCGAGCGAAGGCCGGGGTAACCCCAGAGCTCTACAGTGAGTATGCCGCCTTACGGGGAGATCCGTCCGACAATCTTCCCGGTGTTCGCGGCATCGGCGAGAAGACTGCGGCCAAACTGATCAACGAGTATGGCTCGATTGGTGCACTCCTCGAACACCTTGATTCCTTACCCGAGAAGCAGCGTCAAGCAATATCCGAGGCCTCTGAACAGCTTCAGCGAAACTCCATTCTCTCTCGGATTGTGACCGATGCTCCCCTCGGCGTTTCCTTCGATGAACTCTCGATGAAGGAGTGGAACTCGTCATCCGCAAAAGAGATCTTCATAACGCTTGAACTTCGAAGTTCGCTCTCCGCTCTGACCGCTGCCTCGGCTTACCGGCGTGATCTCAGCACCCAGGAAGGTGTAGAGACTCAGAGCTCGAATCAAACTCTCGATCTCGTTGATCTCGAGATTGTAGCACCGAGAGATCTAGAGTTTTCGAGAGAAGCTCCCTTGTCGACGATTGCGCTCTACGACGGTAGCCCTGGGCGTAGTCCTCTGAGCGCTGTCGCAGGCTGGGATGGTCGTAGTGGCAAAGCTCTGGTTCGCGGGGAGTCTGTTCGGTCGGAGGATCTGCGGACCGCCATGGCTGCTGCGGTAGACGATACAGCGATCCAGGGTATTGAGACGAAAGAGCTGCTGCGTTCGTTGCTGGGCGCCGGTGACGTTGTGCCCAACGTTGCAATGGACCTGGGATTAGCGGAATATTTGATCGATCCTGGCTCGCGAGATCTGAGCCTTAGCTCACTGGCGGAGCGGTATCTCGGAGTCGATCTCGACTCGCCCGGCGAGGGACAGCGATCTCTCTTCGAGAGATCTGAGAGTGTGACCGTGGACGATCTTCGTATGCGCCTCTCTGCAGTTCGAGCCCTTGCGCCGAGGTTGCGAACTCAGTTGAGTGAACGGGGCTTAATCGAGCTCTTTGAGACTATTGAACTTCCCTTGATAAGGGTTTTGGCAAAAATGGAGATTGCGGGTATCGCAGTCGACCGCAGCGCTCTCGAGATCATCAATATTGACCTGCGTACGGAAGTTGGTTCGCTCCTTGGGGAAATCTGGAGCGAGGTAGGGAGTGAGATCAATCCGAACTCGACTCAGCAGCTTGCCCACGTGTTATTTGAACAGCTAGGTCTGACGCCCTCGAAGCGTACCAAGACTGGATTCTCTACGGACGCTCAGACGCTCGAGCGTCTTCGTGGGGAACATCGTGTGGTTGAGTTGGTTCTGCGCTATCGTGAGCTTGAGAAGCTGCGGTCAACGTTTGCCGAAGGACTTCTCTCTGAGATTGGTGCTGATGGTCGCATCCATGCAACTTTTCATCAAACCGTAGCTCGTACGGGACGGATATCCTCGGATCGTCCAAATCTTCACAATATTCCGATTCGATCCGAGTCTGGTCGGCGCTTTCGTGAGGTCTTTGTTGCTCCGGTGGGCCGAAGTCTTGTGGTAGCGGACTATTCACAGATCGAGCTTCGTGTGATCGCCCATCTCTCCCAAGACGAAAATCTGCTCGCAGCACTCACGAGCGGTCGGGACCTTCACGTTCAAACGGCAGCGAAGGTTTTTGGAGTGCCGGAGGGAGCGGTCACTCCGACACAACGATCGAGGGCAAAGATGGTCGCTTACGGTCTCGCCTACGGAATGGAGTCGTATGGACTCGCACAGCGCCTGGCAATCTCCAACGCCGAGGCTGATGAGATCTTGAAGTCGTTCTTCCAAGCTTTTCCGGGTGTCCGTCGGTACATGGACACCGCTATTGAAGATGCGCGAAAGGTTGGGTATACCCG
>JAJYZP010000126.1 GCA_021799875.1 Actinomycetes bacterium | reverse complement strand
GGTGACCTCCTTGGAGACTGGTTAGGAGTGATGGTCCTCCCTTGTCGAGGATACGAGCGATCTGATCGTGGAGATCCGCAGTGAGGACTCTTGAGCACGAGTCATCTCGCTACAACGAGTTATCGTGTCTGGCGGTGAAAAATCTTGACCCAAGCCGTCAAAGAGCTCTATCGAACCTCGGTATCTTCGCGTTTGGCCAGGTGGTTCAGGGCTTGCCCTCATGACTCCCACTCGTTCTTTGGTGGCTGGGCTTGAGAGCCTACAGATATGCGAGCCGGTTCTTTCGATAACTGGAGGAGCGAGCGGTTGGGTGCTCAACCAGGCGGTTGAAGGCAGAGCGATAGCTCTTCAGGGCAAGCTCGGCGAGTTGCCTCGAGCGTCTGAGACAACTCATTGCTTTCGCCCTGACCTCTATGCACATGACGCCGAGTCGCCGCCTTGAGGCGCCGCTATTGGTAAGACGATTCGGCCGTTTCGAGCTCAACCTCCACGGTGGCCTGGTCGATCGGGGTCTCAGATGTCGTGCCGTGATGGAACTTTCCCCCTCGGAGCCACGAGGCGACCGTAGCGAGAACGGCCGCACCGAGAGCGAAATCGAGAGCGTTTCGGAGGCCCGAACCGAACGATGCCGAGATGAGGTGAGGGAAGAACTCGCGCCCGGAGAGATACGCTGCGTGGACTGCCGACATGTGCGAGAGAGTTGGGCCCAAGAGCGCTTTTATCGGGTTATAACCCAAGAAGGCAGCAAAGAGGCTACCGACGGGAGGGAGGTCGGCAACTCGTCGAGCAGCTTGAACCGGTACACCTTGCTGGATGAGCCCGCTGTAGAGGTCGTGGGGGAGAGTCGCCGAGAGTCCGACGATGATGAGCGAGAAGAAGATCCCGATCGAAAGTACCTGTGCTGAATTCTGGAAGGTTGCTAGCATGCCCGCACCTGACCCTCGTTGATTTGGTGGGAGCGAGTTCATGACGCCCGCCTGGTTTGGCGCCGCAAAGAGTCCGCCCGCCAACCCGTTGACGAAGAGGATGATGGCGAAGTCGATGTATGAGAAGTTGATTGGGATGAGCGTGAGGGCGAGATATGTTCCGCCTTGAACGAGAAGTCCAATGGTCGTGAACGGTCGAGCGCCAAATCGATCGGAGAGCACGCCCGAGAGCGGACCGGCTATGAGGAATCCGATGGTGAGTGGAATGAGGTAGATTCCTGCCCAGAGTGGGGTGTTGGCGTAGTTGTAACCGTGCTCGGGAAGCCAAACGCCCTGTAGCCAGATGATCAGAATAAACTGCAGCCCTCCTCGACCCATGGCGGCTAGCAACGTGGCAACATTACCTGCGGCGAAGGCCCGAATTCGGAAGAGACTGAGTCGAAACATCGGGGACTCTACCTTGGTCTCGTAGACACCAAAGCAGACAAGCGTGATGATGCCACCGATAATGGCGGCGAGGACCCCCGGATTCGTCCAGCCCATGGTGTGGCTGCCGTATGGCTCGATACCGTAGGTAATGCCGGTCATGACCGAGATTAAGCCGATTGCAAAGAGGAGGTTGCCCCACCAGTCGACCTTGGAGCGAGTTCTGACGCCGGTGTCTCGGAGCTTGAGGTAGGCCCATACGGTACCGAAGAGTCCGAAGGGGACGGAGACGAGAAAGACCGCTCTCCAAGAGATCGGAGCGAGGAGTCCACCGAGTACTAGACCCATGAACGACCCTGCGATAGCCGCAACGGCGTTGATTCCGAGTGCCATACCTCGTTGATGGCTCGGAAAGGCGTCGGTAATGATTGCGCTTGAGTTGGCAAAGAGGAATGCGGCGCCGACCCCCTGAAAGACTCGCATGATAATGATGTAAAGGGCGGCGGAGGTGCCGTGCATCCAGGTGATTGAAAGCAAGACTGAAAAGATGGTGAAGACCGCAAATCCGATGTTATACATGCGGACACGACCGAAGATGTCGCCGATTCGCCCCAGAGAGACGACTAGTACTGCAGTGACGACCAAGAACCCCATCAGCATCCACAGGAGGTAGACGGAGTTAGCCGGAGCGAGAGGGTTGATTCCAATGCCGTTGAAGATTGCTGGAAGTGAGATGAGTACGATCGACCCGTTGATGGTTGCCATCAGTAGACCGATTGTGGTGTTGGAGAGGGCTATCCACTTATAACGATCACCGTGACGGTTGGTTGAATCAGGTGTTTGACGCGGATCTGGGGTAGATCGCTGGTGAAGCGTGGTCGTCATAGGTTTTGCACCTCATGTTGTGGTCTCACTACCTAACCTCCTCTGCTTGCGCCTTCGAACGATACGCTCTCGTGCTGCAACCTGAGACACTCACATGCATCCCGTGGTGAGAGCGAACCGCTACGAGATGGTCTTTGGCACCTTCTCGTACACAGAAGCTACCCAAACTTAATAGCTGTTCATTGTATCCTACAACTAAAAGCTTGTTGCTATTCCCGGTTCGATCAACGAGCCAGGCAGTTCTTTTCCAGCACGCCATCGGGGCAGGCGGTCTTCGTTTGCGTTCATGATCTGAGCAGCTTCGATCTGGCGAGTCGGCAAGATGTCCGTGCCCTGGGGGAGGTGGCACGCAGAACCAGGCGCATCGGTGGCTGGGTTAGCGGTAGGTATCGTCGGTTCGCGGAGACTGCTACTTCACGCCGTTGGTCGCCCAAGAGGCATCGACATTGGTGCGTGGTGATTGTGGCTGGGTGGAGACCGAGAACGAACTCACCCGTTCGGGAATAGTTTGCGCAGTGGTGCGTTAGGAGGAGAACGACTGATAGTCGGCCGGTGCCTTGTGTACCCCGGCTCGGTGGATCTTCACCACGTCGACACCTCTCAAGCTGATATTGGGCGAGACGGTGTGAGCGGTGCTCTGGTGTTTTGAGATCGAGGTCTTGACGCGTCTGAGTTGGATGAACGTGTGGTGATGGTGCACGGTAGCAACCTCGTTGGTAGTGCGCGTCTGATTGTGGAAAATGGAAAGAGGGTTTTGTGGCAGTCTTTAGAGCGAAGGTGCAGGAACATAAGGGTCTGATTCTGGCGCTAGCCTGCTTAGCGCAGTTCATGGTGATTCTCGACGTCTCAATTGTGAACGTTGCCCTCCCGGCTATCCGTAGTTCCCTTGGTTTTTCGGCTTCGAACCTGCAGTGGATTCTGAACGCTTACACCTTGGCGTTTGCTGGTCTCTTACTACTCGGTGGTCGACTTGCTGATCTTTTTGGCCGACGCAGAATCTTCCTCGTCGGCTTGGCGATCTTTACCATCGCATCTCTCACCGGAGCCCTGTCGAACTCGCAAGGCGTCCTGATTGCATCTAGGGCTCTCCAGGGTCTGGGTGGGGCGATTCTCTCGCCTTCCACCTTGACTATCATTACGACGACCTTTGAGGAAGGTCGTGCTCGGGCCAAAGCCCTCGGTATGTGGAGCGCCGTTGCCGGAGCCGGTGGTGCCGCTGGCGCACTGCTTGGAGGCGTCTTGACCGATCTGCTCTCGTGGCGATGGATTTTTCTCATCAACATTCCGATTGGGATCATTGCGGTCATTGGGACTTTGATCTACCTGGGCGAGCGAAAGAGCTCGTCGTCGAAGAGGTCGCTCGACGTAGTCGGATCTGTTCTCGTTACGGTTGGGGTTACCTCCTTGGTCTTTGGGCTCGTCAGTGGTGGCGAGGTCGGGTGGTCATCCCTGCAGACACTTGGTAGCTTCGCACTCTCTGTGGTCTTGGTCTCCCTCTTCCTGCTCTACGAAGCCAAGGGAGCTTCGTCGCCGATTGTTCCGCTCGGGCTCTTCCGCTTGCGAAGCTTGAGCGTCTCGAATCTCGCTATGTTCTTCGTCGGAGGTGCTGTCTTTGCGAGTTGGTACTTCCTCTCCCTCTACATGCAAGAGGTGCTGGGTTACTCTCCGCTCCAGGCGGGTCTCGCCTTTGTTCCGCAGACGCTCGCTATCGTCGTCGGGGCGCAGATATCCTCCCGTCTCGTCACCCGTCTTGGACCTCGACCGATTCTGGTGGTCGCTCCGATTCTCTCAGCTATCGGCCTTTTTCTGCTTCATGGGATCTCTGCGAACTCAAGCTACCTCGGTACACTTGCGATTCCGAGTGTTCTCATCACTCTCGGTGTCGGGCTCTCTTTCACGCCGCTTGCCATTGCAGCGACCGGTGGTGTTCCTCGAGAGCAGGCGGGTCTCGCTTCGGGCCTTTTGAATACCTCCCGCCAACTTGGTGGAGCGATTGGTCTCGCTGGACTCTCAGCGGTAGCTCTCGCTCAGTCGAACTCGGTGCAAGCTGCTCAACGAGCGGCCGGACACTTTCTCACGCACGCAGTG